>NZ_JBFUFK010000013.1:0-161100 GCF_056403475.1 Rhizobium sp. P2_G9 | reverse complement strand
ACGCGGCCGGCCGATGGCCGACCCTTGCCCCGCTCTGCGCGCGATGCCATACAAAACCGTAAGGTCGGGACGAACAGGAAGGCCAACCCGTCGAACAAACAGGAAATCCCTAACTCATACCTTGACAGCAAAATCCTCATGTGAGGGGGAGGGGCTTAACCTGCGGCTCCGTAGTGCCTCATCGAGGCAAGGAGCGTGCCGCGAGTCTTCTCCCCCCTTGTGGGGGAGATGGCCGGCAGGCCAGAGAGGGTCTTCGCGTCGGCCTCGACAATCGATATCCCCATTTGCTTCATCGCCCTTCGCAAATATGACATCTGTTTGAAACACATTAGGCCGACATTCCAATCCGCGGATCGCTTTAACCCGAAACCCCACGGTCATCCCCGCGCTAGCTGCCCTGCCAAGGCGCGAATGAAAAAGCGGTCCGCCCCCTTTCCTGCCGCAGATGGGCTACCGAAAAAGCCAGAAAATATTTTCAGCCCTCTGTCGGCTGATGCGCCAATCCCGCGTCCTTGGATCAGCCCGACCGACAGGGCCTATAAAAGTGAGGAGATTTCGATGAACGACCAAACGATGCAGACCGAAATGCCGCCGATGCCGAAGGTCCTGGGCGGGCTCATAGCCTATCTCTCCGTCGACGGCGCCTTCAAGGCGGCCGAATTCTACAAATCTGCCTTCGGCGCCGAACAGGTCTTCGCCTATCCGCCGGACGAACAGGGCCGGACCATGCATATCCATCTCTATGTCAACGGCAGCTCGATGATGCTCGGCGATGGTTACCCCGAACATGGTCATCCGGCTCTGCCGGCCCAGGGCTATACGATGCAGCTGATCTATGAGGATGGCATCGATGCCGCCTGGGAGCGGGCGGTGAATGCCGGCTGCGAGGTCGTGGTGCCGTTGCAGGTGATGTTCTGGGGCGACCGCTGGGGCCAGCTCAAGGACCCGTTCGGTGTCGCCTGGGCGATGAATTCGCCGGTGAAGAAGGGCTGAGGCCTGAAGAATCCATCAATACAAAGGCCGCCCGCTGCAATCGCAACGGGCGGCCTTTCTATGCTCGGAGATTACTCCGCAGCAGCGGTCACGGTGCGGCGGCGACCGACGGTCAGTTGCGTCAGGATGAAGGTCAGCGCCGCCACCAGTCCGATGCCGGCCGTCATCGGCAGCGCGGTGCCGTCGGCAAACACGCTGGCAATGGCGATGATGATCGCCGCGGCGACGAATTGCAGCGTCCCCAGCAGCGCCGAGGCGCTGCCGGCGATCGGGCCGTGTTCCTCCATGGCCAGCACGCCACTGGTCGGAATGACCAGGCCGAGGAAGCCATAGCCGACGAACAGGAAGGCCGCCAGCACCGGGAATTGGGTGACGCCGGCTTGCGTCAGGACCGCGAGCGCCACCAGCGTGAAGGCGAAGCCCGCCACCGCCGCCCGCATCACCCGCACCAGGCCGAAGCGGCTGCCGAGAGTGCCTGTCAATTGCGACACGCCGAAGAAGGACACGGCATTGATGGAGAAGGCCAGGCTGAATTCGGTCGGGCTGAGGCCATATTGGCGGGTCAGCACGAAGGGCGAATTGGCGAGGTAGATCAGGAAGCTGGAGATCGCCAGCCCGCCGATGAAGGTCATGGTCAGAAAATGCTTGTCGCCGAGCAGTGTTGCATAGGCCTTGACCGCCGAGCCGACGCTGCTTTCCGCCCTATGTTCCCTGCCCCGCGTTTCGCGCAGCTGGGTGAACAACAGCACGAGACCTATGGCCGCGGCAATGGTCACCGCCCAGAACACGCCGCGCCAGCCGAAGACGCTGATCACGCCGCTGCCGGTGAGCGGCGCCAGAATCGGCGAGATCGAGAACACCAGCATCAAGAGCGACATCAGCCGTGCGGCTTCGACGCCGGTATGCATGTCGCGCACCACGGCGCGCGGAATGACCATGCCGGCCGCGCCGCCAATGCCCTGCAGGAACCGGAAGGCGATCAGCGTATGGATATCGGTCGACAGCGCGCAGCCGATCGAGGCCACGGCAAAGATGGCAATGCCGATATAGAGCGGCAGCTTGCGCCCGAACATGTCGGACAGCGGCCCATAGAAGAGCTGCGACAGCGAAAACGAGATGAAGAAGGCAAGCAGCGTGAACTGCGTCACCGCTGTGTCGGCGTGGAGGTCCTCGCCGATCGAGGGCAGTGCAGGAAGATACATGTCGATCGCGAAAGGCCCGATGGCGGAGAGCAGGCCCAGAACGACCGCAATTCGATAAAAGGGAGCCGTCATTGTCGTAAACTTTCAAGACGCGGCAAAGCGCCGGATTGCGCGGCCGCTGGATTGATCGGGTTCGGGTGGACGGTGGCGAGGCGGCGTCGGGAACACGCTGTCTCGGCAAGATGCAATGTCCATTAATTTGGACACGAGTGTAAAATTAGACACTATTGTCTAATTCGTCAAGGCGCATTATCTTACCCGCATGAAGAAAAATATTGCGATTGCGAAGAAGCCGGCCGCAGCTGTGATGAAGGGTCAATGCGCCAAGCGCATGTCGATCCTGGAGGCAGCAGCCGACGTGTTTTGCAGGGAAGGTTTTGGTGGGGCGAGCATTGACGAGATCGCGGCTGAAGCCTGCGTCTCACGCCAGACCATATACAATCATTACCGGGAAAAGGAAACCCTTTTCATGGCGGTGGTCGAGGATGTGATGACCCGCACCAACGGCATGCTGTTCTCGATCCTCTCGACCTTCCCCGACAAGGCCGACAATCTCGAAGCCGATCTGACCGCCTTCCTGGTCAGGATCAATCGCAACTGCGTCTGCAACCATGACGGCCGTTTCCTGCGCAAACTGGTGCAGAGCGAAGGCGAACGGCATCCGCACCTGTTCGAATCCTGGCGCCAGCAGGGACCGCTGAAGATCACCACCGCACTCGCCGCCCTGCTCGCCCGGCTGAGCCTCGCCGGCGCGCTGGACATCGACGATTTCGATGTCGCCGCACGGCAATTCATGGCGCTCGGCAATGCCGATCTGCACATGCAGATGCTGCTCGGGGAAACGCCCAGCGACGTTGAGATCGAAAGTGCCGCGCGTAATGCGGTGCGGACTTTTTTGAAGGCTTATGGGAAGCAGCCGGCGCGGGAGCCGGCGAAGGTGATTGCGATGGCTTCGGCTTGATAGCCGCAAGGTCTCATCGCGTGCGGCACCCCCCCTCTGTCCTCCTGAGTTTATCGAAGGGCGGACATCTCCCCCTCAAGGGGGGAGATTGACCTGCGGCGCCACCGCTGCCTGACCTCAACATCACTGAGGATGTCACGGTAGAGGAGGCCGAGGCAGCGCCCCATCCAATCTCCCCCCTTGAGGGGGAGATGCCCGGCAGGGCAGAGGGGGGTGCGCCACACCCAAGAAGCACAAATGGCCGCCCCGCTCCATCCTCCCACCTTGCCGACCCCACCCAGCCCAGCGTAGACATACCCCAAAACATATCGGGAGACTCCACTATGGATCTGGGAATCAAGGACCGCTGGGCCATCGTCTGCGCATCGAGCCGCGGCCTCGGCCGAGGCTGCGCCATGGCGCTCGCGCGTGAAGGCGTCAACATCGTCGTCAACGGCGTCAACGAGGAACGGCTGACGAAGACAGCCGAAGAAATCCGTGCCGCCGCAAGCGTCGAAGTCATCGCGGTGGCCGCCGACGTGGCGACCATAGAGGGCCGCACAAAACTGCTCGCCGCCTGCCCCAACCCCGACATCCTGATCAACAATGCCGGCGGCCCGCCGGCCGGCAATTTCCGCGATTTCACCCATGAACAATGGCTCGCAGCACTCGAAGCCAACATGCTGGCACCGATCGAGCTGATCAAGGCGACGATCGACGGCATGATCACCCGCCGCTTCGGCCGCATCGTCAACATCACCTCCGGCTCGGTGAAGGCGCCGATCGCCTCGCTCGGCATGTCGAACGGCGCCCGCAGCGGGCTGACCGGCTACTGCGCCGGCGTGGCACGCGAGGTTTCGCGCTACAATGTCACGATCAACAACATCCTGCCCGGTTCGTTCGACACCGACCGGCTGCGCGGCGGCGCCAGCCGCCACCTGCCGGCAGGCAAGACGGTCGACGACATCATGAACGAACGCCGCGTCGAGGAAGCCTCCGGCCGCTTCGGTAATCCCGAAGAATTCGGCATGACCTGCGCTTTCCTCTGCGGCGCCAATGCCGGCTACATCACCCGGCAGAACATCCTGCTCGACGGCGGCACTTATCCGGGGACGTTCTAGCGCCAAACAACAGAGCTCGAGTGCTGCACTAAGTTCAAACTGGAGCGAGGCCAGCCCAACAGTCGCGGCATCCCTTCTTTGGCCCGATCGCGGCATCGGCGCCGCGCGCGGCAATTCAGCTAAAACGCAATTGTAGACATGCAGTGATGATTCGATCTCTCCAAACCTATAACCCACACGACACCAGCTATCGGTTGCGAATTGACAGCTATATCCCGATTAGCTTCTCGCTCCTGAGCAGAGGCGAACCCGTAATCTTTCTGTATATAGGAGACGGAAACAGAAATCTTATCGAGATACAGCTGATCCAAGAACTTACTTACTTAAGAAAGTTCGTTTTGATCGACTACGAATTTCACAGTCACAAGAAGCTTAGCTTGAACAAAGAGCCTGTCATGGGGCTTCCTGTCCTCGACATAGATATTACGTCCTGCACCAAATCAAGCTGGTACATGCCGGCTATGGATATCCACGCGCCGTTCAGCGTCTATGTCGATGAAACGACCGTCGAAATTCAGTTCAACAACGCGCAAAAGCACGATGAAATCCTGGAATTCGGCGCAGTGTTATTTTTTCTCCAGGAAACAGAACTTGTTGGCGTCAGCTTTGACAGAAGTCTCGCGACCGACTTTCTTGTCGACCGGATACTCAAGGCTTAATCCAAAAGCTCCCTGAGCCGCCCCGCCAGCTCGGCGGCCGTATACGGCTTCTTCAGCCAGTTGCCGGAACCCGCGACTTCCTTGCCGGCGACGCTCGGTTCGGCATAGCCCGAGGTGAACAGCACCTTGATCTCAGGCTTGATCGTCCGGGCTAAGTCGGCAAGCTCGTTGCCATGCATGCCGCCGGGCATGACGATGTCGGTGAACAGCAGCCGGATCTCGGCGTGTTGCTGGAGCAATTCCAGCGCGTCGGGTCCATTCTCCGCCTCGATGACGTCGTAGCCGATGTCGTTGAGCCGCGCGACGGTGACGCGGCGCACCCGGGGATCGTCCTCGACGACGAGGATCCTCTCATAGCCGCGACGCATCTGCGTTTCCCGCGGCGAGCCGCCGCCATTTGCGTTGGCTGGCTCTTGCTGATCCTGGATGACGGGCAGGAAGACACGGATGCTGGTGCCGTGTCCCGGCTCGCTATAGATCTGTATGTGGCCGCCGGACTGCTTGACGAAACCGTAGACCATGCTCAAGCCCAGCCCGGAGCCCGCACCCACTTCCTTGGTGGTGAAGAACGGCTCGAAGGCCCTCAGCTTCACTTCGTCGGTCATGCCGATGCCGGTATCGGTGACGGCGATGACGATATAGTCGCCGATGCGCACGTCGGAATACATCTGGGCATAGTCGGCATCGAGATGAACCCGCGATGTCTCGATCGTCAACATGCCGCCGCGCGGCATCGCATCGCGGGCATTCAGCGCCAGATTGAGCACCGCATTCTGCAATTGCGAACCGTCGACCAACGCCATGTTGCGGCCGGACGCCACCAATGTCTTGAGCTCGATGGCTTCACCGATCGAGCGGCGCAGCAGATCGGAGAAGCCCTCCATCAACTGCCCGACATCGATCGGCTTCGGCGCCAGCGGCTGGCGACGGCCGAAGGCGAGCAGCTGGCCGGTCAGCTTGGCGCCGTCGTCGGTGGCGTCGCGCGCTTCCTTGAGCAGGATCGCCTGCTTCGGATCGGTGATCCGCGCCTCCAGCATTTCGAGATTGYCGCTGATCACGGTGAGCAGATTATTGAAATCGTGCGCCACGCCGCCGGTGAGCTGGCCCACCGCTTCCATCTTCTGCGCCTGTCGCAGCTCCTCCTCGATCCGGTGGCGGCTGGTCAGGTCGCGGATGAAGCCGGTAAAAATGCGCCGGCCCTCGGCGATCGCCTCGCCGATCGCCAGCTCCATCGGAAAAGTCGTGCCGTCTTTCCTCAGGCCCGTGACGACGCGCCCGTAACCGATGATCCGCCGCTCGCCGGTCTGCAGATAATGATTGATATAGCCGTCATGCGCCTCGCGGTTGGGCGAAGGCATCAGCATACGGACATTGCGGCCGCGAACCTCGTCGGCGGAATAGCCGAACAGCGTTTCGGAGGCGGTGCTGAAGGAGGTGATCAAGCCGGCTTCGTCGATGACGATCATCGATTCCGGCAGGGTTTCGAGAATCGAGCGAAGATGCGCCTCGCGGGAGGCGAGATCGATCTGCGCGTCCTTGAGTTCGGAAATGTCGCTGTTGAGCTGGATGATCACCAGGTTTTCCGGCCGGCCGAGCGACAGGCACGACATCTGGCTGGAAACGGGAACGGCATGTCCCCTCTTGTGGTGATGAATGAGTTCGCCGCGCCAGCGGCCGGTGGTCTTCAAGGCATGACGGATCGAATCGGCATGTTCGGGGTATTCGGTTTCCAGGAGCTCGCTGACGATCTTGCCCGTGGCCTCCTCGCGGCTCCAGCCGTAGGTCAGCTCGGCTCCACTGGACCATCGGGTGATGGGGGCGTCAAAACCGTGAACGATGATCGTTGCCTGGTCGAGCACGCGGACGATTTCGTCAAGGCCTGCTTCAGTCGTCAGCGCCGGCGTCCAGCCAAGAGTCATTCTCGCCTTTCCGTCACCTCCTCAGGTCGGCCATACGGCTGGGCGCGTATGCTTCCGGGGCGATGACTCCACTTCGTCAGCGTCGGCATCCCCTGCGAGACGCAGCAGCGTGTCGACCTTCTTGATGGTCATGTCATGACGGCCCGACTGTCCGATGATTCCCCGGCCGATCAGGCTCGTAACCGTTCTCGATACAGTCTCGATGGTTAGACCAAGATAGTCCGCCATATCAAGACGCGACATCGGAATTTCGATATTCATCGACAGGTTATTGTCGTTCGACATGCGCCTGGACAGCATGACCAGGAAACTGCAGATGCGCTCCTCGGCATTCTTGCGCGACAGCAGGACCATCTGGTCCTGGGCGCTGGCCATCTCGTCACAGAGCTTGGCGAACAGCTGCGGCCGCAGTTCCGGCGACTGGTTGATCGCTTCCTGGAAGGCCTGGCTGGAGAAGCGCCGCACCTTGACGGCGGTCACCGCCTCGGCATTGTAGAGATAGACATCGCGCATCGACACGCCGACCAGATCGCCGGGATAGAGGAAGCCGGTAATGGCGCGGCGGCCGTCGCCGAGGATCTTGAAGATCCTCAGCACACCTTCGACCACTTCGAAAACGTGCTTGGCTTTGTCGCCTTCCCAGAACAGCGGATTGCCTGCCGCGAAGGCTTCCACCGGCCTATCGCTGAACACGGAGGCGAGGGAGACCTTTCCATCGCCTGCAGCGACGTTGGACGTGACAACCGATTGGCGGGACAGGTTAGCAGCGGAAAGCATCGTATTCGCTCCAGTTTTGATACTGGTAGTTCACCTCATCGTCGTAACGGTGAAATGATAGCTATGTAATCAAGCGTGGAATCATGTAACAGTTTGTAACAGCGCCGCGGGTGGTTCGCGGGAGGAATGGAATGGCTGTCACGGACGACATCGAACACATTCTGGTTGTCGACGACGATGCACGCATAAGGCAGATGCTCGCCCGCTATTTCGAGGACGAGGGTTATCGCGTCACCACGGTCGGCGACGGCGCCGCGATGCGAGCCCAGATTGCCGCCACCACATTCGACATCGTCCTGCTCGACCTGGTGCTGCCACGCGAAAGCGGCCTGGAGCTCGCCCGCGAGATTCGCGCCAAATCGGACATGCCGATCATGATGCTCACCGGCAAGGACGACGTGCTCGACCGCATTGTCGGCCTCGAACTCGGCGCCGATGACTATATGGCAAAGCCCTTCCACCTGCGCGAAGTGCTTGCCCGCGTCCGGACGATCCTGCGCCGCCGTAGCGTAGCCGCCGCGCCCGCCAACCAAAATGCCGGCGAAAGGTTCTCCTTCGAAGGCTGGACACTCGATCTCGGGCGGCGCGAGCTCACCGCGCCGGACCATTCCGTCACCGATCTGACGACCGGCGAATTCGACATGCTCGCCACCCTGCTCAGGCATGCAGGGCGGGTGCTCAGCCGCGACATGCTGATGGATCTCACCCGCGGCCGCAATCTCGAGGCTTTCGACCGCACGATCGACGCCCAGATCGCCCGTCTGCGGAAGAAGATCGAGGCCGATGCCGGCAACCCGCAATTCATCAAATCGGTGCGCGGTGTCGGCTATGTCTTCACCGGCCGGCTTGATCGTTAAGACCCATCCTGATCAGGCAAGACTGATCTGCACCCCGGAATAGCGCATCGACGATGACCAGCGCTCGGCAATCCGCGACCAGCTTTGACCGCCCGGCGTCCAGATGCGGATGTCGCCGCAGCCGGCAGCCTCAGCCTTGGCGGTCGCGGCCTCCAGCAGATCCTCGATAATGCCGTCCTCGTCGCCGGCGCTCGCCGTCACGAACAGCGGTATTTCGAGCACGCGCCCGAAGAGCAGGCTCTGCACCACTTCGGTGACGAACAGCCCCCTGATGTGGCCCTGCCTGTCGGTGGAAACGAAAACGTCGTCGTGCAGGCCGGTGGCACCGCGCCATTTGACGATGCGATGGCAGTAGGCGCGCCAATCGTCTCTTTTGACATCGCCGCGCGACGCCTCGATCAGGACATAGGCGAGGTCGATCTGTTCCTCGCCGATGGGGTGCGTCGCATAGGCGCTGGACATCCAGAACTCCGGCTTCTCCGACGGCATCCGAAAACGCATTGGTGCTGGCTGAACTGTCATTTTAAGTGCCGCAGTCGTTTCAGTTGCCCTGGACATTATCCATTCCGATCGCCGAATACATTGATTGGAATCAAGAAATCGGTTTCAGGCTGAAATAGTTAGCACAGGGTTACCGAAAGCGGTCGCCGGTTTCGCAATGAAAACGTGCGCAAACAATGCGCTAAGGCGCGGGACGCGAATCCTGCAGTCGTAAAGCGATCTAGGAATTCCTTCAGGACAGGGAACGTCTTGCCGGAATTTCACGCCTCTCCGATGGCCTGCGCTCGTTGGCGAGCAGTGTCGCTATTTCGCCTGACGCCACCGGCTTGCTGTAGAGGTAGCCCTGGCCGAGGCGGCAGCCGAGCATCCTCAACAGCGCCTCCTGCTCGCGGGTCTCGATGCCCTCGGCGATCGCCGTCAGGCCGAGATCATTGGCGAGCGTCAGCATCGTGCGGGTAATGACGGCATCGCCCGGAACCGTGGTGATGTTGCTGACGAAGCCGCGATCGAGCTTCAGCGTGGTCAGCGGAAACTGCTGCAGCGAGCTCAGCGACGCATAGCCGGTGCCGAAATCGTCGAATGCGATCCTGACGCCCATCTCCCGCAATTGCCGGAACGACTGCAGCCCGACCTCGTCGTTGAGCATCGCGATCGTCTCGGTCACTTCCAGCTCCAGCTGGCCCGGCTCGATGCCATAGGTCTCGATCAGGTCCGTGACGATCTTGACCAGCTTTTCGGAACGGAACTGCGAGGCGAAGAGATTGACGCCCATGCTGATCGGCGGCAGGCCTTCGGCCTGCCAGGCAGCGAGCTGCGCACAGGCGGCTTCGAGCGTCCACCAGCCGACCGGCAACGACATGCCGCCGTCTTCGACATCGAGCAGGAAGTCGCCCGGCTGCAACAGGCCGCGGGTCGGATGTTGCCAGCGCAGCAGCGCCTCTACCCCGTGGATGCACCCATCCGCCAGGCCGACCTGCGGCTGGTAGAACAGGCGGAATTCATCATTCTTCAGCGCCTGCAGCAATTCGCGGCGCACCTGGTCGCGCTCGCTGGAACGGATCCTGAAATGCTCGTCATAGACCCTTACCCTGCCGCCCTGGGCATGACGGGCCTCGTTGAGGGCCAAAGTCGCATTGGCCGACAATTCTGCCGCCGTCGCGCCATGCCGGGGCGCCAGCGCAAAGCCGACGCTCGCCACGGCCTCGATGATTCCGCCGCCAAGGTCGAAACCGCCCTCGAAGCTCTGGAGCAGGGCCTCACCGACCTGCCTGCCGTCCTTTTCATTGTCCACGCCGGTGACGACCACGGCGAAATGCCCTGCCCTGGCGCGGGCGATGACCGCCGCATTGGGAAAGCGGCGCCGCAGCCTGAGCGAGACGGATTGCAGCAGCGCATGCCCGATAGGTCGGCCAAGCGTCTCGCTCAGAGAATCGAAATCGTCGATCGAAAGCACGAACAGCGCCGGGCGCTCGCCACTCTCCAGCATGCCGCCAACCAGCCGGCCAAGGGCGATGTCGCTGCCGTCGATAGCTTCGCTGCGCTTGACGCCGAGCTGGCCAAGCGCCGCCGCCGCCTTCTCCGCCAGATCGCGCAGGACGATCGCAATGCCCGCGCCATTGGCGCTCTCCCAACGCGACACGGAAATCTCTACCGGCACGACGGAGCCATCGCTCTTCTTCGCGTCGCGCCTGAGCGGCCGGCTGACCAGCCCCTCCTTCGCGCCTTCGAAGACCGAGATCAGGGCCGTGGCGTTCATGCCAAGGCGCCCGTCGGAAACCAGATCGTCCATCCGAAGGCCCCTGATTTCCTCGAGACTCCAGCCGAAGAAATCGACCGCCGGCCGGTTGGCGAATTCGATCGCGCCGGATGGGCCGACCGCGATCAATGCCTGGCCCAGCGCCTGGGCAAGCCCAGCCAGCGCAATCGAGGATGTTTCGCTGCGGCGGAGCGCGATCTGGTTCATGGCAAGCGCCGCCAGATCCTTCAACGCCGCCTGCTGCTCTTCGCCGAACTGCCGCGGCACGGTGTCGACGACGCACAGCGCGCCGATCCGTGCACCTTGCTCGGTGACCAGCGGCGCACCGGCATAGAAGCGGATACGCGGCTCACCCGTGACCAGGGGATTTTCGGCAAAGCGCAGATCGAGCCAGGAATCCGGCACGACCATGACCTCGTCGCTCATGATCGTATGGGTGCAGAAGGAAACCGAGCGCGGCGTCTCCGTGATATCGAGCCCGACCGTGCTCTTGAACCATTGCCGGTCTTCCTCGATCAGGGTGAGAAAGGCCATGGGTGTTTTGAACAGCCCGCGCGCCGCCCGGGTTATCGCATCGAAGCGCGGCTCGGGCGCCGTTCCGGCAATGCCAAAATCCTTCAATTCCGCCAGGCGGTCCTGCTCGGCGTCTTCCTGCAAATGTTCACGTCCTGAAATATCCAGCATTGCGGCCCACCCGGAAAGCATCGACGGCCATATGTTAGCCGATGCTCAACTTATGGTTCGAAATGGGAAAGCCGTCTTTGCGCTACATCAATTATGGCCGACTTGACAAAAGAAAATTTCGCTTTCCGCGATAATTCTCCAGTCGAAGAATTTCAGGCGATCGAGCGTGTGCGTCAGCCTTCGCGATCAGCACCGGCGGCCAGCATGGCATTGATTTTGCTACCCGAAGCTGCAACGGAAAGCTTTTTGAAGTTGCCGTCATCGATGATCGCGGCCATCTGCTCGGCAATCGCCGCGTGGGTAACACGGGCGATCATCGAGCCGAGCGAGATGCGACGGGCGCCGATGGCCGCAAACTCCGGCACCGACAGTTGAATCAGCGGCCCCGCAGCCAGTGCGTTGACGGGCTTGCCGACCGACGCGACGACCCGCTTCAATTCCTCCACCCCCGGCGGCACCGGAATATAGAGCAGGTCGGCGCCGGCCTTTTCGAACGCCTGGATGCGGCGAATGCCTTCATCGAGATCATAGACCCCGTTCATCACGCCGTCGGCGCGGGCGCAGAGAATGAAAGGCCTGCCGAGGGATCGGGCAGCGTCCACTGCCGCCCTGATCCGCTCGACGGCCAGATCGAAGGCATAGGCGGGATTGCCTTCGATCATCTGGGTATCTTCGATAGAGCAGCCGGAAAGCCCGGCCTCGGCCGCCAACCGGATGGTTTCGGCGACATCATCCGGCGCATCGGCAAAACCATTCTCGAAATCGCCGGACACCGGCAGCGGCGTGGCGCGCACGATATCCTCGGCATGTTTCAGCGCTTCCTCGCGGCTGACCCGGCCCATATCCGGGCGGCCGAGCGTGAAGGCGAAGGCCGCCGAACTGGTCGCCAGCGCCACAGCACCAGTGGCAGCCATCATCCGCGCCGAGCCCATGTCCCACGGATTGGGGATGACGAAACAGCCCTTCTGGTGCAGGTCATGGAATGTCTGGTGGCGTTCGGCGAGACTGGTCACGGCAAATCCTCCCATTGTGTTGCACGCATGCTTAACATGGATGCCGCCACTTTCTGTCAGCATGGCGGTGGTTGTTGGTCAGATAACGCTTGATACAACAGATCTACATCGATACCAATAAATACTATATAGTGGTAACGAAAGGAGCCGCACCATGACCAAAGCAACCTCAGTGTCGCTAGGCGACCACTTCGAGAATTTCATCACCTCCCAGGTTCAGAGCGGACGTTATGGATCAGCGTCCGACGTGATGCGGGCCGGGCTCAGAATGCTCGAAGAGCATGAAGCCCGCGTGAAAGCCTTGCAAGATGCCTTGATCGCTGCCGAAAACTCCGGCGAGCCCAGACCATTCGACAATGCCGCTTTCCTCAAGCGGATGCACGAAACCCATGGTCGCTAGACGCCAGTATAGGCTTTCGCCGCTTGCCGAGCAGGACCTTGCCGATATCTGGGTCTACACGTTCGATAAATGGTCACCCGAGCAGGCTGACAGCTATCACGCTGAAATTGTCGACGCGTTTGAAGGCCTCCTATCCGGCGAAAAAATCGGCCGAACAGTTGATATACGAGATTCTTATCTGAAATATGCTGTCGGCTCGCATATGATCTATTACCGCAAGACCGACAACGGGATCGACATCATGCGTATTCTGCACCAGCGTATGGATGCCGCCCGCCATCTGCACTGAGTGGCGAACGGCACTTTTGCCTACGCCCTCACCCGCTCCGCCTTCGGATCATACATCGGCGCCAGCGACGCCTTGGCCGGCACCCGCTGCCCGGCAATCTCGATCTCATACTTCGAGCCCAGCACATCCGCCTCGCTCTCGCCCTCGCAGGGCACGTAGCCGAGCCCGACGGCGCCGCCGAGATGATGGCCGTAATTCCCCGAGGTAATGATGGAGACGATCTTGCCGTCGCGGACGATGGCTTCGTTGTGGAACAGCAGCGGCTCCTTGTGGTCGAGCAGGAACTGCACCATGCGCCGCTTCAGCCCGGCCTCCTGCTTCCTCAGCACCGCCTCGCGGCCGATGAAATCCGGTTTGTTGAGCCGTACGGCAAAGCCGAGACCGGCTTCGAGCACATGATCCTCGTCGGTGATGTCATGGCCGAAATGCCGGAACGCCTTTTCGATGCGGCAGCTATCGAGCGTATGCAGGCCGCAGAGTTTCAGCCCGACATCCTGCCCCGCCTCTTCCAGCGCCTCGAACACGTGGCACCCCTGATCGGACGACACATAGAGTTCCCAGCCGAGTTCGCCGACATAGGTGACGCGATGGGCGCGCGCGAGGCCCATGCCGACTTCGATTTCGCGCGCCGTGCCAAACGGGTGATGCGCATTGGAGAAATCATTGGGGCTGACCTTCTGCATCAGGTCGCGCGCTTTCGGCCCCATGATGCAGAGCACGGATTCGCCGGCCGTGACATCAGTGATGACGACGAATTCGTCGGCGCCGAGATTCTTCCTCAACCAGGCGAGGTCGCGCGTCAGCGTCGCCCCCGGCACGACGAGGAAGAAGGCCGTTTCCGAAAGCCGTGTTACCGTGAGATCGCTCTCGATGCCGCCATGCCGGTTGAGCATCTGGGTATAGACGATCTTGCCCGGCGCCACATCCATGTTGTTGGCGCAGAGCCGCTGTAGGAAGGCCAGCGCATCGCGGCCCTCGACGCGGATCTTGCCGAAACTCGACATGTCGAAGAAGCCGACACCATTGCGCACGGCCAGATGCTCGTCCCGCTGGTTGTCAAACCAGTTCTGCCGCTTCCAGCTATATCTGTATTCGCGCTCCTGCCCTTCCCGGGCAAACCAGTTGGCGCGCTCGTTGCCGGCGACTTCACCGAACACCGCACCGCGGGCTTTCAGATGTTCATGCAGCGGCGAACGCCGCACGCCGCGCGCCGTCGCCATCTGCCGATAGGGAAAATGGTCGGCATAGAGCAGGCCGAGCGTTTCGGTAACGCGGTTCTTCAGATAGGTGCGGTTCTTCTGGAACGGCTGGGCGCGACGGATATCGACTTCCCAGAGGTCGAACGGCGCCTCGCCATCGTTCATCCATTGCGCCAGCGCCATGCCGGCGCCGCCGGAGGAGACGATGCCGATGGAATTATAGCCGGCCGCAACCCAGTAGCCTTTCAGCTCCGGCGCTTCGCCAAGATAATAGCGATCGTCAGGCGTAAAGCTTTCCGGACCGCAGAAGAAAGTGTGGATGCCAGCCGTTTCCAGCATCGGCATGCGACTGACAGCCATTTCGAGAATGTGCTGGAAATGGTCGAAATCATCCGGCAGCTGGTCGAAGCAGAAATCCTCTCGGATCGCCTCACCCGCCGGCGGCCAGGGCTTTGCCTTGAGCTCGAAGGCGCCGACCAGCATCTTGCCGGCATCTTCCTTGTAATAGGTGTGCTCGTCAGGCACGCGCAGCACCGGCAATTGCTTCAGCCCGGCAATCGGCTCGGTGACGATGTAGAAATGTTCGCAGGCATGCAGCGGCACGGTGACACCGGACATATCGGCGAGGTTGCGGCCCCACATGCCGGCGGCGTTGACGACATTCTCCGTCTCGATGGTGAAACTCTCGCCATTCTGCTCGCAGGTGACGCCGGTCACCCGGCCGTTCTTCTGCAGCACGGCCGTGACCTTGACGCCCTCGATGATGGTGGCGCCGTTCTGCCGCGCGCCCTTGGCCAGCGCCATGGCGATATTGGCCGGATCGCACTGGCCGTCGAGCGGCAGATGCACCGCCGCCTTGATGTCGTCGATATGGAGATGCGGATACATCTCCTTGACTTCCCGGGGCGTAATCTCGCGGACATCGACATTGAAGGCGCGGGCGAGCGAGGCCTGGCGATAAATCTCTTCCGTCCGCTCGTCGGTCAGCGCCACGGTCATCGAGCCGTTCTGCTTCATGCCGGTGCCGATGCCGGTCTCGGCCTCGAGCTTGACATAGAGGTCGGCGGAATATTTCGCCAGCCGCGTCATGTTCTGGCTGGCGCGCAACTGCCCGATCAGGCCGGCCGCATGCCACGTCGTGCCCGAGGTCAGCTGCTTGCGTTCGAGCAGCACGACATCGGTCCAGCCGAGCTTGGCCAGGTGATAGGCGACCGAACAGCCCGACACGCCGCCACCGATGATGACCGCGCGTGCCTTGGTGGGAATTGTTTTTGTCACGCGCGCAGCCTTTCATTTTCCGGATCGAACAGCGGCTTGTCCTCCTGGACAACCGCCCGGTACTTGTCGCCGAAGATTTCGACATCCACTTCCGTGCCTGGCACCGCCAGGTCGGCGCGCAGCATGCCGAGCGCCACCGACTTGCCGATGCGATAGCCCCAATTGCCCGAGGTCGTCTCGCCGACCACCTTGCCGCCATGCCAGAGCGTCGACATGTAGGGCGCGTCATAATCGCCGGCATCGATGACCAGGGTGACGAAACGCTTGGTCACACCCTGCTGCTTCTCTCGCTCCAGCGCCGGCTTGCCTTTGAAGCTTGCCTTCGACCAGTCGACGAAGCGCTCCAGCCCGCCCTGCAGGATGGTGTAATCGGTCGAAAGATCCCCCTTCCAGGCGCGATAGCCCTTCTCGATGCGCAGCGAATCCAGCGCCTCCATGCCGAAGGGTTTGAGGCCGTGCTTCTGTCCCGCCGCCCAGACGGCATCGAAGACGACGCCGGTGTCCTCGGTCTTGGTATGCAGTTCCCAGCCGAGATCGCCGGCAAAGGAGACGCGCACGAGCTGCAGCCAGCGGCCGGCAATCTGGCAGGACTGATGCGTCAGCCAGGGTTTCGTCAGATCGGCATCGGTGACTTCGGCCAGGATGGCGCGCGACTTCGGACCCGAGAGGATCTGGCAGGAGAAATTCTCAGTGACGTCATCGATGGTGAAGGCGGCATCCTTGGGCATGTGCTTTTTCAGCCATTCGAAATCGTGCCATTGCGCCGTCGCCGCCGTGATCAGGAAGAAGAAATCCTCATCCAGCATCATGATCGACATTTCGGTGACGATCCGGCCCTTGTCGTCGGAGAAATAGGCAAGGCCGATGCGGCCCGGCTTGGGCACGCGGCCGGTGATCAGGCCTTTCAGCCACTCGGTGGCGCCTGCTCCCTTGATGCGGAAGCGCGAAAAGCCCGGGAGGTCGAGAATGCCCGCGGCATCGCGGACGGCCAGGCACTCTTCCTCGATGCGCGGCGACCAGGGGCCATTGCGGTTCCAGGTCTGCGTCGCCTCTTCGGACGTATCGTCGCCCGGCTTGGCATACCACATGGCACGTTCCCAGCCATTGTAGGGCTTGAACTGTGCGCCGAGCGCCGCGATCCGGTCGTGGATGGCCGAATGTTTCTGGTCCCTCCCGGCCGGCCAATAGTGCTTGGGGAAGGACATGCCATATTCATGGCCGTAGATTTCCACGCCCTTGGCGATCGCATAGTCCGGCTTCGAAGCGAAGCTGGTATAGCGGCGCGGGTCGCAGGACCACATGTCCCATTCGGTCTCGCCCTGGGTGACCCATTCCGCCAGAACCTTGCCGGCGCCGCCGGCCTGGCAGATGCCGAAGGTGAAGACGCAGGCTTCGAACGCATTCGGCACGCCCGGCATCGGCCCGATCAGCGGATTGCCGTCCGGCGCATAGGGGATCGGCCCATTGATCATCTTCGACAGGCCAGCGGTGCCGAGGATCGGCACGCGGGCAATGGCATCGTTGAGATACCATTCCAGCCGTTCGAGATCGTCGGGGAACAGCTGGAAGGAGAAATCCTCCGGCATCGGGTCGTCCTTGGTCACCCAATGCGCCCGACAATTCTTCTCATACGGCCCGAGATTCATGCCGTATTTCTCCTGACGGAGATAATAAGAGCTGTCGACGTCGCGCAGCAGCGGCAGCTTGTGGCCGGCTTCCTTCGACCAGGCTTCCAGTTCGGGAATCGTGTCGAACAGCATATATTGATGGCTCATCACCATCATCGGCACATCGCGGCCGAACAGTTTTCCCACTTCGCGGGCATAATAACCGGCGGCGTTGACGACATATTCGCAGCGCACCTCGCCCTTCGGCGTGGTCAGCACCCATTCGTCATTTTCGCGCCGCGCGGCGGAGACCGGGCAGAAACGGACGATCTTGGCGCCCATGTCGCGCGCGCCCTTGGCCAGCGCCTGCGTCAGTTGCGCCGGGTCGATATCGCCGTCATAGGGGTCATGGAGCGCGCCGGCCAGTTCATGCGTCTCGGCGAAGGGATATTTCGAGCGGATTTCCTCGGGGGAAAGGATGTTGAGATCCATGCCCTGGTAGCGGCCCATGCCGACGACGCGCTTGAACTCCTGCAGCCGCTCCTTGGAATGGCCCAGCCGCACCGAGCCGGTGACGTGATAGTTCATCGGATAATCGACTGCTGCACCCAGGCCGCGATAAAGCTCGGCCGAATAGCGCTGCATGTTCATGATCGACCAGGACGACGAGAAGGTCGGCACATTGCCGGCGGCGTGCCAGGTCGAGCCGGCGGTCAATTCGTTCTTTTCCAGAAGCAGGCAATCGGTCCAGCCGGCCTTGGCCAGATGGTAGAGGCTAGACGCGCCGACCGCGCCGCCGCCGATGATCACCACGCGGGCATGTGACGGAAGTTCAGACATGTTCTCTCCTCCCCATCCGCCTCAAAGGGCCTTTTCGAGTTCCGGCAGCGCCTCGAACAGGTCGGCAACCAGGCCAAAGTCGGCCACCTGGAAGATCGGAGCTTCCTCGTCCTTGTTGATCGCCACGATCACCTTACTGTCCTTCATGCCCGCCAGATGCTGGATGGCCCCGGATATGCCGACCGCGACATAGAGGTCGGGTGCCACCACCTTGCCGGTCTGCCCGACCTGCCAATCGTTCGGCGCATAGCCGGCATCGACGGCAGCGCGGCTGGCACCGACGGCCGCACCGAGCTTGTCGGCCACTGGCAGGATGACCTCGCGGAACTTTTCCGACGAACCCAGCGCCCGGCCACCCGAAACGATGATCTTGGCCGAGGTCAGTTCCGGACGATCGGAGGAAGAGAGAGCATCGCCGACATGGCTGGAAAGACCGGGGTTTGCTGCAGAGGCAATTGCTTCGACAGAGGCCGAGCCGCCCTCCGCCGCAGAGGCGAAGGACGCGGTGCGCACCGTGATCACCTTCTTCGCATCGGTCGCCTGCACCGTCTGGATCGCATTGCCGGCATAGATCGGACGCTTGAACGTGTCAGCCGAGACCACTTCGATGATTTCCGACACCTGCGCCACATCGAGCAGGGCGGCAACCCGCGGGAAGACGCTCTTGCCGGTGGCGGTGGCCGCCGTGACGATCGTGTCGTAGCTCGGAGCAAGGCTGACGATCAGGGCGGCGAGCGCTTCGGCGATGTTGTGGCCATATTCGTCGCTATCGGCGAGCAGCACTTTGGCGACGCCGGAAAGCTTTGCCGCCTGGTCGGCAGCAGCCTTGGCGCCCTTGCCGGCGACGAGCACATGCACATCGCCGCCGATCTTGGCGGCGGCAGTCAGTACCTTGGCGGTCTGGTCGGACAGGGCGGAATTATCGTGGTCGGCAACAAGAAGAATGGTCATATCGGTCTATCCTTAGAATTCATGGGTTCCTGAAATCCATCAGGCCCTGCCGAATACGGTGGGGCGCGAGAACCGGAGCGGAGCGTATTTCAATACGTGAGCACCGGAAGCGCAGGGCCACGCCGTTTGCAGGCGGGCCTCATGGATTTCCTCAGATGACGCCGGCGGTCTTGAGGCTGGAAACCAGCTCGGCGACGCTCTTGACCTTGACGCCCGCCTTGCGGCCCGAGGGCTCCTCGGTCTTCAGCACCTTGAGGCGCGGAGAAATGTCGACGCCGAAATCGGCCGGGATCTTCTTGTCGAGCGGCTTCTTCTTCGCCTTCATGATATTCGGCAGCGAGGCATAGCGCGGCTCGTTCAAACGCAGGTCCGAGGTGATCACCGCCGGCAGCTTGACCGCAATCGTCTGCAGGCCGCCATCGACTTCACGGGTGATGTTGGCGCTGTCGGCACCCAGGATCTCGACCTTGGAAGCAAACGTCGCCTGCGCCCAGCCGAGCAGCGCCGAGAGCATCTGGCCGGTCTGGTTGCTGTCATCATCGATCGCCTGCTTGCCGACGATCACCAGGCCCGGCTGTTCCGCCTCGACCACGCCCTTGACGAGCTTGGCGACGGCCAGCGGCTCGACGATCTCCTGATCGGTCTCCACCAGGATCGCCCGATCGGCGCCCATGGCCAGCGCCGTGCGCAGCGTTTCCTCCGCCTTGGCCGGACCGACCGACACCACCACGACTTCGTCCGCCTTGCCGGCTTCCTTCAGACGCAGTGCTTCCTCGACCGAAATCTCGTCGAACGGGTTCATCGACATCTTCACATTGGCAAGCTCGACGCCCGAACCATCCGCCTTCACGCGGATCTTCACGTTGTAGTCAACGACACGCTTCACGGTCACGAGAATTTTCATGGAGGCCTCATACGAGAAAATGTGCGGTGAAAAAATTCGATCAATTTTTCACGTTAGGAAAAATCTACACAGAAATCTTCAGAATGCAAGCGTGAAAATATTGCATGATTTTTTCATATGGCCTATATCTTACGGCATGTCTCCCGAACCTGGGAACCGGTTTCGGGACAAAGACACGCGAAAAATAATGACCCGAAGCCATCACTGGACAATGGACAAATGCCCCCTCGCCCGCTGCTCTCGCAGGACAACGACATCGCCGCTTCCGACGACAGCTCGCTCGACGAAACGGTCATCGGCGGCCAGATCCGCGAACTGCGCAAGGTCAAGGGCAGAACGCTGCAGCAGGTGGCCGACGCCGCCGGCATCTCGGTCGGCTATCTCTCGCAGATCGAACGCAACCAGTCGCAACTGCCTATCGGCGTGCTGAAAAAAATCTGCGACGCGCTCGACGTCCACATGAACTGGTTCTTCCAGCCCTCAGCCGACGTGCCGGCTGAGGAGCGCGACATCATCGTCCGCGCCCAGAACCGAAGGCGGCTCACCTTCACCGGCCTCGGCATCCAGGAAGAACTGCTCTCCCCTAATCTCGGCGGCCCGCTGGAACTGTTGCTCTCCACCATCGAACCCGGCGCCGACAGCGACTATTATTCCCACGACGGCGCCGAAGCCGGCCTCGTCATGTCAGGCCAGCTCGACCTCTGGATCGGCGACAATTTTTTTCAGCTCCACGCCGGCGACAGCTTTTCCTTCAAGAGCACGGAGACGCATCGTTGCGCGAATTCCGGCGGCGAACCGGTGAAGGTTGTGTGGGTGATCACACCGCCACATTATTGAGGCGGGTTTTGTGATGTTGGCTTGAAATCGCTTCATGCRGCCGGCATTTCGGTCTGCTATCTCAGCCAAGTCGAGCGCAACCAGTCACAATTCCCCATCGGTGCTGAAAGAAATCTGCAACGCACGCCGGTCGTCCAGAAGCCAATCATCTCACCTTGACCACCACCTTGCCTTTTGCCCGCCCCGTCTCGACATAGGCCAGGGCATCGCTGGTCGATGCGAAGGGGAAAACGCGGTCCACGACCGGCCGTATGATGCCGGAATCGATCAGTGAAGTGATCTCGCGCAGCTGGTCGCCACTCGCCCTCATGAACAGAAACGAATAGCTGACGCGATGGCGCTTTGCCTTCTTCCTGATCCCGGAGCTCAAGAGACGCATGACCAGCCGCAAGAACCAGCCTGATCCGAGTTCGTTGGCGAAATCGGGATCGGGCGGACCGGAGATGGAGATCAGCTTGCCGCCGGGTTTCAGCACGCGAAGGGATCTCTCGAGCGTGTCCTTGCCGAGACTGTTCAGGACGACGTCATAGCCACTGAGAACCTTTTCAAAATCGTCTTTCTTGTAATCGATGACGATATCGGCGCCAAGATTCCTGACCAGGTCGACATTGGCAGTGCTCGTTGTCGTGGCAACCGTTGCGCCGATATGCTTTGCCAGCTGAATCGCAAACGTTCCGACGCCGCCGGAGCCGGCATGGATCAGGACTTTCTGGCCCTTCTTGAGGTTGGCTTTCTCAATCAGTGCCTGCCAGGCGGTCAGGCCGACGAGAGGAATCGAGGCCGCTTCCTCCATGCTCAGGTCCTTCGGCTTGATCGCCAGGTCGGCTTCGCGGATGGCAATGAATTCCGCAAAAGTACCGATACGGTCTTTGTCCGGCCGCGCATAGACCTCGTCGCCCGGCTTGAAGCGCCTGACTTTCGGCCCGACCCGGACCACCACCCCAGCCACTTCGTTGCCGAGAATGAGCGGCAAACGATAGGGCAGGATCAGTTTGAACTCGCCATCCCTGATCTTGGAATCGAGCGGGTTTACGCCGGCAGCGTGAACCTGGATCAGCACGTCGCCGTCCCGCAGTTCCGGGTCCGGCCGTTCGCCAATCCGTGCGCCATTCTTCTTGCCATATCGATCGATGAAGAACGCCTTCATGTTGTTTTCCCATCCATTGTGTTTATCTTTCCGGTTTTCGCCGATTGCAGGAAGGCGCTATTGCTGGCGTATCCAGGTCTGCGAACGGCCGAGCAGCGATATGCCGATATAGCCGCGCACATTGAGTTTCCTGCCGCCGTCGAGCAGGTGCAGCTTGCTGCGATAGAGCTCGCCACTCTCCGGATCGAGGATTTGGCCATCGGCATAGTCGTCGCCATCCTTTTTCAGTCCGGATAGAATCTGCAAGCCGACGATGGGCGCATTCTTGAGCGCGCCTTCGCATTTGACGCATTTTGGATTCTGATCTTCGCTGGGGGCCGGGAAGACCTGTTCGACGGTGCCCTGCAACGTTCCGTTCGTTTCGGTGATGCGTATCAGTGCCCTGGACTTGCCGCTGACATCATCGATGTTCTTCCACAGGCCGACGGGAGATGTGTCATCCGCCCTGGCGATGGAATAGGTGAGCGCAGTTGTCAGTGTGATGGCCAGCATGGCCGCATGCTTGAAAGTCATCCGTTGTCTCCGGGAGCTTGAGTGTCATTTGTCTAAAAGCCGGCCGCGGCCGGGTTTGATGGGCGCTCCGCGCCCGCGGTGCCGGATCTTTCACCTGCAGCCCTTGGACTGCATCGCAGCCTCGATTGCATTGAGTTCGCCCTTGCCACGGGCAACATCGTCTTGCCTGTCCTGGCCGGTGACGGCGGCGATGGGAATATGGATGACGGCCATGGCTCCCATGTCACGCTCAGCTGCCCTGCGCTGGGCCTCCTCGAGGTTTTGCTGGGCGACCTGTTTGGCAGCCCGATCGGCGACAAGCTGGGTGCAGGGCAGCTGCAGATAGGGATCGGTCGAGACCGACAGTGCCGCTATCTGCCCGGGCTGCTTGGCGCAGCCGGAAACGACCAGCGCCAGCGCACACAGCACCGCTGTTTTCATAGGAATTTTCCCGGGGCTCACCCGCATGGTCATCAAACTCGATCGAGACCCAATTGCTTGCGCAGGATTTTGTCGACCATGGCCTCCGGGAAATAGCGACGCAGCGAGCGAACCTGGCCCGACTGTTTGCCGGCCGAATAGCGCAGTTTGGGTTTGGCGGCAGTGGCCGCCTTGACGACAGTTGCCGCAACGACCTCCGGAGAATCGCCGGCGCCGACCCATTTGCGCATCAATGCCTCGGAGCTTTTGCGCGCCGTGTCGTAAACCGACAGCGGCTGGTCGACCCTTGTGAGGTTGTCTTCAAACGACGTTCGGGTGACACCGGGCTCGACCAGCACGACCCGGATACCGAAGTTCCGCACTTCGTGATCAAGGGACTCCGAATAGCCCTCGATCGCATGTTTCGTGGAGGCATAGAAGGCGTTGAAAGGCGACGGGATAAGACCCAGGATCGAGCTCATATTGATGATCCTGCCCCGCTTCTGGCTCCGCATGATGGGCAGGACCGCATTCGCCACGCGAGCAACCCCGAAGACATTCACATCGAACAGCCTTTGTGCCTGAGCGATCGAAGACTCTTCCGCACCGCCAATGAGGCCAATGCCGGCATTGTTGACCAGGACATCGATCCGGCCGGCCTCCGACAGCACCGTCGAGACAAGAGAATGGACAGACGCATCGTCCGTCACATCGCAGACCAGCATCGATACGTTGCGCGGGCTGCTGCCGGTCATCCGGCGGCTCGTCCCGAAGACTTTGAATCCCGCCTGGGCCAGGGCCTCGGCGGTGGCGCGGCCGATGCCCGAGGAGGCTCCCGTCACGATCGCGGTTCGCTGCGACTGCATGTTCATTCCGTTCTCCAAATCCGCGGCAAGCCTTTCGCCGCTCTTTAAATTATGATCGTACTATGATATAACACTCGTAATATCATTTGAAAAGCCCTAAAGAGAATCATGCGCTACGAAAAAGGTCGAAAGGACGCCTCGCGTCGCCACATCATGAAGGTCGCAGCGGAGCGGTTTCGCTGTGACGGTATTGCTGCATCCGGACTTGCCAGCGTTATGAGCGATGCCGGGCTGACCAACGGGGCCTTCTACGCCCATTTCGAATCCAAAGCGGACTTGGTGCGGGAAACCGTCGCGGCAGCGCTGGAAGATCTGTCAAAACAGGTAGAGGACGCCATCGCCGCGGGAGGACTGGCGGGAGGCGTGGCAACCTACCTGTCGCCCGAGCATCGGGATGACCCGGCACATGGCTGCTCATTTGCAGCGCTTCTGCCGGAACTCGCGCGTCAGCCTCCCGAGGCACGCCAAGTCTATACGGAACGTTTCCTGACCCTGGTCAACCAGCTGGCAGCGACCCTGCCGCCGCAAACACCGAATGCCGAAGACGCGGCAATGGCGATGTTCGCGACCCTTATCGGCACGCTTCAGCTTGCCCGCACCCTGGAGGGGACTGCGTTGTCGGCCCGCATGTTGAAAGCAGGAGCGGATGCGGCGCTGCGGCTGGCAGAGCCGCGGCAGGACTAAGCGAGCACGGTGGGCATGAGGGCTCCGGCCAGTTCGACCTCTGGACCGGTGACATTTCTTTCAGCTCCACGCCGACGACAGCTTTTCCTTCAAGAGCACCGAGACGCATCGGTGTACGAATTCGGGCAGCGAGCCGGTGAAAGTGGTCTGGGTGATCACGCCGCCGCTTTATTGAGACGGGTGTGATACTGGCCTGGCGAAGCTTGATATCGCCCGGCAGCACCTGATCGAAAATGCTTGGCAACAGCCCGGCGTCGGTGGTAATTATTACCACCGAGCCTCGGAGACCAACCATGACCAATGTCGAAAAAGTCAGTGTCTCGATGACGCCGCAGCATGCGCAATTGCTTCGTGACGCCGTCGAAAGCGGTGCTTATGCCAGTGGCAGCGAAGTCATCCGCGAGGCAATGCGGGATTGGTCGGCTAAGTGGCAGCAACGGCGCGGCGATATCCAGCGTCTACGAGAGCTTTGGGCTGAAGGCAAGGCCAGCGGCCCTGCCACGCCTGTCGACTTCGACGAACTGCTTGAAGAGGCGCGAGAGGAACTGAAAGCCATCCGCTCTCATGGTGGCTAAACTTATCTGGACGCGACAAGCACGTGCCGACGCCAAGAAAATCTATCTCGACATTGGCCAGGAGCAGCCACTGAGCGCCGAACGATATTTCCAGCAATTCCGCCAGAAGGCGAACATGCTGGTGGATTATCCCCGCCTTGGCCCCCGTCATCCGGAGATCTTCCCAACGGCCCGTATGCTGGTCGAAGCGCCTTATGTCATCCTCTATGAAACGATCCCCGATGATGACGATGCGGATGTGCGCACCGTGGAAATCGTACGCATTGTCGATAGCCGCCGCGACCTCACTACACTTTTCTGAAAACTCCTATCGCGTCACATACTCCAAAAACTCCCGATGCCCGAGTGCGCGTGCAGATGCTAGCCGATATTCCTTCACCAGGCTGTCAGCCGTCTCGCGGGCAAATTTCCTCAGCGCCGGATCACGCTCCATCTCGGCGCGCGCGACAGCCGGATCGAGCAGGCCAAGCCCATCCAGCACCGGATAATGAAGCTGGGTCTCGATATGTGGCAGGCCATGGAGGAAATCGCCGAAATGCTCGTGCCGCGGCATTTCGCGTTTCCAGCGGGCCAGCCGCTCCCTGGTTTCCGGATGAATGCGTTCGGCGCGGACATTGCGCCAGAACGGCGTGTCGTCACGCTCGGTAACATAGTGGGTGTTGACGAAGGTCCTGAAGTCATCGACCTGCCGGCCGAACTTCTTGTTGTAGTCGGCGCGGTCTTGCTCCGTCATCCGCTCGGGGTGCTTGAGATAATGTTCGGCAAACAGCATCATCTGGACCACCGTGCCGTGGATCGATGTCGATTCCAGCGGCTCGATGAAGCTTGAGCTCAGGCCGACGGCCAGGCAATTGCCCATCCACGGCGTTTCCAGCCGGCCGATGCGGAAATGGATGTCGCCGCGCACCTCGATCTCATGGCCGAGCAGGGTTTCGATCTCGCGCTTGGCGCCTTCCGGATCCAGAAATTCGTCGGAATAGACATAGCCGCAGCCATAGCGCCATTGGGTCGGGATCTGCCACATCCAGCCGGAGCTCAGGGCGTGCGCAAGCGTGTAGTTGGCGAGCTCTTCGCCTTCCTTGACATCGACCCAGAACGGCATGGCGCGATTGACCGGCAATTCCTGGGCATAGGAGATCCAGGGGGCGTTGAGTTCGCCGACGATCAGCCGCTTGCGGAAGCCGGAAGCGTCGACGAAGAAATCGCCCTCCATCCGCGCGCCATCCTCAAACACCAGGGCCGCGATATTGCCGGTCTCGGCATTGCGCTCGACACCGGCAATCGTCGCGTCGATGATCTCGACGCCCCTGGAGCGGCGCTTAAGGAACTGGCCAACCCGCGCCTGGTCGAAATGGAAGGCATGGTGGAACGGGCCGAGCGCGATCAGCGATCCGTCATCCCTAAGTGCATAAGGCGCTTTCTTCTGTTCCAGCAGCGGACCGAAAAGGTGCATATCCTGCACCTTGCGGCCGGCGGCGACGGAAAAGACGTTGAGATAGTCAGAGGGCGCGCCTTGCGGCGGGGTCACGACCTGATGCGGGTCGTCGATCGGGCCGTAATAGGTAAAACCCTTGTGGCGCCAGTCCTGGTGGCGGATGCCGAGCTTGAAGCTCGCGCCGGTCTCCCTGAAGAATTCGAATTCGTCGAGCTTGAAATATTGCATCATCACCCGGAACGCCGCGGTCGATGCTTCGCCGACACCGACGGTGGGGATTTTCGAGGATTCGACGACCGATATCCGCGCGGCGATTTTCTGGCGCTTGAGACCATCCTGGATGATGAAGGCTGCCAGCCAGCCGGCCGTGCCTCCCCCGACGATGACGAAATGCGGCTCTCTCTCCATCCCGCGGCTCCCCCCTGGATTTTGCGTTTCTCATGAAGGGGATACGTTATCCTGCCACCGATGAACAAGGCCGATCGGCTGATATGGCGTCAAAAATGCGGATGGTTCACGCAACCTTCGCCGCGAGGATGCGGACAGGAGCGGTGACGGAAAGAGGCCTTAGCCCCGCGCCGGCACAGTCTCGATTGGCATCGGCCGCAAGCCATTTGGCAGTATCTGCCACTGCTAAAGAGCGTACCCATCCTTAGAAAACGGGGGGCGCCGAGACCCGATATCTCGGCGCTCAAGGATGGAAGTCGAGCCGGCCCAGCCGCCGAGACATCCTAAAGTAACGACAGCCATCGCCCCGACCGCTGACCTTTTGGCGCTGGCGGCAGCCAAACATCTAAAGGACATCTCATGCAGACCTTCAATCTATTCAGACGAATGGCCATCGCAATGGCGCTGGTCACTGCCGGACTGCTTTTTGCCCCCGCGGCCTTTGCCGGAGAGCCGGCTGCAGATGCCATTATCGGTACCTGGGCAGCTGACGATGGCAGCGTCAAGATCGACATGTACAAATCGGGCGACGCGTACCAGGCCCACCTTCTCTATGGCAACCACGTCGTTGAAGCCGACAACGTCACGTTCAAGAAGGACACCAGGAATCCGAACCCCTCGCTGCGCTCCCGTTCCCTCAAAAACATCGTACTCCTCTGGGGGCTGTGCTGGGACGGCGGGAAATGGACCGGAGGCTCGATCTACGACGGCTCCTCCGGCCGCACCTATAATTGCAAGGCTGAGCTCGATGGCGGAAAAATGCTGTTGAGGGGCTATCTCGGCGTCTCGCTGCTCGGCCAGACCCAGGTCTTCCACCGGGTCAGCAGCTGACATCTTGCGCGTTGGACGATTGACGTCCGGCGCGTCTCCACCTGTTCAATCGTTGCTTGGTGGTGTGTTCGGGCGCATGATTGGCGCATTATGCAAATGCCCTGGCATCCTTCGTCAGTGATCGATCCGACATGGGACCCCATAATAAGTCTCATAACCAAGAGAGGTCGACATGATTGACAACAGACAGAAGACAGCGCTCGTCACCGGGGCATCCTCCGGCATGGGCAAGGCGATCGCCAAGCGGCTCATCACCGATGGCTACAAGGTTTACGTGGCCGCTCGCCAGGTCGACAAGATGGATGACCTTGCCCGGCTCGGCGCCAGGCCGCTCAGCATGGACATTTCCAGGGACGATGAGATCCAGGCCGCCGTCCAGACCATTCTGACCGAAGCCGGTGGCGTCGATGTCCTGGTCAACAATGCCGGCTTTGGCCTCTACGGCCCGGTCGAGGATATCGGCCTCGAAGAGGCCCGCTATCAATTCGAAGTGAACATGTTCGGCCCCGCACGGCTGACCCAGCTGCTGCTGCCGGCCATGCGCCAAAAAGGCGCCGGGACGATCGTCAACATCACCTCCATGGGCGGCAAGATCTATACCCTGCTCGGCGCCTGGTACCATGCCACCAAGCATGCACTGGAAGGCTGGTCGGACAGCCTGCGGCTGGAACTGGCGCCTTTCGGCATACGGGTCGTCATCGTCGAGCCTGGCTTGATCGAGACCGGTTTCGGCGATGTGGTTGCCGATGGCTTGCTCAAGCGGTCGGGCCAGGGCGCCTACGCCAAGGTGACGCAGGCCGTCGCCAAATCGACACGGGAAGCCTATGGCCATGGCCGCTGCACCGACCCCCGCGTGATCGCCGACATCGTTTCCAAAGCGGTTCGGTCGAGAAAGCCGCGCACGCGTTACGTCGCCGGCAAATATGCGAAGCTCCTGATCACCATTCGCAAGTGGTTCGGCGATCGGATGTTCGACCGCATCATTCTGAGCCAGATGCGCTGAGGGAGACGAGGATGAGTGGAGCGCCGGCGGACAGGTGTAAAATCCCAAGGGCCTTCTGGCTCACGGTCGAACAGATCGGCGTGCCCGCGGCGGCTCTGTTGCGGCAGGCACGCCTGCCGGCGACCTTGCACCTGAGCGGCCAGGGCTTGGTCACGACAGCACAATTCTTCGCGGTGTGGCATGCGCTGGAGGAGCTGACGCAGGATCCGGGTCTCGGCATCAAGCTGGTGGAAACGGCGGAAACCTCCGTACATCCGCCCTCCAGTCTGGCGGCTTTCTATGCCCGCGACTTCCGCGACGGCCTGTCTCGCCTCGCACGGTTCAAGCGCCTGTGCACCCCCGAGCAGCTGCATTTTTCCGAAGAGGGCGGCGAGTGTACCGTCATGTTCGAATGGATCTACGCCACCGAGCCCGAGCCGGCGATCGCCGTGGATGTCGATTTCGCCACCCTGGTGGAGCTGGGTCGACGGGGCACCGGCCAGCGGCTGACGCCGGTGCGGGTGGAACTGCAGCGCCCGCGGTGCAAAGGCGGCGCACATCAGGCCTATTTCGACTGTCCGATCCGCTACGACGCGCCCCGCGATGCGCTGGTTCTGAAGTCGGCCGATCTGGACCGCCCGTTTCCCGGCCACAATCCGGAGCTGCTCGAACTCCTCACCCCGGCCCTTGGCTCTGCCCTCGGTGAAATCCAGGCCCGCAGTTCCATCCGTGAGCAGGTCAAGATCGTGCTCAAGCGCAGCCTGGCGAGCGGCCGGCCGGAACTGTCCGACGTGGCTGCCGACATGGGCTTGAGCGAACGCACATTGCAGCGGCGGATTACCGAGGAGGGCGCGACCTTGCGGGAACTGCTCATCGAGGCTCGCCAGGAGCTGGGGCGGCAGCTGCTTTCCGATCCCGCGGCCGAGATCGACGAGGTGGCCTGCCTGCTGGGTTACCAGGATGCGAGTTCCTTCTACCGGGCCTTCCGCGACTGGGAAGGCGTGACGCCGAACCAGTGGCGGGAACGCCATGCCCACAATTCCGGCAGCCAGCTTGGTCCCGACATCTCCCTGCATTGACGGCGCAACCGCTTTGGCGCCGAGCGCAAACGGATTGGCATGCCTTGCCACTGTCGCAGCAGCGTCCGGGTGTTACCTCTCGCGCACAGCATAGGCTGGAACGTCAACAATCCTGGAACATTATCATGTCTGGCAAAGTCTGGTTCATTACTGGAGCATCCCGCGGCTTCGGCCGCATTTGGGCGGAAGCCGCCCTTCAACGCGGCGACAGGGTCGCCGCAACGGCGCGCTCGCTGGCAAAACTCAAGGATCTGGTCGACCGCTACGGCGATGCCGTCCTTCCTCTCACCCTCGACGTGACCGACCCGGACCAGGCCTGGGACGCGGCCACCAAGGCGCACGCGCATTTCGGCAGGCTCGACATCGTCCTCAACAACGCCGGCTACGCCCTGGTCGGTGCCATTGAAGAAGCGCGCGAAGCCGACGTGCGGGACGAGTTCGAGACCAACTTCTTCGGTGCGCTGCGGGTCATCCAGGCCGCGCTGCCGCTGCTGCGCCAGCAGGGCCACGGCCATATTCTGGGCGTCTCCAGCGTCGCCGGCCTCGTCGCGCATCCGATCTCCGGTTTCTACAACGCCTCCAAATGGGCCTTCGAAGCCATGCACGAGGCGCTGGCGCAGGAAGTGAAAGGGTTTGGCATCCAGGTCACCCTGCTGGAACCGGGCGCCTATGCCACCGATTTCTCCACGGAATCCTCCCTCGCGATCTCGTCAATGCTCGAGGCTTATGCCGAACTCCGCAGGCATGCCTTTGAAGCAGGCGCCAAGATGGACTTTGGCGATCCCCATGCAACAGCAGAGGCCGTTCTCGCGATCGTCGACCACGAGAACCCGCCGCTGCGGTTCTTCCTGGGTACGGAAGGCATGCCCGCGGTGCGCAAAGCCTATGCCGAGCGTCTCGCCTCCTGGGAGGCATGGGCGGATGCTTCGAACATGGCACAAGGCTCGGCGCCCCAGCACAGGATTGCATCGCTCTAGGCTCGACGCTGTGGCCGTTTGTCGGCTTGGGTGTGGGGCTGGCGCCCCCACCCTAATTCCCATGCCCATTCTCTCTTGCCGCAAGCAGCTGAGCCTTGGCGCGTTCAATGAACTCATGCTTGAGCTCGTTGTATTGCGCACGACTGTCCGGCGATGCCGCGGCCGCATATTCTTTCTCTCGGATATATGCCGCACGCAGCTCCGGATTCTGCCGCAACGCATCTCTCAAGGCCAAGTTCGACTGCCAGGACTGGCCCATATATTCGACGACATGCACCAGATGTGTCCGCTCGGTCATGTCGCGGCCGCGTCCGAAAATGTAGTGCCCTGGCACGCCCGCATGCGCTGCATAATCGTAACCGAGCCCGAGCAGGGGGTCGTGGCACTTCTGCCAATTTGACAGCGGGAGAACACCCACCAGAATGTCCAGGATCGGTTTGGCACGCATGCCTGGCACCGCTGTCGAGCCGTAGTGCTCTATTCCTCTGGGGATATCGCCAAGCGCCGCGGCAAGCCGCTGCCGTTCGGAGTTGAACTCGACCTCCCAACCCGGATGGTAATCGAACAGGACATTCGTGTTGTGTTTGAGGCCCAACATGTGTGTTTCCTCGATATAGGACGAGGATACTACACCACGTTGCAGAGCCGAAAAAGCAGTCGCGCAAAGCCTGCGTTATCGGCGAGCAGGGAAACGGTCGCTTTCTTGCCTCGGGGGGCCGCACTACGCAAACTTGCGGAACGAGGACAGCAAAACTCTATGAAAGTTCGACTTTCATACCAGTGACGGCGGCTGAGATATCGCGAAGCCTTGTCAAAAGATGGACGCCCTTGATCTCCAAGCCTTCGAGGTCGGCGGAATTCGCGAAAATCAGATGCGTGCAATCGGGCCAGCCCGGCCCGCCGCCAACAATGGCATCCCAGAGAGCATCAAGGTTTCTTCCGAAAAAGGCGCAGTTATCCCTTCCGACGGCACTTTCATACCTGTTCCAAAACACCTCGCCGCTGGCGGCGTTTGCGCAATCAACTATCAGGGGCATGCTGGCAACCTTGGCAAGTTTGATCGTCGTTGGATCCACGACGGGCTGATGGCGGACAATACCATTCGGCAAAACTGACACATCTTCCTGAAAGAATTCAATGTCCGTACGGGTTGTTTTTGCCCGCACTGCCCTTGGGTTGGCCTTACCCAGATGACGGCAGGTTCCCGATCGCCACCGCCCGCCCATCATCCCTCCCCCCACATCTTTTGCCACGACCATCATCCAGGCCTTGACAATCGCTTCATCCTGCCGCTTTATCACCATATCCAATGCTATGGACACATGTCTATTATATTGGACACTATCAAAACGAGGGGAATGACCATGACCAAATCGCTACGCGCCTATGCACTCTCTTTCCTGGCCTCGCTCGCGCTCAGCGCCGCGCCGGCATTGGCGCAGGAGGCCAAAAGCAAGCTTGACGAAGTCCTCGCACGCGGACATCTCATCGTCGGCACCGGCAGCACCAATGCGCCCTGGCACTTCAAGGATGCCAACGACAATCTCGTGGGTTTTGACGTCGACATGGGCCATATCATCGCCAAGGCGCTGTTCGACGATCCCAACAAGGTCGAATATGTCGACCAGTCGTCGGATGCCCGCATCCCCAACATCACCACCGGCAAGGTCGACATCACCTGCCAGTTCATGACCGTCACCGGCGCGCGCGCCCAGCAGATCGCCTTCACCATTCCCTATTATCGCGAAGGCGTGGGCCTGATGCTGAAGGCCGACAGCAAATATGCCGATTATGCCGCGCTGAAGGCCGCAGGCTCCGCCGTCACCATTTCCGTGCTGCAGAACGTCTATGCCGAAGCCATGGTGCATGCGGCCTTGCCGCAAGCCAAGGTCGACCAGTATGATTCCCAGGACCTGATCTATCAGGCGCTCGAATCCGGCCGTGCCGATGCAGCCGCCACCGACCAGTCGTCGATCGCCTGGTACATGACCCAGAATGCCGGTCGCTACAAAGATGGCGGCTATGGCTGGAACCCGCAGACCTATGCCTGCGGCGTCAAGCGCGGCGACCAGGACTGGCTGAACTTCGTCAACACCGCATTGCATGAGGCAATGACCGGCGTCGAGTTCGATTTCTACGCCAAATCCTTCAAGACCTGGTTCGGCAAGGACCTGACCCCGCCGCAGATCGGCTTCCCGGTCGAGTATAAGTAAGCCACCCTCCCAACGGCCCCGCTGAGCGGGCGGGGCCGCCGCATATGAAGTGAAGGCCCCTCCCCAACCCCTCCCCACAAGTGGGAGGGGCTTAACCTGCGGCGCCGCCGTGCCCCGATTGAGGCAGAAAGCGAGCCGCGAGTCTTCTCCCCCCTTGTGGGGGAGATGGCCGGCAGGCCAGAGAGGGTCTTTTGCCATATTCGATTGTCCCAAGGGCAGTCCGAATGCACCGCAAACAGTAGGCTTGCATGGGTTACACACTAAATTTCGCCGCCGTCTGGCGGAGCTTCGATCTGTTGCTCGAAGGCCTGGCTCTGAGCCTCGGCCTGGCATTCGCTGCCATCCTGGTCGGTTTCTTCGTCGGCCTGGTGGTCGCCTTTGCGCTCGTGTCGAAAAAGCTCTGGCTGAGGAAACCGGCCGGCCTCTATGTGACGGTCATCCGCAACACACCGATCCTGGTTCTGGTGCTGTTCAGCTATTTCGCCCTGCCGGAACTCGGGCTCAGGCTCGACAAGATCGAAAGTTTCATCCTGACGCTGGCGCTCTATTCCGGCGCCTATCTGGCGGAAGTGTTTCGCGGCGGGCTTCTTTCCGTGCCGCCGGGCCAGCGCGAGGCGGGATTGGCAATCGGGCTCAGCGAGATGCAGATCCGCACTTCGATCATCATTCCGCTGATGCTGCGCAACGTGCTGCCGTCGCTGTCGAGCACCTTCATCTCGCTGTTCAAGGACACCTCGCTCGCCGCAGCCATCGCCGTTCCGGAACTCACCTTCGAGGCGCGCAAGATCAATGTCGAGACGTTCCGCGTCATCGAGACCTGGATCGTCGCCAGCTGCCTCTATGTCGCCACTTCATCGCTGCTCGCCGCATTGCTGCGGATGATCGAGCGGCGGCTTGCCGTGCCGAGGTGACCGTCATGGATCTTTCCGTATTCTTCCACCAGGCCTGGATCGCCCGCATCCCCCTCCTCAAGGGCCTGGGGATGACGATCTCGATCTCCCTGCTTGCCATCGTCATCGGCACGCTCATCGGCATCGCCGTCGGCCTGACGCTGACCTATGGCTACAAGCCGTTCCGTCTGCTGGTGCGCGCCTACACGGATTTCATTCGCGGCACCCCGGTGCTCGTCCTCGTGCTTGCCAGCTATTATGTGCTGGGCACGATCGGCATCGATCTCAGCCCGTTCGAGGCCGGCGTGCTGGCGCTTTCGGTGTTCTGCAGCTCGCATGTCGGCGAGCTCACCCGCGGCGCCTTGCAGGCGATCCCCAGAGGGCAGACCGAGGCGGCGAAAGCCATCGGCCTCACCTTCTCGCAGACCTTCCTCTACGTGCTCGGCCCGCAGGCGCTACGCGCCGCCCTGCCTGCCTGGGTCAACACCGCCGCCGAAATGGTCAAGGCCTCGACGCTGCTCTCCATCATCGGCGTCGCCGAGCTGCTGCTGCGCAGCCAGCAGATCATCTCGCGCACCTTCCTGAGCCTCGAATTCTATTTCTTCGCGGGCTTTCTCTATTTCGTCATCAACTACGCCATCGAGCGTTTCGGCCGCTACGTCGAGCGCAAGGTGACGGTTGCATCGTGAGGTCAAGGTGACAGACACACTGCTTGAGATACGCGACCTGCACAAGCGCTACGGCACCGTGGAAGTGCTCAAAGGCGTCGACTTCTCGATGAAGCGCGGCGAGGTGATCTCGATCATCGGCTCCTCCGGCTCCGGCAAGACGACCATGCTGCGCTGCATCAACATGCTGGAGGAATTCCAGGCCGGCTCGATCGAGATCGACGGCCAGGCGATCGGCTATGACATGGCAGGCGGCGTGCGCCGCCGCAAGAAGGAGGCCGAGATTGCCCGCCAGCGGGCGCTGACCGGCATGGCCTTCCAACAATTCAATCTCTTCCCGCATATGACGGCGGCCCGCAATGTCATGCTCGGCCTGATCAAGGTCCGCAAGATGGGCAAGGACGAAGCCCGCGCACTGGCCGAGAAATGGCTCGACCGGGTCGGGCTGCTGTCGCGCATCGACCACTATCCTGGCCAGCTTTCGGGCGGCCAGCAGCAGCGCGTCGCCATTGCCCGGGCGATCGCCATGAACCCGAAGCTGATGCTGTTCGACGAGGTCACCTCGGCGCTCGATCCGGAACTCGTCAATGAAGTGCTGCAGGTGATCAAGGCGCTGGCCGAGGACGGCATGAGCATGCTCCTGGTGACCCACGAAATGCGCTTCGCCTACGAGACCTCCAACCGGGTGATCTTCATGAACCAGGGCCGGATCGGCGAACAGGGAAATCCGCGAGAGATGTTCGTGAAGCCGCAGACCGAACGGCTGGCCGAATTCCTCAAAAACTCGACTTTCAACTAGACATCAGCAGACGGAGAATGAACGTGACGATCAAGCGATATGGCGCGGGTGAAACGGGCGCGGGCGGACAGGCATTGCCCTTCGCGCGCGCCGTCGAGGCGAACGGCTGGCTCTACGTTTCCGGCCAGGTGCCGATGGAAAACGGCGAAATCGTCAAGGGCGGCATCGTCTCGGAAAGCCGCAAGGCGATCGACAACATGATCGCCATCCTGCACGAGGCGGGCTACGGCCTCGAAGACGTGGTGCGCGTCGGTGTCTGGCTCGACGACCCCCGCGATTTCTGGAGTTTTAATGGCGTCTATGCCGAATATTTCGGCGCCCACCCGCCGGCCCGCGCCTGCGTGCAGTCGCGCATGATGGTGGACTGCAAGGTGGAAGTGGATTGCGTGGCCTATAAGGTGAAGTGACGGCCTTTGCGCGAGGGCTTTGACGCGGAAAGCCATTCATTGGTGGCCGGGCGTCGCGCCGGACGCTACTTTGTCTGTGCCGGCCACATAGGTTCTTACGCTACATCTTGACCTGCCGCCCTATGCGGCAGGTTCCTGCAAAGCCTTGGATTTGCGATCAGGCGTGTGCATGAGGATGGTGCTGCTGCCAGACCGACCAAAGCGATGCTGCGGCCACGAGAAGTCCGAGCACCACGTCAGTCCACATCGCATTCACGTTGGTTGCAAAACCAAGCAACCAGGGAGATGCGACCAGCCAGCAGCCTAGCACCAGGCCAACCCATTCTTCCCACTCGGCGAAAACCGAAATTTCGGCAACCGCCAGCGCGCCAAGCAGTCCTCCGACAAGCCACGCGTTCCAGCTCGGCATGGTTTCGGGTACGAAACCGACAACCCATGGCGAAGCGAAGACGCATGCCGCGAGGACCACATTGACAAGATCCAGCGCACTCTTTCCTTTCATCTGAACATTGGGCATGTCAGACCTCCATACTAGAAGTTCAACTGAAGTATTATACCTCTTCTTCGACATTCGACCCAAGGAAAATAATGACGGAAGGACCGTCTTTTGAAAGATTTTGTCTTTGAGATCTTAGCTGTTCGCGGCCGTCCCGCCTGTCTTAACTTTCGGTGGGGACGAAAGTATCAGGCAAGTGCTCGCCTTCGCTCGGGGCATTCCCCACCGCCGACAGCGTGGAGCTCGACCGCCCAGGTCATCGCTGCGTCCGGCCCACCCCGTCACCATGGTGCCCAATGACGTGAAGCGCAATGGCGCCTCGAAGGATCAGCCGCAGCCACGATGCGTCATGACACGCTCCTTAAGTGATCAGGCCTGCGGCAACAGGCTTCATTTGCGAAGCACAGTCGATTGGCTGCCCACTGCTGTCACAGGACTTTCAGAACAAGAAATCGCCAGCGGAAAGCGCGCGCACCCTGCAGCGCCGCCGCACAGCGGCGCTGGGAAAATCGCCGATCGCCTGTTGCAAGGGCCTGCGCACAGAGCGCGCCCAATCGCTGCTGTATGGCAGCGGCCTCGTCATCGCCGGCCAATTCGATCGCTGGATCGGCGACAATTTCTTTCAGCTCCACACCGGCGACGGCATTTCTCCAACCGAGGTCTATCCAGTCGCACGCCCAACAAATGCGAAGCCGCCCAGTTGTCAATTGTCAAACTACCTGAAAATATCTCCGGGTACTGAGACTGCAGGAACGATGATGGACACCCAGGCTGACCCGCGGACCGATTTCGAAACGGCCGGACTATTCGATGCCGGTCACACCGCGTTTCTCGAGACCATCACGCATCTTCGCCCCGCTTTGCACCGCTACTGCGCGCGCATGACGAACTCCGTCCTCGATGGCGAGGACGTCATGCAGGAGGCGTTGTTCGAAGCCTATCGCAAATTGGCAATGCACGATCAGAGCATGGCGCTCAGCCATTGGCTCTTCCGCATCGCGCACAACCGATGCATCGACTTCCTGCGCCGGCGGCGTGTTCGCCAACAGGCGGAGACGGCTGTCATGCCGTCCGATGTCGTTCTTCCGATCGAGCCGCCGGGTGGCGGTGTCAGCCGTGCCGTTGAGCGACTGGTCTATCACCTCCCGCCCAAGGAACGCGCCTGCGTCCTCCTCAAGGACGTCTTCGACTATTCGCTCGACGAAATCGCCGATCTGGTCGGTTCGACATCCGGCGGCGTGAAATCCGCGCTCAGCCGCGGGCGCGCAAAACTGCAGGCATTGCCGCAGACGCCAGCAGCCGGATCGATGCCGAATGCCGAGGCCATGGAACTGCTGCGCCTCTATGTGGATCGCTTCAATCGGCGCGACTGGGACGGCGTGCGTGAGCTTGCCAGCGCCGATGCAAGGCTGCGGGTCGCCGATTGCTTCTCGGGCCGCCTGGCCGACTCGCCCTACTTTGTCGAATACGAACGTCCGATCATTCCCTGGCGCATGGCGCTGGGTTCGATCGACGGCGAAATGGTGGTCATCATTCTGCGCGCCGACCTGCCGGAGCAGACCCCATTCTCGGTGATCCGTCTCACCACGACCCAGGACAAGATCAGCGGTATCACCGACTATATCAAGAGTTCCTGGATTCTCGACGCCGCAGAGCTGATCACGATCGCCGAGACTTGAAGCGGCACGCGGCCAAAAAAATGCCGCGGCCAAAAAAATGCAGTCGCCACGTATCTCGCGGCGACCGGGCTACGTCTTAGGAGCGCAACCATCGTCGACACCAGTTCGAACGGTTCGAACTGGTGTCGATGACAAAGGAGATCGCTCATATGACTTTAAAGACTTATTCCGGCAGCTGCCATTGCGGCACGGTCCGCTTCGAAGCCGACGTCGATATCGCCGCGGGAACGATTAAGTGCAATTGCTCAAGTTGTACGAAAGCGCGATCCTGGCTCGTCTTCACGCCAGCCGACAGGTACAGGCTCGTTGCAGGCAGCGAAACCCAGGCCGAATATCAATGGATACCGCCAGGTCGATCGGAGCCATCGATCCAATTTCATTTCTGCAAGGCCTGTGGCATCCGCACGCCCGGCCGTGGCGATCTTGAAACGATGGGCGGTGTTTTCTACGCCGTTCAGGTTCAATTGCTCGACGATGTGAACCCGGATGAATTGGCCGCAGCACCAATTCACTACCTGGATGGCCGCCACGATCGCTTCGACCGACAACCTGCCGATATACGTCTGCTTTGAAGTCGCCCGAATGGCTCGGGAACTGTGGACATGTGGTGGTAATGGTTATCGTCTGTTGCCACCACACCTCGCTCGATCGCGCTCTTTGCGCCGTTTCTGACTTTCCGGTTCGGTGCGGAGAGGGCCGCGTGCGGTCGGCGAGCACGTTGGCGTGTTTACGGTTTCAATGACATCAGGGAGGGCGGGAGCATCGACCCCGTCGAAAGCATCATCACACTTTCGGCTGAAAACCTGGAATATCTTCCTCATAGGAATCGATGTCAGGTTTCAGTCGCTTCCTTTGCATGTCAGCGCGGGAGGGGCTCAACGTGTCGAAGCGTGAGACGAAGGCCGACAGGCCGCCATTGCAAGCCGCACCCCCTCCAGCAAATGCGCGAGGTCACTCTCGCGTTCGAACTCGGTGCCCCGCTCAATGTCGGTCTCGACGCCAAGGTCGGGTTTCATATCCACGGCTATGGTGATGTAGCGGGCGGCGGCGGCCTCGTTGCCATTCATCGCGTGAGCGGCCGCGCGGAGGATTTCTGGCGCGCGGTGGTGGAGGGGTAGTCCTTCGATCGCCTCGACCGCCTCGGCATAGCGGCCAAGCACGTAGAGCGCCATTGACCGATCGAAGTGATACCATGGCGGATGAAACGGATTAAGGGCTGCCGCGCGATTGAGCCATCCAAGCCCGTCGAGCGCGTAACCCCGCATCGTGCGAAGATAACCCATTTGGGCAAGCGTGTCGGCATCGTAAGGATTGAGGTCCAGTGCACGTTGCAGGTGCCCCTCCGCGGCAGCATGTTCGCGAAGATATAACCGCACCAGCGCCATAATACGGTGGCAACGCGCCTCTTCGGGCGCGAAGGTGAGAGCCTGAAGCGCATTATTGCGGCACGCCTCCAGGACAGGTCTTGGAGCAGAGCCATATTCGGCGATTATCAGGTCGCTCAGTGCGAGATAGGCGTAAGCCAACCCATAACTTGAATCGATCGCGATTGCGCGCAGGAAATAGTCTCTCGCCTTCTCGTTAACGTCCTGCCCATAACCTCTCAGATAGACAATTCCCCGCGTGAGATATTCGAAAGCGTGCAGGCTTGCAGCCGGTTTCGTTGCGCTACGGCGAAGTACGGATTCTTCGATATTGGCGACGAGACGACTGATAATGCGTCTGGCGATGATCAAGTCGATGCCCAGAAGATCGGCCTCGGCGCAATCAAAACTCTCGCCCCAGATCTGCCGGCCGCTCGGAGCATGCGTCAGCGTCACGGAGATACGGAAACCGGCTGTCGTTCGGCGAAATGTCCCTTCGACGAGATGATCAGCGCCAAGTTTTTCGCTGACGACCTGCGGCGAGGGCCGGTTGGTCGCAGGAAAGGCAAAGGCCGATGCACGAGCGATGATGGTCACAGTCTTGAAACGGGCTAGACCATCGGTAATCTCTTCGATAATGCCATCCACCAGCACAGGGTCACTGTCACCAGCGACTGTGAAAGGGAGAACGGCAACGACCGGTTCGGAAGCCACCGTGGATACCGAGACATTCCTGGGAGACATTTGCGCCGCGCCCCTGACATTGGGATCGCCAATCTGCAGCGAATAGACATGGACTGGATCAGGGATGTTCTTGAGTTGCACTGCGCCGCGGTCGATAACCGCGACTTCGAGCCGTGCCCTGACTTGCCAGTAGGCCTGCTCGGACAAACATATGCAGCCGGGCTCGCAAACACCTTCAAGGCGCGCGGCCACATTCACCCCGTCACCCATCAGATCACCGTCGCTCTCTTGTACGACGTCACCCAGGTGAATGCCGATCCGCAACTCTACGCGGCGGTCGCTGGACCGGCCGGAATTGCGCTCCAGCATCTCCGTTTGGATTTTGATGGCGCACTGCACGGCATTTACGACACTGCCGAACTCGACAAGACTGCCGTCGCCGGTGCTCTTGACCACACGACCATGGTGCATGGCCACGGTGGGCTCGATAAGATCGCCGCGCAGCACTCGTAGCTGCGACAGGATATCGTCTTCGTCTATCCTCGCCAGCCGGCTGTATCCGACGACATCGGTGACCAAGATTGCTGCCAGCTTCCGGATTTCACTCATGCGGCACACTGCCCCATCTGGAGACCGGCAAGATACGGGGAGGCCAGGTCAAAGAAAAGATGCAAGTTGGCAAAATCGCCTCGGCCTTGGTTGGGAATGTGTGCTCGACAGGATTGGGTCAGCTTCTATTTGAAAACTTGACATGGTTTGCATGCAGGATTCGATTTCAGGTTTCGTTTCCCCCGGGCGGCGGAGAGATCGTCATCTATGCCATTAAGCCCCAATAACGGCGACCGATCAAATGGCGCCCGGCAAAGCCCGCCCCCAATCCAAGCACCATACCCCACCAAAAATCTCACAATGCAGTTGCAGTTATGGATCATCCCTACAAAGCAACAGGGCGAATTCCTGATTTTGCATCACCCGGCCGCTGGTCAGCCTCTCCAACCAGGCGGTGGAAATATCGGAGACGTCTTGAAGTCAAAGTTTGTCATGATCCACCCGCTTCCGTTCCTCATGAATATATATCTTAGAAATAGGAATTGATTGACCGGAAGATCCGGGTGCGGAAAATGCACATAGTCGATGATAATATTAATCGAGTTACCGTATTTCGTATTCAAGACTTCATCATCAACGTCGGCTTTGCCATTTTTGGTGAGGAGTTTGAAGGCGGTCGTCAATTGCTCGGAATTGGACTTTGTTGACGTCGTTGAGCGTAAATCTTTCTCAAGGGCGGCCGCCGCCTCATCAGGCTTGGCGTCGGCCAAGAGTTTGGATATCTCCGAAGACGCGGTGCTAGGCTCGACGACTGGATATGCATATTCGGCGGCGGAGGCTGGATAGACGTTCAGAAGCGCCAGAAACGCAATGTAGCAGCATGCTTTGTTCATTGTGCTCTCCCTGTGGTCACTGCTTTAAGATGAGCTTTCGCATTGGCTCGGCTTGTCGCGGAATTCATGACGCTCCAACAACCAGCCTGTCTTGCGCTTTACGTGCCCGATGAGCATCATCTGCGGCACGACGCCGAAATCGGACTCCAAAATGAGCCAAGTCACTGACTATTTGATCGACCAAAATGGCAAAAACTGGAAGGAATTGCTCTCCGATTGGCTTCCGGTCTTTCCGCCCAGGTTCACGGTCTGGCTCGTCAACAAAGTCGGCGACATCATCGCTGTCTTCGAGGACGGGAGCGTCCATTTTCTTGATCTTGGCGCCGGCAGCCTGACGCGGATCGCCGACAATCAAAACGACTTTGCCGCTCGGCTCAAGCAAGGCGACAACGCCTCGATTTGGCTTGCAACATCGCTTGTCGACAGCTGCGTCGCTGCCGGCATGGCTCTGGGTGAAGACGAGTGCTACAGCTACCGCATTCCGCCATTCCTGGGCGGTGAATATGCCGTCGAGAACCTGGAACCAACGGATTTGTCCGTTCACTACAGTGTCCTTGGACAAATATGGCAGCAGATCAAGGACCTGCCGGATGGCACACGATTGGGGAACTTTTCGATAAGCGATTGATAGGGCCACGCTTGCCCAAGTCTTGAATTTCGCGGGCCGATCACCCCCCCAGCGACATCATCTCACTCATATAAACGCTTCTCGCCATTTGCCCCCAACTTCGCCGCATAGAAGGCCAACCCAGTTCAGCGGCTTGGCAAGGCATCCTGCACGTCATGGCAGAGGAGTGCCCATCAGCTTCAATCATTCGTGATCCGCAGCCTCGTGCCCTCACGTCATCATAAAATAATCGTGATCAGGGCCGAATAAACTCCCTCGGCGACGCGTCTTCCACCATGCCGGCAGACCGCGCCAAAAGCGGTCGCGCGTGCGACTTTACCCGAGGGAGGCAAATGTTGCGGCTCAACGACCGACATGGTGATTTTACGCGTGCACCTGCTGCGCCGAGGCCTTTTGCGCTTCCCTTCACCAGACACAAATCCTTCATTTCGCAAGACAATTCATTGGCGGGAGGCATTCGATCAGCACTTCGATCTTGACTTGCCTCCGCCCGCACTGAAACATTGGATCATCGGCCCAGCGCCACAATCGGGAGCACTTACGTCCATGCGCACGTTCATCCGATCCGCCCTCATTCTCGGTACTTTGCTACTTCAGCCCTTCGCCGCCCACGCCGCCGGCGCCAACCACAGCGTGGTCACCGTCAAGGATGCGGATTATTTCGGTTTCGACCTGCGCACCGTGCAGAACCTGACGCTCGACCAATGCAAAACCACCTGCATGGGCGACGACCAGTGCAAGGCCTTCACCTATAATGTGAAAGCCAAGTGGTGCTTCCTGAAGTCGGATTTCAACAAGATGAACCCCTTCGTCGGCGCGATCGCCGGCAAGGTGGTCGACACCATAGCCGAGCCCGATATCGGCGCCGCACCGCCGCTGAAATTCCTCACCGAACAGCAGACCAACGACGCCAAACAGATGCGCGCCAATCTCGCGACCGCTGACGGCCAGGCCGATATGGGCCTGCAGTCGCTGCTGTTCATCGCCCGCAAGGACGTGACCTCCGGCACGATCGACCATGCGCTCGCCACGTTCAAGAGCGCGCTGGTGATCTCGCCCGACGATTCCCAGCTCTGGACCGAGATGGCCGATGCGGCCAACCGCATCACCGCCAACAGCGACGTCAACAATGCCGGCCTGCAGGCGGCGATCAACGCCTATCAGGTGAGCCGCAGCAAGGGCCTGCGTGCCGCAGCACTCTCCAGCCTCGCCAAGGCGCTGGCGAATATGGAGAATTACCGCCCGGCGCTGACCGCCTACAAGGCCAGCCTGAAGCTGGTGCAGAGCCCGGCGGTCGAGACCGCCTATGAGGACCTGCGCGCCCGCCAGGGTTTCCGCGTCACCGGCAACACCATCGACAATGACAATGCCAATCCGCGCGCCTGCGTGCAATTCTCCGAAGCGCTGGTGAAGAGCGGCACCGATTATTCGTCCTATGTCACCGTCGACGGCGCCGCCCCCAAGGCGATTTCCAACAAGGGCAGCCAGCTCTGCGTCGAAGGCCTCGTCCACGGCGACCGCTACAAGATCGCGCTGCGCGCCGGCCTGCCGTCCTCGGTCGACGAGCCCCTGCAGAACCAGGTCGACCTCGACGTCTATGTCAAGGATCGCGACGCCTCCGTGCGCTTCACCGGCGACAATTTCGTCCTGCCGGGCACGGCCCGCCATGGCATTCCGATTGTCTCGATCAACACGCCAAGCGCCCTGCTGAAACTCTATCGCATCGGCGACCGCAACATCACCTCGATCCTGACCAATTCGCAATTCCTCTCCCAGCTCGACGGTTATCGGGCGCAGACGGTCGAAAACGACCAGGGTCAGCTGATCTGGCAGGGCACGATCGACATCAAGTCGGAGCTCAACAAGGAAGTCATCACCTCCTTCCCGGTCGACACGGCGCTGCCGAAGCGCGAACCCGGCATCTATGTCCTGACCGCCGTCGCCGGCGACAAGGACAGTTCCGACAATTGGGACGGCAAGTCGACGCAATGGTTCGTCGTCTCCGATATCGGCATTTCCACCTATGCCGGCACCGATGGCCTCAATGTCTTCACCCGTTCGCTCGCCTCCGCCAAGCCGCTGCCCGGCGTGACGCTGACGCTGCTGGCCCGCAACAATGAAGTGCTCGGCACCGCGACATCGGACCAGAACGGCCGCGCCGTGATCTCCGCCGGCCTGATGCGCGGCAAAGCCGGCATGACACCCGCCATGCTGACCGCCAGGAGTGGCGACAAGGACTATGTCTTCCTCGACCTGACCCGCGCCGGCTTCGATCTTTCCGACCGCGGCGTCACCGGCCGTGCCGCCCCCGGCGCCGTCGACGTGCTGAGCTGGACCGAGCGCGGCATCTACCGCGCCGGCGAAACCGTACATGTCTCGGCCCTTGCCCGCGACATCGCCGCGCAAGCGATCGACAAGCTGCCGCTGACGTTCATCTTCACCCGCCCCGACGGCGTCGAAGATCGCCGCATGGTCGTCAATGACAGCCATGCCGGCGGCTATAATCTCGACCTGCCGCTGCTCAACACCGCCATGCGCGGCACCTGGACGGTCCGCGCCTATACCGACGTCAACCAGGCTGCGCTGAGCGAAGAGACCTTCCTCGTCGAAGATTTCACCCCCGACCGCATCGAATTCACCATGACGGCCAAGGATAAGGCCATCGAGCCTGGCCTGGCCGCCAAGGTCGATATCGACGGCCGTTTCCTCTATGGCGCGCCGGCTGCCGGTCTTGACCTCGAAGGCGATATCGGCGTCAAGCCGACCCATACCAGCGATGCCTATCCCGGCTATCTCTTCGGCCTCGCCGACGAGCAGGCCGGCGACGACACCCGCACGCCGCTCGATAGCCTGCCGTCCCTCGACGACCAGGGCAAGGCCACGCTCGACATCAACCTGCCGAGCCTGCCCTCGACCACCCAGCTCCTGCAGGCCAATATCGTCGTCCGCATGAAGGAAGCCGGTGGCCGCGCCGTCGAACGCCACGTCACGCTGCCGGTCAGGACCGGCAATGAAATGATCGGCATCAAGCCGGAATTCGACGGTTATGTCGGCGAGAATTCGCTGGCCGCCTTCCATGTCATCGCGCTCGACCGCGACGCCAAGAAGACCGCCATGACCGGCCTGACCTGGCGCCTGATGGCCATCGACCGCGACTACCAATGGTATCGCGATGGCACCTCCTGGCGCTATGAACCGGTCGACACGCCGAGACAGGTCGCCAGCGGCAATATCGACGTGACCACCGACGGCGCCCGTGTGCAGGCGCCGGTCACCTGGGGCCGCTATCGCCTGGAGATCGAGACCGCCAGCAGTGACGGCGCGACGTCGAGCGTCGAATTCGACGCCGGCTGGTATGTGCCGCAGGCCTCGACCGATACGCCGGATGGCCTTGAAATCGCGCTCGACCGCGACAGCTACAAGGTCGGCGATGTCGCCAAGCTGCATATCTCGCCGCGCTTTGCCGGCGAGGCGCTGATCAATGTCGGCACCGAAAGCGTCATCGAGACGATCAACGCCTCGGTTTCGAAGGACGGCACCGATATCGAAATCCCGGTCACCAAGGATTTCGGCGCCGGCGCCTATGTCACCGCGACGCTCTTCCGCCCCGGTGATGCACAGGCAAGCCGCATGCCGATGCGCGCCATCGGCGTCAAATGGCTGACGGTCGATCCGGGCGAGAACCATCTCAACGTGTCGCTGACCGCTCCCGACAAGATGCTCCCGCGCCAGCCGCTCGATATCGCCGTCGCCGTCAAGGGCGCCGGCGCCAACGAAGACGCCTATGTCACGGTCGCCGCCGTCGATGTCGGCATCCTGAACCTCACCAACTACGAACCGCCGGCGCCGGAAGACTGGTATTTCGGCCAGCGCCGGCTCGGCCTCGAAATCCGCGACATCTATGGTCGCCTGATCGATGGGTCGCTCGGCACGATGGGTGCGCTGCGCAACGGCGGTGACGGTACGGAAAGGCCGCTCGGCGCCAACCCGCCCACCCAGAAGCTGATCGCCTTCTTCTCCGGTCCGGTGAAGCTGGACGCGCAAGGGATGGCGCATGTCAAATTCGACATCCCTCAGTTCAACGGCACGGCCCGCCTGATGGCGGTGGCCTGGACCAAGGCCGGCCTCGGCCATGCGACCCGCGACGTGATCATCCGCGACCCCGTGGTGATCACCGCCTCGATGCCGAAATTCCTCGCACCCGGGGATCAGGCGGAATTGCGCCTCGACGTTGCCGACACCGATGCGCCGGCAGGCGACTATACACTGACCATCTCGCCGGATCCGACGATCTCGATCGACAGCAAGGCGCAGACCCGCAAGGTGACGCTGACTGCCGGCGGCAAGACGGCGCTGATCGTGCCGGTCAAGGGTGGCCTGCCCGGCCAGGGCGCACTGACCTTGACGCTTGCCAGGGAGGGCGGCTTCAACATCACGCAGAATGTCGATGTCCTCGTCCGGCCCTCGACGCTACCGATGACCGAGCGGCGCCTGGTGCGCATCGATCCGGGTCGCACTCTGCTCGTCGACAGCCAGCTGCTGGCCAATTCGATCATGCAGGGCGCCTCGATCAGCGTCAACCTGACGCGGTCGCCGGCCTTCGACATACCCGGCCTCTTGATGTCGCTCGACCGCTACCCCTATGGCTGCGCCGAGCAGACCACCAGCCGCGCGATGCCGCTGCTCTATCTCAGCGAGCTCAACGCCAAGGCCGGCCTGCCGGATGACGGCGAAGTCAAGAAGCGCGTGCAGGAGGCCATCTATCGCGTGCTGTCCTACCAGGCCTCGACGGGCAGCTTCGGCCTCTGGGGTCCGGGCTCCGGCGACTTCTGGCTCGATGACTATGTCACCGACTTCCTGACCCGCGCCCGCGAGCAGAAATATGACGTGCCGGAACAGGCTTTGGTCTCGGCGCTCAACAATCTCGAAAACCAGCTCGGCTATGACAACAATGTCGCCGGCCGCGGCGAAGAGATGGCCTATGCGCTCTATGTGCTGGCCCGCAACCGCAAGGCCGCGATCAGCGACCTGCGTTACTATGCCGACACGATGATCGGCCAGTTCCCCACCGAACTGTCCAAGGCCTATATCGGCGCGGCCCTGGCGCTCTATGGCGACCACGAACGCTCCGAGCGCATCTTCGCCGAGGCCGCGCATCAGCAGGGTCTGCTGACCGAGGTCAATTGGGCTCGCTCCAACTATGGTTCGAACCTGCGCGACGATGCGGCGATCCTGGCTCTGGCGGCCGAAAGCCGTCCGATGTCGCAGATCGTGCCTGACATGACCAACGTCGTCGGCAAGGAATGGGAGAAGTCGACCTGGACCAGCACCCAGGAACAGGCCTGGCTGACGCTCGCAGCCCGCGCACTCAAGGATGCCGACCAGGATATCCGCGTCGAGGTCAATGATCAGGTGAAGAAGGGCGGCTATGAAACCCGGCTGACGGGTGACGCGCTGCTGACCCATCCGATCAACATCGTCAACACTGCCAATGATCCGGTCACGGCAGTGGTGACGACGGTTGCCTCGCCCAAGGAGCCGCTGAATGCCGGCGGTAACGGCTTCGACATCTCGCGCGCTTACTATACGATGGACGGCGAGGAAGCCAATATCAGCGACATCAAGCAGAACGAGCGTTATGTCGTCGTCCTCAAGGTCAACGTCAACAACGACTGGTCGTCGCGCCTGATGATCACCGACCTCTTGCCGGCCGGCTTCGAGATCGACAATCCGAGCTTGGTCAACAGCGCCGACCTGACGAATTTCGACTGGCTGCCGCAGACCCAGGCTGCCCATCTCGAATTCCGCTACGACCGGTTCCTCGCGGCGGTCGACCACAATCCGGGCGACAATGCCGAGATCACGCTCGCCTATGTCGTCCGTGCGGTGAACCCGGGCGTCTATGACCATCCGGCCGCACAGGTCGAAGACATGTACCGGCCGCAATTCTCGGCCCGTACCGCAGCCGGCAAGATGGAAGTCGAAAAGAAATGAAGCTCGGGCACAGATTGCTGGCCTTCTCGGTGGTCCAGGCGGCATTGGCCGCCGGGATCACCTGGGGTCTGCATGCCGCCGACCAGGCCTTTCCGCCGCCGCTCACCGCGGCGTCGGAGCGTTCACGCGAAGTGCTGGATGCCGATGGCCAGCTGCTGCGCGCCTTCACCACCAAGGACGGCAAATGGCGCCTGAAGGTCAAGGCGTCCGACGTCGATCCGCGCTATCTCAAAATGCTGGTCGCCTACGAGGATCAGCGCTTCTACGATCATGACGGCATCGATCTCGTCGCCATGAGCCGCGCCTTCCTCCAGGTCTTCACCCATGGCCATGTCGTCTCCGGCGCTTCGACGCTGTCCATGCAGGTGGCGCGCCTGATCGAGCCGCGGCCGGAACGCTCCCTGGGCGCCAAGCTGTTGCAGATGGCCCGCGCCGTGCAAATCGAACGGCGGCTGACCAAGGCTGAGATCCTCGATCTCTATCTCAATCTCGCCCCCTATGGCGGCAATGTCGAAGGCATCCGCTCGGCGAGCCTCGCCTATTTCGGCCGCGAGCCGAAACGGCTGACCGTCGGCGAAGCAGCCCTGCTCGTGTCGCTGCCGCAATCGCCCGAACGCCGCCGCCCGGACCGCTTCTACGACAATGCCCGCGCCGCCCGCGAACGCGTGCTGGAGCGGCTGTCGGTCGAGACCGTCATCGGCGACAGCGAAGCCGGCCGCGCCCGTTTCACCGCCATTCCGCGCCGGCGCCTGATGCCGGCCTTCGCCGCCCATATCGCCGAGGCAGCCCTGCGCAAGCAGCCGAAGCAGCAGGTCTTCAAGACGACGCTGAAGCGCAATATCCAGCGGGCGCTGGAAGACGTGGCCCGCGATGCCGCGTCGCGGCTTGGCCCGAAAGTCTCGGTCGCCATGGTCATGGCCGATGCCCGCACCGGCGCCATCGTCGCTGAGATCGGCTCGGCCAATTATTTCGACGCCAGCCGCTTCGGCTGGATCGACCAGACGCGCATCCTGCGCTCGCCCGGCTCGACGCTGAAACCGTTCATCTATGGGCTCGCCTTCGAAGACGGCATGATCGCCCAGCAGACGATCATCGAAGACCGTCCGGCCGATTTCTCCGGCTATCGGCCGAAGAATTTCGACACATCCTACCAGGGCGACGTCACCATCCGCCAGGCGCTGCAGATGAGCCTCAACGTACCGGCGGTGCGCGTGCTCGATGCGGTGGGTACGACGAAACTGCTCGTCCGCTTCCGCCGCGCCAACGTCAAGCCGGTGCTGCCGACCGACGACACGCCGGGCCTGGCGATCGCGCTCGGCGGCGTCGGCATCACGCTGCATGATCTTGTGCAACTCTATTGCGGGCTGGCCAATCGCGGCCATCCGGTCAATATCGGCGACGGCATCCACGAGCAGCCGAGCCAGATCGACGGCGAGCCGATCCTCGATGCGGTCGCCGACTGGCAGGTGACCGATATCCTCTCCGGCATGCGCCCGCCGCTCGGCGCCATCAATCGCGGCATCGCCTACAAGACCGGCACCAGCTATGGCTTTCGCGACGCCTGGACGGTCGGCTTCGATGGCCGCTACGTGCTCGGCGTCTGGGTCGGCCGCGCCGACAATGCCGCGATCCCCGGCCTTTCCGGCTTCGTCTCGGCCGCGCCCATCCTGTTCGACGCCTTTGCCAAATCGGGCGTGGCCTATACGCCGCTGCACGAAGCACCGGCCGGTGCGTTCAGGCTCTCGGAGTCGGAGCTGCCGGTCACCCTCAAACGCTTCGCCCGCAATGCCAATGGCCTCGTGACGATCAGCGCACGCGAACCTGCACCGCAGATCGTCTATCCGCCCGAGGATGCGCAGATCGAGCTCGACCTCGCGACAGCCGACGCCATGCCGCTGTCATTGAAACTGCAGGGCGGCAGGCCGCCGTTCCGCTGGCTGGCGAACGGCAGGACGCTGGATGATCCGACCCGCAACCGGACCTATCAATGGCAGCCGGACGGGGCGGGGTATTCGACGCTGACGGTGATTGATGCCGTCGGGCGGGCGGCGACGGTGCATGTGTTTTTGAAGTAGGCATGCACGGTGGCGACACGACTGTTGGGTCTACCCCATTTCCGGACGGAGAACCGGTATCCACTTCTCCTGGAATTGCTCTGGGAATACGCAGCTCTGCCTATTTCAACCCGACTACTCATCGTTTGCAGAGGAACTATGTATGCAGTTTGAGATCCGCTTTCGAAGGACACATAAGAAACCAATTGCAGTGGAAATTGAATGCGCCGCCGACGCGGACTATGGCGTCAAGCTCCGCGAGGCCCTGGGCCAGGCGCTGGAAGCCAATGCAGATCTGACGGGGGCGGAGCTCAAAGGGATCAACCTTCAGGACGCACTTTTGCGAGGAGCCGACCTCAGCGACGTCGATTTGCGGAAAGCGGACTTGCGGGGCGCTGCGCTGACAGGCACCGATCTGACCGGCGCCGACCTTCGGGAGGTTGATCTCAGGGACGCCGATATGGCAGGCGCCACGCTGACGGGCGCCGATCTCAGGGGCGCCATCCTGCCGGCTGCGCCGAAAATCGACAATATCCACCGGACTGTCTACGCTGCGGCATCGCGACCCGGCGCACTTGATATGGAATACTGGCATACTTCGGAGACAACGCACAGCCGTGCCGGCTGGGTCGTGACATCCGCCGGAGATGCGGGACTGAAACTCGAAGAGAGCGTCGGTACGGCGACTGCGGCGATCCTGATCTATCTGGCCAGCGATCCGACAATCGATCGCGTTCCAGATTTTTACAGCGAAAATGCCGAGGCACTCGCCGACATGAAACGTCTGGCCGACGCCGAAGAGGCGAGATGATGGACCACAACGCGCTGGAAGGCTGTAAATGAGCGCAGCGCAGTCTGCCTTCCAGCAAGTTGGCCCAGTCGGCCCGAAGCTGCGATTTCGGCCAACTCGCAGAACAATCGTGGAATATGTAACATTAAAGTGGCTCGACCGCCCAGAGGGGGGTGCCACACGGTAAAATGCCGAAGCCCCAAGCAATCGCAGCGACAGCCGCTAAGCCACCAACTGCCCCGCCTCACCCTTCGCCGCATCGCCAATCCTGAACTGCCCAATCAGCGCCATGAGATTATCAGCCTCCGTGGCGAGATGCTGGGTGGCGGCATTGGTCTCCTCCACCATGGCCGCATTCTGTTGCGTCATATGATCCATCGAATTGACGGACGCATTGACTTCACCCAATGCAAGCGCTTGGTCACGGCTCGCCACGGCGATCATCTCCACCCGTTCGGAGACGGTGACGATTTTTTCCGAAATCTCCGTCAGGACCCTGCCGGTCTCCTGCACCAACTGCGATCCTGCTGACACTTCATTACTCGACGTTTCAATCAGGCCCTTGATTTCCTGCGCCGCCTGTGCCGACCGCTGCGCGAGCTCGCGCACTTCCTGCGCCACGACCGCAAAGCCCTTGCCGGCCTCTCCGGCGCGTGCCGCTTCAATGCCGGCATTCAGGGCCAGCAGGTTGGTTTGAAAGGCGATTTCATCGATCACGCTGATGATCTGGACGATCTGGTTCGAGGCTCCCTCGATCCGGCCCATGGCATCGATCGCATTTGCGACGACCACCGAGGACGCATCCGCGGACTGCTTGGTCTCGGAGACGATCTGATTGGCCTCCTGCGCCCGCTCGGAAGAGGATTTGACCGTCACGGTAATCTCCTCGACCGCTGCCGCGGTTTGTTCGAGAGAGGCGGCCTGCTGTTCGGTGCGCTTGGACAGTTCGTCGACCGCCGCACTCATCTCGCCGGCATTGCGCTGGATCAGGAAGATATTGTCGCGGACATTCGCCATCGTCGTCTGCAACCGTAGCAGCGACGTGTTGAAATCACTGCGCAGCTGTTCGAGACGGCCGAAGAAAGGCGTCTCGATCGTCTGCGAAATATCACCCTGCGACAACCGGCCGAGGCCTGCGGCAAGCGCATTGACGGCAAAGTCGATCTGGCCGTCGATATCGAGCTTTTCCTGGTCATTGCGCAGGCGCTCGGCTTCCGCAGTGGCGCGCTCGGCTTCGCTCTGGCGTTCGATCTCGATCTTGGCGACCGCATTCTGCTTGAAAACGCCGAGCGCGCGCGCCATTTCGCCGATTTCGTCGACGCGCGCTTGCCCATTGATCGCTGTGTCGAGCTTTCCTTCCGAGAGCTTGCGCATGGCCGACGTGATCTGCCCGATCGGCCCCTTGAAGGTCATGACCAATCCGATGCCGGCAAAGATGGCGATCAAGATCCCGGCCAGCGTCGTGCCGATCGAGATAGAATTGGCGCTGTCGCGCTCCGCTCCGGCGCTTTGCATCTGCGACTGGGCGAACTGGGTGAGATGTTGCCAGACCGCGCCGATTTCAGCGGAGCCAACGGCAAATTCGGTGCTGCGCTTCTCGCTGATATCAACCAGAGCCTGGCTGTGGGACAGCAGGCTGTCCGCCACTTTGCCAAGCTGCGTTCCCAAATCCTTGAACTCTGCAATGCTGCCGGAATTCGTCAGCAGCCCGCCAATGCTCTTCTTCATGAACTGCAGCCTGTCGGACACCGCAGCCTGGTTGCTCTTGCTTGCCTCGAGCAGAAAACTTGCAAACTGGATCTTGACGTTGAAGACATCCTCTACGATCTGCTTGGCGGCGAGCGTGGCGCGACCGACCGGGATCGCCGCGGTCTTCGCTTTGGTCAGCTGTGCCGCCGCCTCGCGCATTTTTTCGCCATAGGCGTCAATCAGCCTGGCCAATGTCTTTTTCGCGGCAACCGCGCTCTCGGTCAGCGTGTCATTCGGCAGGACGGAGGTCACGTCGACTGCCGCCTGCAACGCCTTGAAGGATTGGTCGAATTCATTCGGAAGCAGCTTGAACGCCACCGGCAGATTGCTCTCCAGCAGGCCGCGTTGCCAGCTGAAGCCGGCAATCAGTGCCTTGACCGCGGCCTGCTTGTCGCCAACGGATTTTGCCGCATCGAATTTGTCGAAGCCACCGGCGATTGCCTGGATGACATTGTCTATTTTGCTGGCGGCGAGAAAGATCTTGTCGGCCGCGTCCGTGTCCTTCTTCATCAGGAACTGAAGCTTGGCGCTATTGGTCTTGAGTCCCGCCTGCAGCTTGGTCAAAGCGTCCATGTCGCTCTTGATCTCAGCCCGCACAGCGCTTTCGTCCTCGAAAAGCTTCCAGAGCGTTTCGATCTGAGCGTCCGTGTGACCGACGCCCTCGATGGCCGCCGTCAGGTCCGAAGCACCGGCCGCATTTCCTGCCAACGAGGCGCGGACCGTCTCAAGTATGGTCTTCTGATTGGCCAATTGAGCGAGAACGGCGTCGCGCGCATTCGTGGACGAATGTTCGAGAAACTGGTTCATCGCCGCCGAGACGTCGCGGAAACCGCCAAGGGAGCGCATGATCTCGCTCGACAGCACAAGTCTGTTGCTCAGGGTGCGTGACGTCGCAAAGCCGATGACGCCGACTGCGCAGATACACAAGATGAACGGCACGACGAAGATCGATACCTTCGTCTGTATCTTGAAGCGCGAAAGAAGGTCATCGATTCTCACGGAGCAACTCCTTGATCGCTGTCGCATCGCATCGGATGCGGGTGTCGTCACACTGTTCGAATTTTGGTGGAATCGCATTTGAGAGAGGTTGGACGCGACAGTCGTGTCGCATCGGTGTGCTTTCGGCGCTTCCGGCCATCGGCGTTCCGCAGTGTTGACACCCCATCGGCCCTGCTGCGTTGATCGAAGGCGCGCATCTCCCAACGAGGCAAGGCTCGCAGATGCTTGCTCCCTCTTCTCCCATCGGGGAGAAGTTGGCCCATAGAGGCCGGATGAGGGGGGCGCCCCACGCGCGAAGCCCTCATCTGTCCTTAGGACAACTTCTCCCCGCGGGGGAGGACAGGGAGGGCGCGGCTACGCCCTGCCCTTGCGCTTCTGCCTGTAGACGTCGATCGCCACCGCCGCGACGATGATCGCGCCCTTGACGATTTCCTGGTAATACGCACCCACCCTGAGGAAGGTGAAGCCCGACGTCACCACGCCGAGAATGATCGTGCCGATCACCGTGCCCGTGATCCGTCCGACGCCGCCCGCCAGCGACGTGCCGCCGATCACAGCGCCGGCAATCGCGTCCAGTTCGAAGCCGATGCCCATATTCGGCTGGCCGGACTGGGCACGAGCCGCGAGCATCACGCCGGCGAGGCCGGAGAGCAGGCCGGCAACGGCATAGACCTTGATCAGGTGCCGGCCGATATCGATACCCGAGACGCGGGCCGCCAGCGGATTGGCGCCGATCGCATAGGTGAACTTGCCGTAACGCGTATAGGCAAGTGCGATGTGACAGATGATTGCCACAAGGAAGAAAATGATCACCGGCCGCGGCACCGGAAAGCCCGCAACCTCAAAGCTCTGGCCGAACCAGGCGAAATCCGGGCTGAGCAGCGCCACCGGCTGGCCTTCCGTGTACCAGCGTGCCAGACCGCGTGCCGACACCATCATGCCCAGCGTGGCGATGAATGGCGGAATGCCGGTCTTGGCGATCAGGAAACCATTCAACCAGCCAAGCAGCAAGCCAAGCAGCAGGCCGGCAACGATCGCCCAGACCGGGCTCGCATCGATGAACCAGCCGAAACCGAACTTCGACCATTCCGGCTGCAGGAAGACGGCGCGCGAATTGATCGCCGTCTGCGCAAAGCTGGCGGCCACCATGGCGATGAAACCCACCATCGATCCGGACGACAGGTCGACGCCGCCGGTGATGATGACCTGGGTGACGCCCACGGCGATGATGCCGGTGACCGCCACCTGCAGCACGATGATCGAGATGCGCTGCTTGTTGGCGATGAAGCTGTCGCCGATGAAATACCAGCCGAGCACCTCGAAGACCAGGATGATGCCGATCAGCACCGCAAGGATCGAAATCTCGGCCGGCAGTCTGCGGACCTTCTTCAGACCGGTGGCGGAAGTATTGCCTAATTCGTTTGTTCTCTCAGTCATAACCGTCTCCCCACACCGTCACCGATCAGTGTGACGCCAGTTCCATGATCTTCACCTGGTCCGCATCCTTGCGGTCCAGAATACCCGTCACACGTCCTTCATGCAGCACCAGGATGCGGTCGCTCATGCCGAGGACCTCAGGCATTTCCGACGAGATCATGATGACCGCCACCCCCTGCCCCGCCAGTTGCGAGATCAGCCGGTGGATTTCCGCCTTGGCGCCGACATCGATGCCGCGCGTCGGCTCGTCGAGGATGAGAATCTTCGGGTCGGTCATCAGCCAGCGGCTGATCAGCACTTTCTGCTGGTTGCCGCCGGACAGGTTCAGGATGCGCTCGTGCATGTCGGGCGTGCGCACCCTGAGCCGATTGGCCATGGTAGCCGCATCGCGCGACAGCTTGCCCTGCTGCACGAAGCCGAAATTGACATAGCGGTTCTGCAGCACCGCCATCTGGGCATTTTCCTGGATGTCGAGCAGCAGGAAGCAGCCTGTTTCCTTGCGATCTTCCGTCAGGAAGGCCATGCCATGCCGCATCGCCACCGCCGGCGACGACATCTTGACCTCCTCGCCGCGGATGAAGATCTGGCCGGAATTGGCCGGCGTGACGCCGAAGATCGTCTCGGCGACATTGGAGCGCCCGGAGCCGACCAGCCCGGCAAAGCCCAGAATCTCGCCGGCGCGGACATCAAAACTGACATCGTGGAAGATGCCCTTCAGCGTCAGATTCTTGACCGAAAGCACCACATCGCCGATCGGCACCGTCTCCTTGGGGAACATCTGCGTGATTTCGCGGCCGACCATCATGCGGATGATGTCGTCACGGGTGACCTCGCTCGACGGCTTGGTGGCAATATAGTGTCCATCGCGAAACACCGAGACCTCGTCGGCGATCTCGAACAGCTCGTTCATCTTGTGGGTGATGTAGATGATGCCTTTGCCTTCGGCCTTCAGCGACCGGATGATGCGGAACAGGTGGCTCACCTCCTTTTCCGTCAGCGCCGAGGTCGGCTCGTCCATGATCAGCACATCGGAATTGTAGGAGACCGCCTTGGCGATCTCGACCATCTGCCGGCTGGCGACCGACAGCCGGCCGATCTTGATCTCGGGGTCGATATCGATATCGAGCCGCTTGAACAGCGCCTCCGTCATACGGTTCATCTCGCCGTGATTGATCAGGCCGAAACGGCTCCTCGGCTCGCGGCGGATCCAGATATTCTCGGCCACGGTCATCGGATTCATCAGGTTGAGCTCCTGATGGATCATGGCGATACCGTTTTCCAGCGCATCGAGCGGGCTCTTGAGGCGGATGTCCTGGCCGCGCAGCTTGAAGCTGCCGGTGTCGGGCGTGTAGATGCCGGCGAGAATCTTCATCAGCGTCGACTTGCCGGCGCCGTTCTCGCCCATCAGCGCATGTACGGTACCGCGCTTGAGCTTGAGCTCAACCTTGTCGAGTGCGACGACGCCCGGAAATTCCTTGCGCACATCCTCCACTTCGAGAAGGTATTCGGAGCCGGGCACCGCACCGCTTTCGCGCACGGCCTGCATCGTGGACGGGCTGACTGTCATGGGCATGATCCTTGCAACGGCACTATCCTTGGAGCATACCGTGCGCCGCCCCTTGACAGGGCGACGCACGGCAATCGGATACCCTCGCCGATCAGTTCTTGGTCACGAACTTGGCCATGTTGTCAGGCGTGACCAGCTGGAACGGAATCCAGACCTTCGTCTCGACCTTCTCGCCCTTGGCAAGCTTGATCGCCGCGTCGACCGCGCCGGAACCCTGGCCGAACGCATCCTGGAAGACGGTGACGTCGAGATCGCCGTTCTTCATATAAGCCAGCGCTTCCTGGGTGGCGTCGACGCCGCCGACGACGACATCCTTCATATCCCAGCCGGCAGCCTTCATGGCGTTGATCGCGCCGATCGCCATATTGTCGTTGTTGGCGATCACGGCGGCAGGCTTGTGGCCGGCGGCGATCCAGTTGGTCATCAGGTCCTGCGCCTTGACCGGATCCCAGACGGCGGTCTGCTCGTCGAGGATCTTCATGCCAGCGCAGTCCGGCGTGGCGATCACGTCATGGATGTCCTTGGTGCGCTGTACGGCGGCCTGGTTGGCAAGGTCGCCTTCCATGACCAGGATGTCGCCCTTGCCCTTGAGCAGGCGGCAGACTTCCTTGGTTTCCAGCGTGCCGGAATCGGCTTCGTTGGAGGCAACGAACGCACCCTTGGGACCGAGCGCATCGACGTCGATCGGCTGGCGGTTGACATAGACGATCGGGATGCCGGCATCGTTGGCAAGTTTGGTCATCGGTGCCGAGGCCGAGGTATCGACCGCATTGACGATGATCGCATCGACCTTGGCGGCGATGAAGTTCTGGATCTGCGACAGCTGCTTCTGCACGTCGTCGTCGGCGATTTCGATCTGCACCGGCTGGTTGGCATCCGCCGCCGCCTTCTCGATGCCCTTGCGCAGCACCGTCAGGAACGTATCGGAATCGGCCATCGACACGCCGATCGTGCCGGCATGCGCCGAAGCCGCCATGATCGCGGCCATCGCTGTCCCGAGCAGGAATTTCTTCATTGTCTTTCTCCTCCACATGCGGTGTCCGGCGGCACCTCACTTGAACCGGAACCCCGTTCTTCGGGGCCAACTGTTTGCGGATATCTCCCAATATCCAATATGGAACATAAAATCCGCCGTTCCATATTTCGGAATTTTTATTCCATTTTCTGCGGCTGTCAATCCGGTCCGTTCCCTTTTTTGTGGAACGGACCGGATTTCGCCCTCGCTCATCGAACTTTCAGACCGGCCGGTCGATATAGTCCATGCTGTCTTTGATCATCTTCTCAGGATCGGCATTGTCGTGTACCGACGCCGCGAACGGCTCGAACGAGAAGTAGCCGTCGTAACCAGCGGCGCTGAGCGCCCTGATCTGGCTGACATTGTCCATCCGGTCGCCCGGCCCGACCATGACGCGATGCGCATCCAGCATATCGTCGATGCCGACGGCAGTGTCGGTGACACCGGAAATATGCACCAGTCCGGTCCGCTCGGCAAAAATTTCCGGTTCGCCAGCGAGCACGTGATGGAATGTATCATGCACCAGGCGAAAAATGCCGGTGCCGCCGACGGCATTGATGGCGTCGACCGCCTCCCGCTTGGAGCGCAGCGAACAGATCTGGAAGCCGAGCGGCTCGACCAGGCCGGTCAAGCCGTGATCGGCCAGGATCGGCTTCAGCGCCTTGAGCGATACCCGCACATTGCCCTGCCGCTCGCCTTCCGCCCGGCCGCTGCCGTCATTGACGGGCACCAGGACCAGCGCCTTGGCACCGCAATCGCGGGCATAGGCCGCAAGCTCGACCGCTTCCTTTTCCCGCGCATCATTCCATTCGTTGAAGCGCTGCAAGGCATTGATCGAAATGATGTCCAGACGGGCTTCGCCGGCCAGGTCGCGGATTTTTGCCGGCGGCGTGCCGTCGAGAATGGCGTTGCCGGCGAGGTCGTTGCGGATTTCCACCGCGCTGATGCCGAGCGATTTTGCAAGCTCGAAAAACTTGGAAACGCCGAGACGCGGCGCGGTCATATGGTTCAATGCGTATTTCATTCTGCCTCATTCCGGCGCTTATGTCAGCGGCCGGTTCCTCCGGTTTCGCGCATAAGTCAGCAGGTTCGGAGGCTTTCGTCAAAGCGGAATCGGCTTGCGAAAGTAGCATCCCTGAAAGAAAGAACGGCAGAAATGATGGGATTCTTGCAAGAGAAGGTCGCCGGCTCCCTCTTCTCCAGCGGGGAGAAGAGGGAGCCGGAAGCGCTCAAATATTCTCCGGCACATACATCTCGAACGGCAGGAACGTCTGCCCCGGCACGCTCGCCGGACCATTCTCGATCGTTTTCACCATCAGGCCGATCAAGTCGCGGCAGAGATGCTGCAGCGGCGTGGCGATCGCCATCATCACCACGTCGTCGGCGAGCGCCGAGCGCGAATCCGGCGTCAGTTCGTTGACGACGATGTTGAGCTTGCCGCCGAGTTGTTCCTCGCGGATCGCCGAGATCGCCCCCTCCATGCCGCCGCCGGCGACATAGAAGCCGATCAGGTCCGGATGCCGGTGCAAGAGATCGAGCGTCGCCTCATGGGTGATCTGCCGCGTCTCGAGATTGACCAGCGTGTCCAGCACCTCGAATTCCGGCGCATGTTCGCGGAAATAGGAGCGGAAACCCATTTCGCGCAATTCATGGCCATGAAATCTGTGGCTGCCGACGAAAACCGCCACCTTGCCCGGCCGCTTCGCCGCCTTGGCGATCATCCACGCTGCGGTCCGCCCGACCTTGCGGTTGTTGAGGCCGAGATAGCCCTCGCGAATGCCGGAGGCGAAGTCGGAGAGCAGCGAGAACACCGGAATGCCCTTGGCCTTCAACTCCTCGACCGCCACCGTCAGCGCCGGATAATCGGGCGCCGTCATCGCCAGCGCCTGGTTGCGGCCGCCGACCGTGCGGATCATGTCGGCAAGCGCGGTCGGCGTCTGGTTGGTGGCGAATTCGATCTGCGGCACACCGCGAATACCCGGCGCGGACAGAACCGCATTTTCCAGTTCGCGGGCGAAAGCCTGGTAGAAATCATGCTTCGGCTTCTGCAGGATGAAGCCGAGTTTATATTGCGGCAGGCCTTCGAAGACGCGTTGCCGCAGCAGGCTGACCGCATGGAAGCCGATATCGGTGGCGGCGTCATAGACCCGCCGCGACGTTTCCTCCCGCACCTTGTGACGGCCGTTGATCACCCGGTCGACCGTGGCGACGCTGACGCCCGCGGCCTTGGCAAGGTCGGCAATGGTGGGGCGCGAGGCCATGCCCTCTCCTCCGTTTGAGAGAAACATATCATCATGAGGATGTGTTTTGCAATGAATGATAGAATATTTCATAGGTGCATTGAGCAACGCCGCCGATCACCCTATCCTTTCGTCATTCAACGCGCACCCGATATCCGGCGCCGGCGGCCCGAACCACCGCGGGAGGAAGTTTATGAAGACACCGACGAAAAGAGATTACAGCCTGCTGGGGATCGATGGCGCCAAAGCCGCCGAGGACGGACTGTCTGCCGCCGAATGGTATCACACAGACATCCCGCRCAAGGAGATGAAGGAAWTGATGAGCCGCAGCGATGGCCCGGCGATCCGCGACACGATCCTCTGGTTTGCGCTGCTGATCGGCTTCGGCGGCACCGCCGCGCTGCTCTGGGGCTCCTGGTGGTCGGTTCCGTTCTTCATCGCCTATGGCGTGCTCTACGGTTCGTCTTCGGATTCGCGCTGGCACGAATGCGGCCACGGCACCGCCTTCAAGACGCGCTGGATCAACGACGCGGTCTATGCCATTGCCTGCTTCATGATCATGCGCAATCCGGCGATCTGGCGCTGGAGCCATACGCGCCATCACACCGACACGATCATCGTCGGCCGCGACCCGGAAATCGTCGCCATGCGCCCGCCGGCCTTGTGGAAGATCGCGCTCAATTTCTTCAACATCATCAACGCGCCCACCGCGCTCTGGAGCGCCGTCAACTATGCCTTCGGCCGGCTGAGCGAGGAGGAGAAGACCTTCGTTCCGCAATCCGAATGGCCGAAGGTTTACTGGACCGCGCGGGCCTGGATGGCGATCTATGTGGCAACGATCGCGATCGCCCTTGCTTTCCATTCCATCCTGCCGCTGATGCTGATCGGCATCCTGCCGACCATGTATGGCGGCTGGTTCTCCAACATGGTCGGCCTGACCCAGCATGCTGGCCTTGCCGAGAACGTGCTCGACCATCGGCTGAATTCGCGCACCGTCTACATGAACCCGGTCTTCCGCTTCCTCTATTGGAATATGAACTATCATGTGGAGCATCACATGTTCCCCATGGTCCCCTATCATGCGCTGCCCAGGCTGCATGAGCGGATGAAGGCCGACACGCCGAAGCCCTATGCCTCGACCTGGGAAGCCTATCGGGAAATCATTCCCGCCCTGTGGCGCCAGCGCCGCGAGCCGGAATGGTATGTCCGCCGCGAACTGCCGGCCTCGGCCAAGCCCTATCGGCCGGAATTCCACGGCGAGGTCGTCGCCATGCCGGCCGAATAGATCATTTTGATGCCAAATTGATCACGACACACCTCAAAAAGACGCTATAACGACATCATCATTTCAGGAGGAAACCCGATGAGCGAATGGGTCAAGGTCTGCGACAAGGACGATATCGACGAAGAGGACGTGATGCGCTTCGATCACGGCGGCAAGACCTATGCCGTCTATCGCAGCCCCGAGGATACGTTCCACGCCACCGATGGGCTTTGCACGCATGAGCAGATCCATCTCGCCGATGGCCTGGTGATGGACGACATCATCGAATGTCCCAAACATAACGGCCGCTTCAACTACAAGACCGGTGACGCCAAGGGCGCGCCGGTCTGCGTCAACCTGAAAACCTATCCGGTCAAGGTCGACGGCGACACCGTCTTGCTCCAGGTGCCCTGATGCTGCGCATGGATCAAAGCGCCGTCATCATCGGTGCCGGCGAATGCGGCGCGCGCGCCGCCTTTGCGCTCAGAGACAACGGCCATGCCGGCCCGATCGTGCTGATCGGCAGCGAGGTGCTGCATCCCTATGAGCGGCCGCCGCTCTCCAAGCATGGACTGGCTGCCGATGCGCTGCCCACCCATGTCGCACCGCGCGAAAAATTCGCCGAACAGAATATCGATCTGCGCACCGGCGTGTCGGCCATGGCGCTCGACCCCGCATCGCGGGCGATCGAACTCTCCGACGGCAGCCGGATTGCCTTCGACACGGCCCTGCTCGCCATCGGCGCCAGCCCGCGCCGGCTGCCGTTCATGCCGGCCAACAGCCGCCGGATCGTGACGCTGCGCAGCCATGACGACGCGGTGACCATTCGGGAGGCGCTCGGCCAGGGCCGGCGTCTGGCGATCATCGGCGGCGGTTTCATCGGCCTCGAACTCGCCGCTTCGGCGCGCAAGGCCGGCACAGCGGTGACGCTGGTCGAGGGCCTGCCGCGCGTGCTGAGCCGCGGCGTGCCGGAAGCCATTGCCACGCGCATCGCCGCACGCCATGTCGCCGAAGGCGTCGACCTGCGCTGCGGCGTTTCCATTGCCGGCCTCGAAGAGACGACGGACGAGGCAGTCATCGTGCTCGCCAATGGCGACAGGATCGCTGCCGACCTGGTGATCGTCGGCGTCGGCGCCGCACCCAATGTCGGCCTGGCTCAGATCGCCGGCCTCGCCATCGACAACGGCATCGCCGTCAATGACAGGCTGGAGACCTCCGCGCCCGGCATTTTCGCCGCCGGCGACTGCTGTTCCTTCCCGCTGCCCATCTATGGCGGACGGCGGGTGCGGCTCGAAGCCTGGCGCAATGCCCAGGACCAGGGCACGCTCGCGGCCCGCAACATGCTCGGCCATGACGAACCGATCGCCTCGGTGCCGTGGTTCTGGTCGGATCAATATGACCTGACGCTGCAGGTCGTGGGCCTTGCGGACGGTGCGACCACCCATGTCACCCGCACCCTCTCCGACGACGCCTTCCTGCAATTTGATCTCGCCGAGGACGGGCGGTTGCTGGCGGCGAGCGGCATGTCCACCGGCAATGCCGTGGCCAAGGATATCCGCATCGCCGAAATGCTGATCGCCAGGCGCACCCATCCTGATCCGGCAGCGCTTGCCGACCCCGCGACAAAGATGAAGGCGTTGTTAGCCTAACTGCATCGCCGATTGCGGCGCAAACGGGTCGTCCTGCTCCGCCTGGGCGCTGACGATCAGCCTGAGCACAAAGTCGATCTTGGTGATCACCATCGGCGTCAGCACGAACGGATAGAAATCCGGCTGGCCGAGACTGCGGTTGAGGCTGTTGATCGCCACGGTGAGCGGCACCCAGGAGGCAATGACCGGCCTTATATTGGTGGCCCGATAAGGATCGAAATCGGGATCGGCCGGCTTGCCGAGCCCCATGTCGACCTTGAAATCCGGATGGATGCCGAACACTTTTGCTGTTTCCAGCCCGTCGACCATGTGGAAGCAGTGCGCCCAGGTCTCGGCAAAATCCTCCCAAGGATGGGCCGAAGCATAGGCGCTGATATAGTTGTCGCGCCAGCCGACGAGCGCGCCGCTCTGGTAATGCTGCTGCAGCGCTGCGGCATAGTCCCGGTCGGGATCGCCGAACAAAGCCGTGAACGCCTCCATCCGCTCGCCGCTGCGGACCAGCAGGTCCCAATAGAAATGCCCGATCTCATGGCGGAAATGGCCGATCAGCGTGCGATAGGGTTCACCCATCGCCGTACGCCGCTGCTCTCGCTCGGCATCGTCGGCCTCGGCGATGTTGATCGAGATCAGGCCGCTGGCATGTCCCGTCATGACAGGCTCCGCCGTGCCGTCCGCATTGACCGTGTCGGCGAGGAATTCAAAGCCGAGGCCGTTCTCAGGATCGGCGGCTCGATTCGGAATCGGCAGTTCGAAACGCGTGAGCGAATAGAAAAGGTGCTTCTTCGCCTGCTCGATCTTCTGCCACCGTTCGCGATTGTCAGGCACCGAAAGATCGGGAATTGTGAGATTGTAGCGGCAGGCAAGGCAGAATGTCTCACCCGATTCCTGCGCCACCAACCAGTTGCAGGCGGCCTCGCTGGCATTGTGGCAGAAGATATAGGGACGGTTCGGATCGACCAGCGCGCTCAGATGCTCGCCTTGCGGCTGGAGCGCCGACATGGTGAAAAGCTCGGGTATATAGCCGACCTTCAGGCCGCAGTTCAGGCAGGTGTCATTGTTGAAATGGAGGGTATTGCCGCAATTCTGGCATTTGAAGATCTTCATTCGTCCACCTTGATCGAGTTCATTGCACCACCGCTGCCTGGTTCCGCATCTGCACGGTATTGCGCAAAAGAGCATAGATGACCAGCAACGACGGCACGGCGATGAAGCCGCCGATCGGCCCCCAGAGCCAGATCCAGAAGGCCAGCGCCAGAAACACCAGGAACGGGTTCATTGTCATGGTCACGCCCAGAATCTGCGTCGTGACGAATTGCGACTCGATGAGGTGCAGGCCAAGATAGACGCCCGGGGGCAGCAATATGTCGAAACCGTGTCGCGTCGCCAGGCCGATGGACAGGAGCACCACGGCCATCATGGCCGGACCGACATAGGTGACATAATTCATCACCGCTGCCAGCACGCCCCAGAGCACAGGCGACGGCATGCCCACGGCCCAGAGTGCCAGCGTCACCGCGATTCCGAGACAGATATTCACGCTGGTGATGGTCAGCAGATAGCGCGAGATCAGGATTTCCACATCGCGGAAGAAATGGGCGATACGCCAGCGCAGGCGGCGCGTCATGCACAGCGCCAGAACCGAAAGCCGGAACTGGTCGCGCGTGGCGATGAAAAAATAGATGCTGGCGAAGAACAGCAGCAGTTCCGCGACGATCGTCGGTCCAAGCGTGGCCACGCTTTCCACCGGACTGCCGTTGTCGAGCTTGACGATCATCGCGCCGGTCTGCCCCATCAGGCTGCCGAACTGGCTCTGCAGGCTGGTCAGCGAGGAGAGCACGCTCTTCCAATCCCTGATATGCAGTTGCAAGCTTTTCCAGATGTCCGGCGCCTTGTCGATCCAATTGGAAAGCGGCACCGCGATCGCCGTCGCGATCAGCAGCAACAGCAGGATGAAGACGAAGACGATGACCAGCCCCGAAAGCCAGTTCGGCACCCCATGCCGCTCGATGGACCGGGCGACCGGAGAAAACATCAGCCCAATCACCAGGCCGAGGAAAATCGGCGCCAGGATGATCTCGGCATAATCAAGTGCATAAACGGTGGCGATCAGCGCCACGACGACTTGCGAGACGCGCGCGGCGATAACGAAGACATTCTCGATGCCGGTCCGCGGCGCCAGTTTCACGGTGCGCAGCCCGAAAGTGCCAGTACGCATACTTTTTCGCCCAGGATTTCCCCGGAAACGCGACGGATTGGGGTTTTGTTCCGGGGGAAGGGGGTGGGCGAACAGGGAACAGCGAATAGTTATTGACCAATAGCGAATAGTTAAGAAGCAGTTGACGTCATTGCTGTAAAACTATTCGCTGACAACTATTCGCCATTCGCTCACCCACGGACTTCCAATGCCCCACACCACCGGCCTTTCCACATGGCTGCTTCTGGCGCTGATCATTCTCGTCTGGCCGGTCTTCTTCGGCGGGCTGTGGACCTTCGTCCTGATGTCCATGTCCTTCATCGGCGGATGGCGGCGGCTGGCCAGGCGCTATCGCGCCACCCGGCCGCCGGAAGGCCGGCGCGCGATCCGGGGCATGACCGGCATGGTTGGCATCACGAGCTACAATCGGGTCCTGACGGTGACCATCGCCGATGATGGCATGTTCCTCGCACCGCTTTGGATGTTCCGGATCGGACATCCCGTACTCTTCATTCCCTGGCGTGACATCCGCAATTCTCGCCATGCTCGGTCGTTCTTCCGCGACTATGTCGCCTTTGATGTCGGCGATCCCAAAGTCGCGGGCATGCGCTTGCCATCGGACGTCTTCGACGGCACGCCGGTATTCATCGACTAAGCAGGTCCCTGAAAGCAGCCCCCATGGCAGGCCGGCCGGTCACCTCTGACTGACGGCGAGGGGTGGGTCGACGCCATCGTTCTACGCCGTTCACTCAGACACATCGTGGGCGCCACGCGATCCAGGATCTGTGCGTCACGGCAACAATGGAAATGAAGGCGTCGGAGAGGGGCTGCCGATGCGGCCCCTCCCCAATTCGATCGATCACGTCAATTGCAGGCCGGCTTTGCGCCGTTGCAAGCATCCGTCAGTTCTGCAGGCGGGTCCTTCTTGAAAACGGTCTTGTAGGATTCGAGCACGTTGGATTGCACGACCGGCAATGACTGGACGCCGACCCAGGCCGGCGGCGTCTTGCCGATGAGCGCATTCATCATTGCCATCGCTTCGGCAACACCCTGGTCATAGGGCCGCTGCGAACCTGTCGCCTTCAGCGGACCGCCCTTGGCTATTTCGATCGAGGACTGCAGGCCCAGATCCACCGTCGCGATCGGGATGTCGACGCCCTGTGCCCGCATCGATGAGAGCGTGTCAAGTGCCGGCTGGTCCCAGACTGCAAACAGGCCCTTTACATCGGGATTTGCCGTCAGGAAGTCCCCTGCGATCTGCGACACTTTCGACGGGTCGGTGAAATCGACCTGCTTCATTTTGATGTCCGGCCGGTTCTTTGCCATCCAGTCGTGGACACCTTTGGTGCGTTCATTGGTGCTGAAGTAATCGACGCCGAAATTGACCAAGCCGATCGTGCCGTCCTGCGGGACGCAGGATGCCAGGATCTGCGCAGCGATCCAGCCATTTCCCTGGCTGTCGGCAGAGATCATCGATGCATATTCTTCCGGATGCTTGAGACCGGTCGGAACGTTGTCCATGAACACCAGTTTGATGCCGGCCTGGGAAACCTTTTTGTAGGTTGCAGCCGTCGCGGTTCCATCGACGGGGATGGAGATGATGCCGTTGGGATGCTGCTGGATGGTGTTTTCAATGTCGGCGATCTGCTTGTCCACCTGATATTCGGCAGATGCAACGCCGGTCACTTCGACGCCATATTTTTTCAGCGTATCGGTAATGCCCTGCACCTGCAGTTGCGACCAGTCGAGATTGACGGTCTGCATGGAAATCCCGACCTTGAAGTGGCCAGCCTTGACCTTTGCAGCATCGTCGTCCGAAAGCTTGAGTTCATCAACCGAGGCTGCTTTTTCGCCGTTCGGCCCCTGCCCTATGATCGATGTCGGCCCGAGTTTCGTAAGATCGACACCTGTCACGCAGGATGCGGTCGTCTCCGCCCGGCTGACGGCGGCGGACAGCGCGACCGCGCTCGTTGCCAGCATCAGCGCCGCAAACAATGTCTTTGATTTTGAAACGTAATTCATGATTTCCTCCATTGATGTCTTGTGCTTTGGTCATCGATGCATCCGCCTCGGCGACCCCTCCTCTAGAGCGTGTCCTGGCTAACGGTCTGGGCGCATCGGCTACCTCCTCGTGAAAGCGACTGCGGCAACGATGATCGCGCCTTTGATGACAAGCTGCAGCGAAGAGGTGACGCCAAGCAGCACCAGTCCATTGTTGAGCGTGCCGATGATCAGGCTGCCGAGCAGTGTGCCCAGGATAAAGCCGCGCCCGCCGAACAGGCTGCACCCGCCGAGGATCACCGACGCGATCACATCGAGTTCAAGCCCTTGCATCACATCCGGGCGCGCCGCATGCGACCGCGCCGAGAGCACGAGGCCAGCCAAGCCCGCAAGCATGCCGGTGAGCACGAAAGCCAGCGTGGTGACGCGCTTGGTGTTGATGCCCGAATAGAGCGCCGCCGTCGGGTTGCCGCCGGAGGCGTAGATCTGGCGGCCATAGACGCTGTAATGCAGCAGCAGGATGCCGAACACTGTCGCCGCCGCCGTCCAGATGATCGGCGCCGGCATCCCCGCAAGAGTGCCTTCGCCGAACAACGCGAAATAGGTCTCGTTGGTGATGATGACGGGTTTGGTATCCGTCACCAGCAAGGCCAGTCCACGTGCGGCGCTCAACGTTCCCAGYGTGACCAGAAAGGACGGGATCGCGAGCCGCGTGGTGAGAACGCCATTGATTGCACCAACCAAAGCCCCGGTCCCCAATCCCGCCAACGTACCGACGAGCCAGTTATTGCCGATGTGAGCCATGGCCAGCGCCGCACACATGCCGGAAAACGCCAGCGTCGATCCGACCGACAGGTCGATCTGCCGCGCGATGATGATGAATGTCATGCCAATCGCGACGATCGAGACCAGCGTCGTCTGGCGTCCGATGTTGAGAAAGTTGTCGATGGAGAGGAACCAGGGAGACGCCATGCTGAAGATGACGAGCAGGACCAAAAATGCGATATAAAGCATATAGGGTCTATCGCCTTGCAGCAGCAGCCGAGCCAGCCGGCGGCCACGCGGCGGCTGGTGTGCTCCGAAAGCTGGCCGCTCAGCCGGAGAGGAAGTAACAGTTTCGGTCATGCCGCGCCCTCATCCTGGGATTGGGAGGTTTGAATCAGATGGTGAAGTTGTTCAGCGCTGTCGAACGCCCCGCGGTCCACGGTCTTGACGACCCTGCCATCGACGACGAGCGAAATCCGGTCGGATAGGAGCAGAAGCTCCTCGAGGTCGGAGGACACGACCAGGACGCCGGTACCGGCATTCGCCGCTTTGCGGAWCGAGTCGTAGATTTCCTCACGCGCGCCGACATCGACCCCGACGGTCGGTTCATCAAGCAGGAGAACCTTTGGTCGCGGATGGCTCCATTTTGCGAAAACGACCTTCTGCTGGTTGCCGCCGGAGAGGTTCTTGACCTCGGTCGACGGACCCGGCGCCTTCACCGACAGTGTCCTCATCGCCAGCTCGGCCTGCCGGACGGAGGAGCGATGCTGCAGCCATCCCCAGCGAGAAAAAAGACGCAGCCGCGGCAGGGTGAGATTTCGCTCGATGGAATGTTCGAGGACGAGGCCCTGTTCGTGACGGTCTTCCGGCACCAGGGCAACGCCGAGTTCGATGATTTCTGCCGGCGTGCGCTTGTTGAGCGAAACCCCATCAAGCGCGACATTGCCCGTATCGATGCGCCGGAGGCCGAAAATCGTCTGCAGGATCTCCGTTCGAGAACTGCCGATCAACCCGGCAATCCCGTGAATCTCCCCTTTGAGAAGCGTGAGATCGACGTGGCGAAGCCGGTCGTTGCAGACACCCGACAGGGTCAGAACCGGATTGTCGCCGGCAGCCAGCCTTTGCCGATGCGATGCGCCCGGTTGCGGCAGCTTGCCACTCTGTTCGCCGGACTTGGCGACGGAATGGCCGGGTCCGACAATCGCGGCAACCAGTTGCTTCATGTCCGTTTCGGCCGTCGCGAAAGAGCCGGCATTGACACCGTCGCGAAAAACGGTGACCCGCTGCGAAATGCGAAACACCTCGTTCAATCTGTGGGTCACGTAGATGACGCCAACGCCGCGGTCGGTGACCGTGCGGATGGCATCGAAGAGAATCTCCTCTTCATCACCCGTGAGCGCCGAGGTCGGCTCATCGAGGACGAGGACACGGACATCCCCCATCAATGCTTTGCAGATTTCGGTCATCTGCCGGTAGGCAAAGGGCAGCGAACCGACGGATGCGCGTGCATCGAGCGGCATGCCATGCTGCTTGAGAAATGCATCGGCCTCCTCCATCAGCTGGCGCTTTCTGAGAAAACCCAGACGCGTGCGCGGTTCTCGACMCAACATCAGATTGGCGCCGACGGAGAGCGACTCGACCAAGCTTAGATCCTGATAAACCACGGCAATGCCGGCATCGCGCGACTTCGCCGGGGAATCGAATGCCACCCTTTGTCCGGCGATCTCTATGAACCCGCCATCACAGGCATGAACCCCGCTGAGGATCTTGATCAGAGTGGATTTCCCGGCGCCGTTTTCACCCAGAAGCGCATGCACTTCACCTGGATAGACGTCCAGATTGACTCCTCGGAGTGCCTGTACGCCGCCAAAATTCTTGGTCACCCCCTCGACGCGAACCAAGGGCGTTGGCGACGGCGATTGCTTCGCAACCGAATTCGTTTCGACCATACTGCCTCCCCGCCGAAACAGCCGCGCGCCTCAAAATTGTGGCCAGCGCTGTGAGTGACGGCACCCAACGCTGTTAGAATTTCATCAACATTTTGCGATGTCAATCACAAACGCGCAAAAACTCACGACCAATCTGTTATACTCTGTTAAAATCGCGGCCTTCGAACCAGACGGGGAAACCCAGGCATGCACTTGATTTTTATTGTTATTCGTCATCTTTTCTTCGCAAGAAAGCGATTTTCATAGGCAAGCAGGGCCTGGAATTCTGCCCGGTCGCGGCACTCGAGACTGCCTCCGCCGATTGCCGCGCGCCCAACTGCCAATTTTCATGAACCTCCATCTTGACGCTTAGTCCCCATGATGAAATTCTAACAATGAATGAAACAACCATAACATCGACTCCACATAGAGCAGGCAACGGGAGAGGACGCGTGAAGGCGGGCATTTCAATTCTTGGTATTTTTGTCGCCGACACCGCTTATCTCGCAGGGCGCATGCCGAAGCCCGGCGAGACGATCAAGGGCACCGGCTTCTCTATCGGGCCGGGGGGCAAGGGCTCCAACCAGGCAGTCGCAGCCGCGCGAGCGGGCGGCCGCGTGTCGTTCATCTCGAAAATCGGTCGCGACGCATTTGGCGATCTGGCCCTGGCAACCTATGCCGAGGCAGGAGTCCTGCCAAAGCTGACAAGAATGGACGATATGCCCACAGGCGCTGCCTTCATCTATGTCAACGATGACAATGGCGAGAACGCCATCATCGTCTACGCTGGCGCGGCAGGCACGATCGGCATCGACGATGTCGAGGCCGCACGAGAAACGATCGAGGCATCGAAAGTCTTCGTCACGCAACTGGAGCAGCCCGCCGCCGCGGCCGAACGGGCCTTGGAGATTGCCCGCGCAGCCGGTGTTGTCACGGTCTTCAATCCCGCTCCGGCCGAGCCTTTCCCGGACAGCATATACCCGCTCTGCGACTATATCGTTCCCAACGAGACCGAAGCGGAAGCACTGGTCGGTTTTGCCCTCACTTCGCTCGATGACGCGCGGCGGGCGGGAGATGTACTGCTTGGCAAAGGCGTGGGGACGGCGCTGATCACCCTCGGCAGCCGCGGCGTTCTTTACCATAAGACCGGCCATTCCGAGCTTGTCCCGGCGATCGCCGGCGGCGCCGTCATCGACACGACGGGCGCGGGAGACGCCTTCATCGGCGGTTTCTCCGCAGCCCTGTCGAATGAGGCAAGTCCCATCGACGCCGTGCGCTTCGGCTGCGCCACGGCTGGAATCTCCATTACCCGCCGCGGCACGGCACCCTCGATGCCAATCCTCGACGAAATTCGCGCGCTCCTGGCCGTTTAAGCGCCAGCGATATCAGCCCTTCGCAGCGTGTCGCTGGGTGGCGTCATCAGCCCTTGAGCGATCGCGAGGGAAAAAGATATGTCGCTTCCCTGCGCGCCGCGTTGATCACTTGCCTTGTCGCCTCGTCGTCAATGGCTGCCTCCGCCTGTTCCAAGCCGGTGAGCGTGTCATCGAGAATCTTGTCGATATCCTGGTCGGAAAGCGTTCCCGTTCTCCTGAGGGTATGGACCAGCGAATTCAAAATGCCTCCGATAGCAAGGACTTGGGCTGCGGTATTGTCTTCTCTGCCCGGCATTGGTTCATACCTTTGCAAAAGAGCAAGCTCATTGGAGCTAACCGATCCAGGCTGCGATGGTTGCGTGCGGCTAAATCACGCAGTGTCGTCAGCGGCACCGTGGCGCCCATGTCGCAGCGTCGCACTGCCCTGGAAAAGCTGTGACCTCGTCAGTACTCTTCCCAAGCGCCCTGCGAAGCTGCACCGCCTGCCGCGACTTTCTTCGGTGCGGAAGCATGGAGCGGCGCGCGAACGGGTTGCGCCATGGCGCGCGCCGTCTGGCGTAGCGCCGCGGCCGGAGAATTGGCCCGCTGCAGTTTGAACTGGCCGACGAGTTCGCGCAGCTTGGCCGCTTCCAGCGCAAGGTTTGCCGATGCCGCGGTCGATTGCTCCACCATGGCGGCGTTTTGCTGCGTCGTCTGGTCCATGGCGTTGACGGCAGTGTTGACTTCGGCAAGGCCGGTGGACTGTTCCCTGGCCGATGTGCTGATCGCCTCCATATGGCTGTTGATGTCCGAAATCTGGTCGCCGATGGTCTTCAGCGCGACGCCGGTGTCGCGAACCAGCTTGACCCCGCCCTCGACTTCCGCGGTCGACTTCTGGATCAGCCCTTTGATCTCCTTGGCGGCCTGCGCCGAACGCTGGGCAAGTTCGCGCACTTCCTGGGCGACGACCGCAAAACCCTTGCCGGCTTCGCCGGCGCGTGCCGCTTCCACCCCGGCATTGAGCGCCAGCAGATTGGTCTGGAAGGCGATCTCGTCGATCACGCCGATAATGTTGGAAATCTGCTGCGAGCTTTCCTCGATCCGGCGCATCGCGTCTTCGGCATGGCTGACCACACCAGCCGATTGCGCGGCATTGCGATTGGCGTCGGTGGCGGCCAGTCGAGCTTCTTCCGTGCGCTTGGTGGAGTTGGAGACATTGACGGTGATCTCGTCGAGAGCCGCGGCCGTCTCTTCAAGCGCGGAGGCTTGTTGCTCGGTGCGTTTGGAAAGGTCCTGGGCACCTGAGGAAATCTCGCGCGAACCATTGTCGATCGCGGCAATGCTTTCCGAGATCGATGAAAGGGTCGTGCCCAACTGCTCGACCGAACTGTTGAAGTCCTGGCGTAGCGCTTCGAAATCCGGAGCAAAGGCTTCGGTGAGCTGGAACGAGATGTCACCGGCGGCGAGACGCTGCAGGCCGGCGGCAAGCCCCGAAGTAGCAATGCGCAGTCGTTCGGCGGCATCGGTCTCGGCCTGCTGCTGGGCGGCGATGCGGTCCGCCTCGGCGCGCTTGCGGCTTTCCTCTGCCTCCTGCTCAAGGCGCTTATTGCTGATCGCGGCCTGACGGAACACTTCCACGGCGCCCGCCATGGAACCGATCTCGTCGGCACGCCCGGCAAAGGGAATGGTCGAAACCGTATCACCGTCGGCAAGCCTGCGCATCGCGCCGGTGATGCGGCCGATCGGGTTGGCAATGCCGGTGAGTGCAAACAGGCAGCCGGCGATGGAAATCAGAATGCCGAAACCGAGCGCAATATAGGTCAGACCTACCGTCGAATCGTAGACTGCCTGGCTTTTCTTCTCGTTGCTCGCAGCCTCGTCCAGATTGTGCCTTACGAGTTCTTCTACGGCGTTCATGGTCTTTACGCCGATCGGCGCCATGTCGTCGTTGAAGACTTTGGTTGCGTCCTCGTTCTTGTTCTGCCGCGACAGCGCAAGCATCTTTTCCGACGCCTGGTCGAAGGCGGCTGCCGTCGTTTTGATCTCCTCGATCAAAGACCTTTCGCGCTCATTGGAAACGAAGGGCTCGTAAACCTTTATTGCGGCATTGGCGGCTTCGCGTGCTTTCAGGATGTCCTGTTCCGCAACGGCCATGGCTTCAGGCGTAAGCGAAAGGATATGGCCGACATAGGCGAGGCGCAGCTTGTACCGCGCCACCTGAATGCTCTTGACCGCTTCGACGCTCGGCAGCGAGTCCCCGGCAATCTCCAATGTCGAACTGTGCTGCGCCTGCATGCCGCTGACACTGAGATATCCCGACAGGCAGCTCGAGATGATGATGAGGGAGAAAATCCCTGTCAAAAATGCCTTGATACTGGGTCTCCGCATCTTAGAATTCCCCTTTAGGGGCGCAACCGGCAAAAACGTAAAAGGTGGCTGCCCGCGTTAGAACAATGCATGAGCTAGATTTGACAAAATATTTAAAGTTTTCATTAACCTTGACCGCAACCACGGCGGAATTTCGTGAAATTTACGGAAAAACATCTAATTAAGCAAATGGTGAAATAATATTCATCAAATAAACGCTGATTTTTCCGTCTTTTTAATGGTTATTCCCGGAAGATGGCATCGATTGCCGCCCTGGAGCGGCCGGAGTGATTCGCCGGCCGAATATTGTTGGCGACTGCAAAGTCAGTGCTCGAAATGGATCGTAACCTCAGGTCAAGTCATTTCGAACCGGCGCCCTCAATTATGCCTGTCCAGAACTTGCTGTCCTTTATATGTCTGTATCTTCGCAAAGACTCTACTTGCGTTTCATCGGCGATAAACTTCCCGCCTGCGTCAATTAATATGGTTGCGCATTGAACACAATTTGCCAAAGCGGCGCTAAAGAGCGGACTTATTCCTCCCTCTGTCTGATTCACATCAGCTTTATATTTAAGAAGTATTTTGATCTCCGGAATATCTCGGTTGGATACAGCGGCCCCTAACGGGGTATCGCCATCGGGGCCTCTGCAATTCGGATTTTCCCCTGATTTGAGGATGCTCTCTAAAGTATCGGCCGAGCCAGAGGCAACTGCATCCAACATGTCAATCGCACGCTCACAAGCTCGGGCAGGAGATGCTCCGAGCAACACAATGAACAACACACAATAAAATCTTGATATGATGTGCGCCCTCATGGCTTATACCCTATACGGTCAAGTATTTGCTGGCCACTCATTGTTCCCACCGGCACAGAAAGGTCCGGATAACCAGCTGTGCCCAATCTCCAGCCCACACCCCAGGGTGATAGGCCAGTGTCACTGCCTTTTATTGGCCCTGTAAGACCGTCCAAGATGCTGTCCTTCAACGAAACCACACGGTCAATTGCCGAGAGCGTCCGGTTAGCGCAGTTGTTATGGAAAAGGTCATACGGCTGCTTGGCCATTTCCTTTAAGTTTTTAACAATTGCTTGATCCTGTTCAGGAGTTGTTTTTATTGAATAGATGTCCTGATCACGTTGCTGGGCCTGCTTTCCCAAAAAATCGCCTGGGTCAGAGCCAAGTTTTGTACCCGTCTCGAATGAAAATACACCGAAGCGATCTACGACGATAGATGCATGTCCGAGGGGATTTGTCGACTTCTCAGGAGGTATTGCTTTACTCTTCCAATGTCCCCAGACAACATATGCGTCTGCAACTTCTGTGTCATCGTTTTGCAGTTTCTGTTTCTCATCTTGAGAAGTTACACTGCCACTACCTTCTTTGGCTCCGGAATCCGTCCGCATTTGCGGAGACTCGTCATCGTCAGTCTCTGTCCCGCTTAGGCTATGCCCATCATTGTCGGCATGATTAATCGGATCGTCTTCTGCATAGGCGTACCTATTCGTTCCGACACCATCTTTGGTTGGGTCCCAATTGTCCGGCGAAACAAATCGCGCCTTGATCGGATCCATGTACCGGAAATTGAGGTACATAAGCTTAGTTTCGGTGTCGTAGCGTTCACCGATATATTGGACCTGACTGGGTATGAGTGGGTTCGTCGGTTCGCCGTAGGCGGCGTATCGAGTGGGTGATGGGTCGATCGCGCCGGTGTCCTTCAGCACCATCTTTACCGAGCCAAGGTGATCGCGCATGAGGAACTCTTTGGTCGTTCCTGTAGTCGTTCCCCTGATCATCAGGTCGCCGAAGGGATAGCGTGTGAATGTCGCAATGCTGGTGCTTGGATCGATGGAGATTTCAGTCTTGGCGTCCGGATAGAGGGTGTAGAGCCCCGTCGCCGGCGCCTTCTTCACGCGCGCCCCATCCGGCCCGTAGACGAACTTGGTCACGAGACCACCGACGGTCATGGTTACCTGCTTCAGACGGTTGGCGGCATCCCACTGCAGGCTACGTGCATCATCAAGTGTCATGTTGCCGTTCGCGTCATAGGTGAAGTTGACCGAGCTGCCGCTGATCGAGGAAACTTGGTGCGGCGTCAGGCCGTTCAGGCCGCTATAGTGGAAGGTGAGGTTTCCGCGCGAGCGGGTCCAGATGTTGTCGTTGTCCGTATAGGTGAAGCTCGGTTCCGAATAGGCGTCTTGAGCAGTGTTCTTTGCCGATGTCAGCCTCTCCAGTCCGTCATACGTGTACGTCCAGGTGTCTGCCGCATTTGGGCTCCCATCGGGGTTGAAATCATTGATGTTGGTGATCAGGCCGGAGGCATCATGCTGATATGTGTCTGAGATCAGCTGTGTTGTCGTGCCGAGCATGGTCAGTCTGCTCGTGACCCAACGTCTGTTGGGATCATAGGCATAGGTGGTTTTGGCATTGTTGTTGTAGAGGATCGAGGTGGTCTGGCCGTCTGCCTCATAGTTCAGGCTGACATAGCCCGGAATATGCTGCACCTCGCCCTTGATGGTGTAGGTCCAGGGATCGGTCGTGGCGCCGACCGTCAATGCGCCAGCACTCAGGGTATTGCCGTTATTGTCCTGTGCCGAATAGGATTTGCCGGTGATCAGCTTGGACTGCGGATCGTAGGTGGTAACCTCGTTCTGGACGATACTCTTGCTGGCCGCCCAGGCGATGGTGGTCTTCTTCCTGGTGACCATGCCATTGGCATCGTAGAAGAACTGCTGCTGGGCGAAGTCCTGGTCGGTGGCAAGAAGACCGTTTGTGGCCGTCGTCAGGTGACCGATGCTATTATCGGACGTCGGTTCGTCATATGTGTTGGAGACGATGACGGCGCCGGCAACCGTGTCGGTCGTCACGCGGTTCAGCTTGTCATAGGCAAATATCGACGTCTTGCCGCGCGCATCCACCTGCGTGACGAGATTGTTGTCGTTGTCATAGGTATAGTTCCAAGCCCCCATGTCGGGATCGGATACCTGCTTCCGGTTGCCGGCATTGTCATAGATGTAGGACCATGTCGCGCCGCCAGCGTCCTGCACGTTCAGCAGCTGGTGCAGCGGTGTGTAGGTGGCGGCTAGCTTGAGCGTGTAGCTGGTGTCGCYGGGGCCCTTCTTTTTGAGCAATGCAATATCGCCGGCCGTTGTGTAGGTCGATTGCGTCACCCTGCTCTTCTCGTTGGTGACCGTTCTCTGACCGAGAAGCAGGTTCGATGTCGGGAGGCTGTGATCCTCGTTGTCATTGGCGACATTGCTATAGTCGATGTGCACATGTTGCCCATCTGGACGGGTGACCGTGATCAGGCGGTTGCCCCAATCGTGATCGTAGGTGGCGACATACTGCGTTCCCGTCGGCAGGGTTTGCGATTTGATATTGCCGCGGGGGTCATATTCGGTATTGACGGTCGACGTGGGTGAATTGCTGTCGCCGGTCTTCACGGCGCGATAGATGCGGCCGAAGCCGTCAAAATACTGGGTCGTTGTGGTAAGCTTTTCCACCGCATGGCCACTACTGTCGTAACTGTCGAATACGGGCGCCTGGGTGACGAGGCTCGGTGCCGCGGTGCCGCTGCCGAGAAGGCCGTTGGTGCCGAAATTCCCTTCATTGGTGAAGGTTGTCATCGTATAGGCGCCGGTGTTCTGATTTATGACTTTCTGCGACCGGCAGAAGACATCGTAGAACGTATCGATTTCGATGCCGTTCGGATCGGTCTGGCTTCGGATCGCTCCGCAGACCGGATTGTAGGTGTACGTGGTTGTTTGGGTTAGGGCATTGGTTTCGGTTGCCGGGAAGAGGTTGTAAGTGGTGTCATAAGTCCACCTGGTGACATTGCCGAGCGAATCTGTCTGTTTTGTCCGGTTGCCGTAACTATCATAGACGTAGTTCGTTGTCTCCGCGGTGGTGGTATCGGTTACGTCCTTGAAGATTGTGCTCTGCACCAGGTCGGTCGAGATCGGCGGGTTGCCGAGCACTGGTGTGCTGTTGCCATCCGGATAGACCGCCGTGGTTCGCTTGATCTGGCTGCCGTTGGCCGGCGCGTTGTAGACGATCGTCTTATAGGGTAGCGAGACGATATATTTGGATGTATTTGGCGCGAAGGAAACCACGGTCTGCGTTCCGTCGCCCGCGATATCGGTGTCGGCATTGTTTCCAGGCGCCGTGCCCGTGATTACGTCCGAGGCGGCGACGCCAGGCGATATCAAACCGAAAGCGGTTTTGGTCGTGACATTGTTGTAAGGATCGTAGTCATTGATGACTTTGAGCGTCCGCGCCACACCGCCGTCATTGGTGTAGAACCAGTCAGCCGTATCCGTCGCCCGATAGGGCTTGGACGTCTGCAACGTCCAACGATGGGCAATGATCTTGCGCCAAGTCGACCCGCTGGCGGTATTCTCGTAGAAGACGCTCGTGAGCGGCGAACCGCTGTTTTGTATACTCTGGTCGTAGGTCGTCACGACACTGGGCGCCAAACCGTCGGCGGCGATCCTCGGCAACGTCTTGGTCTGCTGCTGGAAGCCAAGGAACTTGCGCGGGACGGAATCGTAGAGGCCGCCAGAGAAAGTGTAGGATGTCGTCGAGGTGTTGCCGCGGCCATCGTCGGCCACTGTCTGGCCGATCGTCTGCAGCACGAACGGCAGGAAATTGTTGGCGTAGGCGGTCGACGGCTTGTAATTGAACGTGACTTTGGCGCCGGTTTCGCTGCGCACCGACATGAGCGCGTTCGGAACATAGCCCGTCTGGCTGCTCTGGCCCCAGCGGATGTGGTGGCAGCTGCAATCCAGAGCATTGCCGGTCCCGATCATGTCGGCAATGCCGTCACCGTCGAAGTCAGCGATATTCCCGACCATATGATTGTTGAACACAGTATCGTCGGCGAGCGCATAGCCGCTTGAGGTCTGCATGAGACGCTCGATATACGACACGTACTTGCCGTTGGTATACTTGTCGATCATGATTTCGGCTTTGCCGTCGCCATCGAGGTCGGCAATACCGCTCTGGTCCGATGAGAACGTCGGGCTATGCGGAGTCACCGAACTCGTGTCTTGCAGCTGCGCGCTGTAGGCCAGTTTGAGGCCGTTCACGCCATCCGCCGCGCCCGTGCCGAGATAGACGTTCAGCGTTATTGTTATCTCAGTGGAGACAACGCTACCTTGATTGAAGGTATTGTATTTCTTGGTCAGCAGATTGACCACGTCGTCTATACCGTCACCGTTGACATCCCCCACACGGCAGTCCGGCTTCAGGATTGTGGTGCCGTCAGAGGTCGGAATGCAGCCCACTATGTTGGAAATCTTCGTCAGCGCCAGTACGCCGCCGAACACCTTTTGGTGGGCATAGAGGCCATCGGGCTGTGCCACCACTGTCTCTTGGCGGCCATCGTCATATAAATTGGCCGTGCCCACCGTAACGATTGTCGGATTGTCTCCAGGGGCGATGTAGACATTCGTGTAAGCGGGAGTGGATTTATCGATATAGGTGGTTTGCAGCGTGGCGCGCCCATCGCCATCGACGTCGAGGGTTTGCGAACTGTCCTTGCTCTTGTTGCAATCAACGCTGATCGGATTGCTGCTGTCGATCGCCGAGCAATCCGTCGTCGAGGGCTGGAAGTTGTTCAAGCGGGCCAACTTCACCACTTTGTCGACCGGCGATTCGATGCTCTGAGATGGATTGTTAAGGCCCTTCCGGAACAGAAGCTGCGTTTCTTTGAGATTGCTGCCGAAATTGCCGATGCTGAAGCGAGGCGCGCCATCGCCCATGTAGAGGTAGCATGGCGTGCTCAGTGCCTGACTTTGCACATTCGCCCGGTTTGTGGGATCAACATAATACAGCGAGTAGTTGCACGTGCCGTTCTGGGTCGTCCACAGGATCTCGGAAACGCCGTCTCCGTCTACATCGACCGGCACAGCCTGACCACCCCCTGTCATGTTGGTGACTTGCTGAACAGAAGAAAATCCGTTGTAGTTGGCATAGGTAAACTGCGTCGCGGGCATCACGGTGCCACCCGTGACGGCTCCCCCGCTCACGGTGGCGTCGTTGCCATAACGGGTGACGCTTGAAAGGCGCAAAGTCCCAAGATCGCTCTCGGTTGCATAGTTGAACGCCCATGCCGCCACCATCGAACCAGATGTCGTGACAGAAACGGCGCTCAGCTGTTTCTTGATGTTCGACATGCCAACGCCGTTGGCCGTGGAAAGATATTTGTTCTGGTCCACCATGTAGAAGTGGACGATGGTGCCGTTGTAGGAAATCGTCGACGGATAACAGACCGGCAGCGTCGGGCAATCGTAGGCATAGGTGACTTGGTTTCCGTGTATGTCGGTAACCGATTGCACCAGCCAGCGCGCCTTATAGGCAAGTCTGTCGTCGCCGCTGCCCGCTACATACCCGCTGAGATCACCGACAGTGGCGAGCACAATCTGCGTGCCATCCCGCTGCGTTAGCGTCCAAGTATTGCCGGCGGTATTGCCGCCCTGGTGGACGATCTTGAGATAATTCTCGTGTTCGGTGACATGCGTGCCGCCCGCGGTGCAGGATGCGCTGGAGGTGCTCGACACAACGACTTCGGCGGCAACCGGGTTCTTACCGGAGCAGACGTCAAGCTCTTCGCCGTTAAACTGAACCGTGTCCTGGGCATTGTCGAACGACGGAACGCCGCCTTTTTGCCGTGTCCGCTCGATGACGTCGAAGCCGTTCAAACCCCAGCCGTAACCGAGCCAGCCCTGGTACGTGCCGCCCAGCCGCGTCTTGCGGTTTGATGAGTAATTGAGGGTGACATTGGGCTCGATGCCATGAAAATCGGGGAGGTCGAGCTTATAGTCATACCCCAGCGTTCCGGCGCCGCCGATATCCGGCACCTTGGCCGCTTCCATGACTGGCTTCTGCGTCGGGTCGGATGGATCGTCGGTCGATGCCAGCGTATCGTCGTCCGCGACATGGACCAGCCCTTCGAGCCCGGCAAGCCGCGTAGCGTGAAGACGGAGAGCCCGCACGATGTCCTTATCGGATTGAAGGGCGAGTGCAGGGAAGCCGGGGCTTGTGTATTGCGGGAGTGGTACGGGCAAGGATTGCCGAGCGTCGATCGATGCAGCCGCGCCGCTGGCATACAACGCCAAGCCGGAGAATGCTGCGAACTTGACAAAAAAGCACGAAAAACCAATCGATCGACGCATGCCGGATCGCCCCTCTAGGTACAAAAATCCCCGCGGAATTGCTATCATGGTAATTTTTAGATCAGCAATATTTGGTTGTGCATAGGCACCTAGAAAAGATCGAAAAACATATATGACAACATTCTTCAATACTTTGATTGAGATCAGATTTTCTTACGTGTTGCGACAAAAGCGCACAGGCAATACGGGAGCATGAGCACCCTGAGGGCACAAATACCCAGCCCGGCAACCAATCTGTCGCCGGAATTAAAAAAGGCTGGATCTGAGTCGGAAGACCATCGAATTCAGCAGACGCTTGGCGAATGTTCGCTGCAGCGGCCGAAGTGGACAGCCTATTGCTGCGTGCTTTGTTGGTCGGTGACCGTGGTGTTGTCGGCGGTGCCCTGGTCGGTCACCGTCGAAGTGTCGGTCTGCGTGGCCGTGGTATCCGTCGTCGTTACCGAACTATCGCTCGTCGTCGTGTCCGTGGCGGTTGTCGTCGCGGACGTGTCGCCAGTCGTGTCGGTTGCCCCTTGAGAGGTCGTATCGTCCGTCGACACATCCGCCGTGGTCACCGGCGGCGGATCCTGCGTCACCTCAACGCTGATCGCATCCGTCGTTCCATCCGTGCAGGTCACGTGCACGATCTGGTCGATGGCAAGCTGATCCATCGAAACGGTATCAGTCAAATTAAGCGTCTCGCCCGTCTCCAGCGTCAGCTGCCGCAGATCGCTGTCGAGCGACACGATCCGTCCGTCGAGCGTGCTCGCAAAAGCCGGAATGCTCGACAGCGCCACAAGCGCTGCCCCTAATGTCAGTCCCCTCAACATATCGCCTCTCCATGCATAGTAAAATCACCGGACGCATGTGCACATGCAATCAACCACAGGGCAAGAAGCCGGCCGCCCAGGAGGTGGGGTATTTCCCTGCGTCATGGGGTCGCATGGCAGGGCGTGTGATTGGAAACGGAATCATCGTTCTTATCCGCCGCCATCCATTTTCGATTTCTCAAACTTTTGAAGGCATTGTCACTGCTGACGGACTGTATTGCGTCTGTGCCATCTTCTGCGCCGGCGGGGAAGAACACACCTGCCGGGGCGCCTCGCAACGTGTATAGCCGGCGATCAAATTGTGCGCACATCCCGGATTCGACCATATTTGCTGTTGAACCCGCGCCGCGAAGCCGTTAAGAACAACCCGTGCGGGCAGGAACCCCTCAGGAAAAGATGCCCCAATATCTTTCGAGTAAACCCCTCGAACTTGATACCTGCCCGCATGTTTCCACTCTCAAGATTTGACATCCGCAAGCGCAGACGGCCATAGCGTCATCAGGATCGCGACACGAAAGCGGCGAACCTGTCCGACTTGAAATCCCTTTTCAGACCGAACAATCTGGCTGACCGCGACGCCTCCGGCGCGGGACACTTGCGTCGAGAATCCCGCTCACACAGGGACACGCCTAAACAACGAACTCATCCGGATACATATTCTGCCTGAGAAGCTGTAGGCGATCGCTGCATGATTTGGCCTTTTCACCAGCGATCCTCCGTTACAATCCAAGCCGATGAGATCAGTGTTTTCGGAGCCGGTCCTCCGGCCGCGTTGACGGCCATGAGTCGGCTGGCTATCAAATGGACATATCGGCGATCAGGGCAGGTCTTGAGTCGAGCCTTGGGAGTCGAACGAGGATAGGCGGCCCGCCAGGCGGGTGTTGCAAACATCATCGAAAGGAAGCCCGCGGCTCGGTCTTAGGTCAGAGAACAACAGGCAAGCCCTCGATCAGCGGGAATACAGGACAGATTGTCAAATGGATGACGGCGTCTATCATCGGGAACTAAGACGAGCGCAGACGAAAACAGACATTTTTCGTGTTTTGCGGATGGCCTGTGACCTCTTTTCGATCGAGGGCTTCGTGTTGCTCGATTTCGACGCAGCCTTAAAAAAGGGCCTGGCGGAATCCATCGTCTTCGACAACTTCTCGCAGGCAAGGCTGGATCGTTTCCTTTCCGAACCCGGGGCCCTCGCGAAGATCGACACGCTTGCAAGCATGCGATTCAGCCATTGGAGTTCGGAGGACGGGGAAACATCGCCCTTGGACAATCTCGGCGCCCCCAATGCCGTTTCACTGATGATGGCGACGAAGAATGGCTCGCCGCTGCTGCTCATTCTGGTGAATTGCAAATCCTACGCATCGGGACTGGATTTCACGTCTCAGATGCTCGAATTCCAGGGCATTCTGGCCCGGTTTCTCGAACTGACCGTCTCGACGGCCGCGTCCGTTTCTTTGACCGAGCGGGAAATCGAGATCGCTCGATGGACCGCGCGTGGAAAGACGTCGGCCGAAATCGCGGTGATATTGGGATTGTCGCAACATGCCGTCAACGATCACATTACCGAGGCGATGAAGAAGACCGATGCGGTCAATCGGGTGCAATTCGTCGCCAAGTCCATTCGCCTGGGGTACATTTAGTCAAACGGAGTCATTTCTCATGGATCGTCCCGCGACAGGCCATCAACCCAAGCCGATCTCGATTCTGTTTGTCGACGACAATCCGGAAGAGTTCGACTACCTGCAGCAGAGGATGTCGCTTGCGCCCAACAGCGAAATTGCGCTGCAATATGCCATTTCGATCGAAGAGGCACTTGATGAATTGCGCAAGTCGACCATCGATATCATCCTGGTCGACAACCAGCTGCTGCCGAACAACGACTTCCGCGAAACGGTGCCGGTCCTCAGGCAGAGCGGCTATATCGGCCCGATCGGCGTGATTTCGACGGATATCGGCGGAGAGTATTTTCAAAAATTCCGCGATTACGGCGTCGATTTCCGCATGGGCAAGGACGAAATCGATCCCGGCAGCCTGAGATACATTCTCAGCGAATATTTAAGGGACAACACGCCAGGCAGCCCGGAAGATTTCCTCTGATCACTGTGTTTGAGGAGCGACCGGCAATCGAATTTTGAAGACGCTGCCTTGAGGGCCGGAGGAGTCGAGCCACAATTCGCCGCTATGGGCTTCCACAATACGGCGGCAGAGCGACAGGCCAAGCCCCGAGCCGGTTGCGACGTTTCGGTTGGGGACGCGTTTGAAAACCTCGAATATGTAATCCTTGTATCTGGCCTCGACGCCGATACCGTTGTCGGCAACGCTGACAATCGTATCGGTTTCGGATCGCTCCACACCGATGGATATCCTTGGAGAGGCGGAGGACCGATATTTGATCGCATTGGCGAACAGGTTCTGGAACACCTGCCGAAGCAGGATTTCGTCGCCGACGACATCCGGCAATTCGCCATAGTCGATCCGGCCACCGGATTGGCGCAGTTCAGGCAAAACGATCTCGATGGCATCCTCGATGACGGGAACCAAAGAAATCGGTTCCACCGCGATATCGTCAGCCGCCTTGGCCAGGGTCAGCAGATTTTTGATGAGCTCCTGCAGATAGCCTGACTTCGAGGCAATTGCGTTGACGAACTTGCTTAGCTCCGGATTTTGTCCGTGCCGGAGTTCGGCCTCCAGCAATTCGGTCTGCAGGCGGATGTGGCGCAAGGGTGCCTGAAGATCGTGAGACGCAAATGAAGCGAATTCCTTCAGCCGCATATTGGCTTGCGACAATTGCTCCACCAGCTGCTTTTGGACGGTGATATCCCAATTCGTGCCGATCAGCATTTTGGGATCGCCCTTCTCGTTGCGGGTGAGCAGGGCAAGCGCCCGGATATGGCGAAGCTCACCTTCGGGTGTGATGATCCGAAACTCTCCATCGAACTTGGCGTCGCCCTCAATGACTCTGTTCAGGAGCTCCGTTGTTTGCGGCAGATCGTCCGGGTGAACCCGATCGGACCAACTGTCCGACATACCGGCAAAGGTCGCCGGATCGGTTCCGTAGAGCGCGTGCATCCGCTCGTCCCACGATAGTTTGTCGGCCTGGGGATCCCAATGCCACAACCCGACCTCGCCGGCCTGGACGGCGAGCTTCGTGCGCTCGCTCAGAAGCAGGATTTCTTCTTCAATCTCCTTTTGGTGGGTAATGTCGGTATGGGTGCCGACCATCCGCAGCGCTTTGCCCTCTGAACTTCTCTCGATCACCAGGCCCCGATCAAGAATCCAGATCCACCGTCCGTCCTTGTGACGCATACGGAACCGGGCCTCAAAATCGGCGCTCTTGGCGGCGATCTGGTTCTGGTTGAGCGCGATGGCTTCCTCCCGGTCGTCTGGATGCATAAGGTCCAGCCAGCGGCCGCCATCGTCCCCGACTTCCGCACAATCATAACCCAACATCGAACACCAGGTTGGCGAATAATAGGTTTTCCCGGTCGCCAGGTTTGCATCCCAGACCCCCTGCTTGGCGGCCGAGAATGCGAGCTGCCATCGCTCTTCCATGGCTTCGAGCGCAGCCTGGTATCGCTTCGAAGCGTCGATATCTTCGACCTGGGAGATGGTATAGTAGCCCTTGTCAGGCGATCGGATGACAGATCCGGCGAGCAGCGCCCAGAAGGTTGAGCCGTCCTTGCGCTTATAGCGCTTCTCGAAGCGGAACCGATCCAGTTGACCGTGGGCGATCTTGGCGAACGTGTCGGCGCCGAGCTTGAGGTCATCGTCATGCGTGATGTCGGCGACGCGTAGCGTTTCGAGCTCATGGGCGGAATAGCCCAGCATTTCGGCAAAGGCTCGGTTGACTTTCGTGATGCCCCCGGTTCCCGTCACCAGCGCCATGCCAACGGCGGAGTCTTCCATCACCCTGCGAAACTGATCGGCTGCTGCGAACGCCTTCTCCTTCTCAAGCCGAAGGTTATCGAGGACCAGACTCAACACGATCGCCGGGAGAACGGCGACGGCTGCATGCAGATGCAGGGCATTGCCAATGGCACCTGGACCATCGGCGAAGCTGAACACGTTTTCGAAAGCACAGATCGTGATCGTCACGACGACAAGCGCAGCACAGATTGCGGTCCACAAGGGCCGGCAACGGATGGCAACCAGCATCATCGCGAGGCCGACATAGACGAACGGATAGGATATGTAGGATACCGAAAGAACCGTGACGAGAATGACGGCTGGAAAGAAGAGCAAATTGGAAAGCGTCTCAGACAGGGAAACGTCGGGGGCCTTCCAGCTTGGGAAAAGGACGATCGCGGGCAGGAGCGTGGCCGTTCCGGCGGCATCGGCGATCCACCACGACGTGAGGAAGCCTGGGTCAGGTTGTATCCCCGCGATCACCAGAAGGCCGGTGGCGGTGAAGCTGCTGATCATTGGCGGCAGCGCGGCTGCAACGACGACAAGGCGCGTGAAATCCATCGGATTCAGGTTGGGATTGCCGCGACGCAACAACCACTGAATGAGGAAGGTGGCAATACCGACCTCCACCAGGTTGGCCGTCATGAAAGCAACTGCAGGCACGACCTTGCTGCCCGCGATCATGTTCGCCGTTGCCCCCGCGGCAAAGCACGCAGCTATGATCAGCGCCTGTGTCCGAAGCGTCCGGTGGAGGCAAAAGCCGACGGTTGCGATGTTTGCCAGCCACAGAAGCGCAAAATCGCTATGGGCGCGGGACAGAGCAATGCTGATGCTGGCAATGATAAAGAAGCTTGCGGCCGCTGCGAGGGCAACTGAAATGCTCGACCGGAACGCAATTCTCATGTCAGCCGTGAACGCCTCTGATACCATCCGTACGTCTTGCAACCTTCTACCTTGGCAAGCGGCCTCCACTCCATCGAACGATGCTCGATCCCAGGCTGTCGACGCCCGGAGCTACCCCTGCTCCTGCATGCCGTCAAAAGCTATCTGCTTCACCTTGCCTGCAGATGGATGCGGGACGATGGCTCTGCCGCGCAAAAAACCAGTTTTGCTCAAGCCACGATGAATAGGCTGAGCAATCACTGGTAGTCGTCTGGCTGCCAATCGACGACGTGCCGCGCCCGGTCGGATTGAATATTGAAGGACACATATGCCTGGCTGCGCGCTGGTCAATTCCCTCGACGAATACGAAGATCTCTCCGATGTGCCACGGCAACGGCGGCTGCGGGAAAGCTCGGTCGTAGAATTCCTGCGCAAGGCGGTTCCGTTCCAGCACATAGCCGTCGGAGGGCTCGATCTCGACGGTTATAATTTCGGGCATGGGCATTCGATCGATACGGACATGCCGCCCGCCTTTATCGAAACCTATTTTTCGGAAGGTTTGGGACAGGCCGATCCCGTCGTCATACAAGCTTTGCAGACAGACAAGCCCTTTACCGAAGWACAGGCCAACGACGGGGTCCCGCCGTCACCGCGGCTCGAAAGCCTCATGCAATTCTTTGAAATACGAAACCGGTTTTTCATTCCGATCGCCCGCGAGGGAAAGGTTTACGGAGGCGTATGCTTCACCAACACCCGGCCGTTCACCACCGGAGAGGCCGAGTTTTTGATCATGACCGCCGAGCCTCTTCACCGCACCCTGACAAAACCGCTTATGGACCGCTTCGCTGAAAAAGTTCTGAAGCTGACCCCTGGCGAGATCACCTGCCTCGAGCTCGCAAGCACCGGATTGACCAGCGAGGAAATTGCCGAAGTCTCAAAATATCAGACCGAAACGATCAACAGTTATCTCAAATCGGCGACCAAAAAGCTCGGTGCATCCAACCGCGTCGAAGCCGTCGCAACGGCGATCCGACGCGGCCTGCTGCGCTAGGTCTGTGGCATTGGCCCTCCCGAAAAAGAGGATAATTGCCCTCCTGTTAACGTTTAGCCAAAGCCACCCGTCCCTTTTTCATCGTCTCATGGAGTTTGGCCTTGATGCGTTCGAATAGTTCTGGCGGGACCATTCCATAATCATATCGGTTTGGATCAGAGGGTAGTGTCCTCAGATGAATGCCGGGCCACTCGAATCTATTGACCTCGCTCACGCGAATCCAGTTGGCGTCATCGTCCAAGCCAAGCTGGCTGCAGAGTTCCGCTGGAACCTCGATAGATAGGTCCTCCTCACCAAGTTCGGGTGGAGAGTGCGTGATCGGTACGACGATCGTATCATTGGTCCTGGAGTGGTACACGACAATAGCACAAGGCCTGTCCTTGCCCCCTAAGGAGAACCCTTCGCTCTTTTCCTTGTCCCATAGGTAATTGTATCGGATGACAAGACCTGCAACCGGGGTCGGATAACTCACTCGGATGCTTTGCCGTATTCAGAATTCATGATCAGCGCCATGGTTTCGTCATCCATTTCGCTGACACGAATAACCTCGCGCTCACGCCTTTTCATGTCATGATAGTGGCTGAGTTCAGCTGCAGACAGGAATCCTCCAATCGTGCGGTCATGAGCTGTGATCTCAATGACGCCCACCGACTGCACCCGCTCCCTGAATGTCGTGAATTTGCGAGCGAACTCAGTCGCCGACACCCTTAAAGCTTGAGCCATGATTGCCAGTCTCCTTTTTGAGTAAAATACGAGTTTTACGCATTTTATCAAGGGCTGACAACTCAACGCCTGTGCGGGCCTATGAGACTTATATGACAGAAGGCTTGACGTGATCGCCTTACGCGGCGCGAGACGAACCTGGCGTAAGAGCGGCTCACGGCAGAGAACGCGACGGCTCGAAGTCAGATGCCGGCAAGACTGGTGGCATCTGCGACCTCATTCCGCTTTTTTACCCCATTCAGGAACGGCAATTCCGGAACCGCATTGCGCAGCGGGAATTGGGTCGCCTTGACCGAACGTTATCGATCTGCACTCCCATGGGGATCATTAACTTCTCAGAAATATTCGCGTTTTACCTGCAGTATTCCGATACTCGCGCGACAAATCTCTAAAGAAACCGGTTTATTTCCGATATTTTTCTGAATCTGTCTGACGATAGTCAAATTCGCTGCTGTTCATTTACGATCCATAAAGACAATTGACCCCATTTCTGGGGTGTGTACGGCGCTCGATATCTGTTGATGGGCGCGAAAGCGGCCCGGCAACACGGCGTGTGCCCACCATTTCTGGGGAATTGCATGGCCGCCGCCACACCAAGAAGCACATAGGGGAAGCACCAACATGGGAATACTGGGGTTCAGTTCTGACGCAAAAGCAATTCTTGCTGCTATGAGCAAGTCGCAGGCCATCATCGAATTTGACTTGACCGGGAAAATACTGACCGCAAATCAGAATTTCTGCCAGGCACTGGGGTATCAGGTCAGTGAGATCATAGGCCAGCATCACCGGATGTTCGTCGATCCGGCTGAAGCAGCGTCTCCGGACTATCGCGAATTCTGGGCCAAGCTCGGCCGCGGCGAATTCGACCGGCGGCAATATAAGCGCATCGGCAAGGGCGGCAAGGAAATCTGGATCGAGGCGTCCTATAACCCGGTCTTCCGCGGCGGCAAGCCTTACAAAGTGGTGAAGTTCGCCACCGACATCACCGCGCAAAAACTCAAGGCCGCCGAGGATGCCGGAAAGCTGGATGCCCTGTCGCGTGCCCAGGCGGTGATCGAATTCACGCCGAGCGGCGAAATCCTGACGGCCAATCAGAATTTTCTGGTCACGCTCGGTTACCAACTGGCGGAAATCCAGGGCAAGCACCACGCTATGTTCTGCGACAGCAGCTACACCGCCGGTGATTATTACCGTCGTTTCTGGCAGAGATTGGCGGGCGGCGAATTCATCGCGGATGAGTTTCTGCGCATCGGCAAAGGCGGCAAGAAGGTCTATATCCAGGCCTCCTATAACCCCATCTTCGACATGAACGGCAAAGTGTTCAAGGTCGTGAAATTCGCCACTGACGTCACGAGCCGTGTCGCCAATGTCGACCAGCTTGCCGGCGCCCTGCAGGCGCTTTCCGGCGGTGATCTGACGCAGGACCTTTCTACTCCGTTCATCCCCACCCTGGAGAAGCTGCGGAGCGACTTCAATGCGACCGTCGACAAGCTGCGCGGCGCCATGCAAGGGGTGGCTGAAAATGCCGGCGCCATTGCCGCTGGAGCGCAACAGATCCGCTCGGCCTCCGACGATCTGTCAAAGCGAACCGAGCAACAGGCTGCATCGGTCGAAGAAACGGCTGCGGCGCTTGAGGAGATCACCACGACGGTCACCGATTCCAGCAACCGCGCTCAAGAGGCCGGCCAGCTTGTGCGCAAGACGCGGGAGAACGCCGAGCATTCCGGCATCGTCGTCCGCAGCGCCGTCGATGCCATGGGCAAGATCGAAACCTCATCCGCCGAAATCGGCAATATCATCGGCGTCATCGATGAAATCGCTTTCCAGACCAATCTTCTGGCGCTCAATGCAGGCGTCGAAGCCGCACGCGCCGGGGATGCCGGCAAGGGATTTGCCGTCGTCGCGCAGGAAGTACGCGAACTGGCGCAACGCTCCGCCAAAGCTGCCAAAGAGATCAAGGAATTGATCACCGCCTCCAACGAGCATGTCAAAAGCGGTGTGGCGCTGGTCGGCGAAACCGGCAAGGCGCTTGAAGAGATCGTCTCCCAGGTGCAGCAGGTCAACGGCAATGTCGCGGCAATCGTCGAAAGCTCGAAAGAACAGGCAACCGGGTTGAAGGAAATCAATACGGCCGTCAACACCATGGACCAGGGCACGCAGCAAAATGCAGCCATGGTCGAGGAGTCGACGGCTGCGGCTCACAGTCTGGCAAAGGAAGCGGATAACCTCTTCCAATTGCTGAGGCAATTCAACATCGGAACGGTCCCGGCCGCACATCGAGGCCATAGCCCGCGCGCGGCAAGTGCCCCCGCCCTCGTCAAGCCGTCGGCAAAGCCCGTCGTCTCGCCGGCCCGCCAAATGTCCGCCAAGCTTGCCACGGCTTTCAACGGCAATGCCGCCGTCTCCGGCGACACCTGGGAAGAATTCTGATGGCTGATCCGAATTCCATGGTCGGGCTTGAGCGCGACACCCTTGAAATCATTGCTTTCCGTCTGAACGGCCAGCAGTTCTGCGTCATGACCACGACCATCCGCGAAATCCGCGGATGGTCACCGTCCACACCGCTACCCTATTCGCCACCGGACGTCCTCGGCGTCATGAATTTGCGGGGGTCGGTGATTCCCATCGTCGACCTTTCCCGCAAGCTTGGAATGCCGGCCACCGTTCCCAACGAGCGTAGCGCGATCGTCGTCGCGGACGTGCACAACACGATGCTCGGTCTGCTCGTCGACCAGGTGTCCGACATCCTGACCGTCAAGGGCAGCCAGATCCAGCCGCTGCCCGAAATATCGTCCTCAAGCGATCGCGGGTTTTCCGACGGGATCATCACCCACGAGAACGGCATGATCTGTTTTCTCAATCTCGGTCGTATGTTCCAGCCGCAGGATTTGGGCGACATGGCTGCTTGATCGGCGGCAAAGTCGCACGCATCGGACCTGCACCGCTGCCAATGAACGCAATTTTGCCGGCGGCTCGCTCCGAGACGAGCGCGTTTCGAAGCCGCGCCGATCCCCCGGCCGGCCGGCAACCGATGGCGATCTCTCGGCCATTTACGCAAGATTATTGTTTTTCTAACATAATTCCCGTTGTGCTCACGATGGTTGACGTATGGGGTCGGTAATGAGCAATGGAATTTTGACGAACCAGATTTGCATTACAAAATCGATTGCAGCGGAAACATCCGAAGATCACAGCCCTGAACGCCCCGGCGATGGCTTGGGTGAAAAATTGGCGGGCTTGATGACCGCGCTGGATTACGACACCGCGGGGGTGACTTTCTTCGGCGGCACTGGTCATCTCGGGTATGTCAACCAGGCATTTCTAACGATATTGGGACTATCGCCTGCCGCGACATTGATCGGCCTCGATGTGCGGCAACTGGAAGATCTGCTGGCTGTGGCGTTCCTTCGCAAGGCCGATATCCGGGCATGCCTCATCCCTTCTGATGGCAGCAGGCTGCACCACCTGCCGGAACAACTGACGGCAACTCTGTCGAATGGCGGAGTTTTGAAGGTCAGCCACTACCCCCAGACAGAAGGCGGCTGGGTCACGCGGCACGAAATAGCGCGTGACATCGGCTCGCAATCGAGCAGCAGCAACGTGCTCGTATCGCTTCAGACTCTGATCGATCAAGTCCCTGACTATCTCTGGATAAAGGACACCGACAGCCGATTCCTGGTCGCAAACCACGCCCTTGCGTCGGATAGCGGACGCGAGCGGTCAAGCGACATGGTGGGTCTCACGGATTCCGATTTGCACGATGCGGCCAGGGCCGCCGAATTCCGTGCGAAAGAATGCGAGATCCTCCGCACCGGGCATGCCATGATCGACGAAGAGGAGGCCGTTATCGATGCCAAGGGGCACGAGAAATGGCTTTCCTCAAGCAAGATTCCGCTGCGCAATGCCGATGGAGATATCATTGGCCTGATCGGTGTCGCCAGGGATATAACCGCTCGAAAGAAGACGGAAGCCTTGAAACGAAGGGCTTTCGAGGCTGAAGAAACATCACGCCGGCTGACAGATGCCTTGGAACGCGAGCAGAAGGCAAGCGCGCTGCAGAGACAATTCGTGGCCATGGCCAGCCATGAGTTTCGAACGCCCCTGGCGATCATCGATGGAGCCGCCCAGCGGCTGGTCAGACGGCAAGGAGAAATCGAGCCGAACTTTGTCGCGGACAAGTCTCAGCAAATTCGCCTCGCCGTCAGCCGGATGGTCGAACTGATGGAAAGCATTCTCTCCTTCGACAAGCTGGAATCCGGCATGGCTGGGATGAAGGCCGAGGAATGTCATATCCGGGATTTATTGTCCGCCTGCTGCCAACGCCAGCAGGAATTATCCAAAGACCACCACATCTCCCTGGATCTCGCGAATTTGCCCCAGACGATCGTGGCGGACCGGTCTGCACTCGAACAGATCTTCGGCAATCTGCTGTCAAATGCAGTGAAATATTCACCCGGTTCGGCCGAGATCGAAGTCCGAGGCCGGTCCGACGGAAGCAAAGTGGAAGTCTCGGTGCGGGATGGCGGAATTGGCATAGATCAGGACGATCTGCCAAAAATGTTCGAACGCTATTTTCGCGCGCGAACGTCGACGGGGATTGCCGGCACCGGCATCGGTCTCAACCTGGTGAAATCCTACGTCGAACTCCATGGCGGCAAAATAACCGTCGAAAGCAGGAAAGGCGAAGGTTCGACCTTTATCGTCTCGCTGCCGATTTCCGGCCGCTGACAAGCAGGAGAGCATTCGCGGTGTGGGCGCACCGATCTATCTGGCCACGATGCGTTTTCAACGCTGCGGTCACACGCGCATCGCCTCGATGACGGCCCTCAGGCCGGCCGACATATGCCTGCGGGTCGGGTAATAGATGTAGAGCCAGTCCTCGAGCGGACACCAGGCGCCGAGACACTGCACGAGCCTGCCGCTCTCGATATGCGGCCGGACACGATCCTCCCAGACATAGGCCAATGCCAGGCCGGAGAGCGCTGCCTCGACCATCAGTTCGTGGTCATGCAGCGACAGCGGCCCGCTCGGCTCGAAATCGACCGCCTCGCCGTTCAATGCAAAAGACCATGGATAATAAGCGCCGCTTGCATACATGTTGCGGATGCAGACATGATGTCTGAGATCGGCCGGTATTTCCGGCATGGGCCGATGCTCGAAATAACGCGGTGACCCGACCACGGCAAGGCGCAGCCGCGGCCTGATCCGGACCGCCGTCATGCCCTCCTTCAAGCTCTCGCCCAGCCGAATGCCGGCGTCGAAGCCTTCCTCGACAATATCGACCAGCCGGTCGGTGGCGACGATTTCCAGTTCGAGATTGGGGTTGTCGCGGATCAGCCTGCCCATGACCGGGCCGAGCACGAAAGGCGCGATCGAATTGGGCGCGTTGATCCGCACCTTGCCGAACGGCGTCTCGCGATATTGGTTGAGCGCATCCAGCGCCGAGCCGATCTCGCCAAGCGCCGGCGACAGCTGCGCCAGAAGCATTGCCCCGGCATCGGTGGTCGAGACGCTGCGCGTGGTGCGGTTGAGAAGCCGGATGCCCACCCGCGCTTCGAGGTCGCTGACCGCATGGCTGATCGCAGAGGCGGTGACGCCGCGTTCCTCGCTCGCCTTGCGGAAGCTGCGATGGCGGGCAACAGCCTCGAAAGCCGCCAGTTCGGAGAGATCAGTGGCGCGCATTGCTGAGTTTCACTCATGATTGTTCTGATTATTATCGCTCTAATCGTTGGAATAGCAAAGCGCTAAATCTCTCTCACCGGCCAATGAGGGCCGCCGCTCCAGAAAGAGGATAGAACAATGGCCGACTTCATCGCACCCGCAGCCAACACCGCTTCGCCCTTCGCCGACATGCGCGGCCACCATGTCGCCGTCCGCACCCCCGATCTCGAAACCGCCAAGCGCTGGTATGTCGAGAAACTCGATTTCCGCGTCATCCACGAATGGGATTTTGCCGACGAGAAGCTGGCCTATCTTGCCCCGCCCACGGACGACCATTTCTTTATCGAAGTACTCGGCGGCGGCGAACCCGCCCCTGAGCGCGTCCGCCCCTATACCGATCTGGCCGACAGCCTGAAATATGGCGGCTACCATCATTTCTGCCTCACCGTGAAGAGCATCGACAAGACCGTGGCGACCTTGCGTGAACGCGGCGTTCCTGTCGTCACCGAAGCGTTCGAACTGCCGGCCATCAGCCGCCGCCTCGCCTTCTTCGCCGATCCGTTCGGCAACCTGATCGAACTCGCCGAAGTGCTCGACTGAGCCGAGCGGCGACCACTCCGACATTTCGGAGGCCGGCATCCGGCCGGTCTCCCGCTCTCCATCCATCACAAATTCGAGGTTACTCCCATGCAAACCTGGTTCATCACCGGCGCCTCCCGCGGTCTCGGCGCCCTCATCACTGAACGCGCACTGGCCAAGGGCGACCAGGTCGTCGCCACAGCGCGCAATCCCAATTCCGTGCTCGATCGCTTCGGCAATTATGCCAACCTGCTGGCCGTCGCGCTCGACGTGGCCGACGAGACACACGCGGCAGCGGCCGTCGAGGCAGCCATCGCCCGCTTCGGCCGCATCGATGTGCTGGTCAACAATGCCGGCTTCGGCCTCTTGGGCGCCGTCGAGGAAGCAACGGCGGCGGAAGTCGAGGCGATCTATCGCACCAATGTGTTCGGCCTGCTCAAGGTCACCCGCGCCGTCCTGCCGCACATGCGCCGCGAGCGATCCGGCCGCATCCTGAATTTCTCCTCCATCGGCGGCTATCGCGCGGCCGCCGGTTTCGGCATCTACTGCTCGGCGAAATTCGCCGTCGAGGGATTGAGCGAAGCGCTGCATGACGAACTTGCACCGCTCGGCGTGCATGTGACGGCGATCGAGCCGGGCTATTTCCGCACCGATTTCCTGGACTCATCGTCGCTATCCGTCAGTCCGGCTCGGATTTCCGATTACGACACAACCGCCGGCGTGGTTCGCCAGCGGGCGGCCGGGATCAGCAACAACCAGCCGGGCGACCCGGCCAAACTTGCCGATGTGCTGATCGATTTCGTCCAGGTCGCCAATCCGCCGGTCCGCCTGCCGCTCGGCAGCGACACTGTCGCGGCGATCGAGAAGAAGCAGGCTGGGGATGCGGCGATTGTCGCGGCGTGGCGCAACGTGTCGGCTTCCACCGACTTTGCGCAGTGAAGCCATCAACATCTCGGTGTCGCCAAGCAACAGGCCGTTAAAGCTTGGCCCTTGTGCTGCGCGGTGTCGCCAGCAACAAGCTCGTTTCGCTGCCGATAATGCCGGGGATCAGCCGGATGCGGCGCAGGACGGCGTCGAAATCGGTCAGCGTCGCCGCGCCCAGTTCGGCGATCAGGTCCCAGCGGCCATTGGTCGTGTGGATGGCGCTGATCTCGGAAAACCCGCCAAGCGCGCGGATCACCTTGTCGGCCGAATGGCCCTCGACCTCGATCATCATGATGCCGCGCACCGGCAGCGACACCGCATCCGACTTCAGGATCACCGTATAGCCGATGATCTCGCCCGACCGCTCCAGCCGCTCGATGCGGTTCCTGACGGTGGCGCGCGCCACGTCGAGCTCGGCGGCAAGCTCGGAAATGCCGCGCCGCGCATCGTGCCGCAGCAGCGTGATCAGTCTGTGGTCCAATTCATCCATGTGACCATATCGGCAATCATATTGATCGAAATGGCAAGCTACATTCACAAGATTGCCAAATCAATATGTTCAAATCGCCGATCACATATGGTTCAATCGAGATAGTTGAGGGAGCGCGAACATGCTGGTAAAACTTTTGGGTGCCCCGGTGCAGGAAGGATCTGGCCGACGCGGTTGCGACATGGGTCCGGCCGCCTATCGCGCTGCCGGTCTCGCCGAGTCGCTGGAAGAACTCGGCCATCAGGTCGTCGATCTCGGCGATGTCAGGCCGGCGGCCCACAAGGTCGAACCGCATACAAATCCTGCGATCAAGAARCTCGACGAAGTCGTTGCCTGGATCGAGGCGCTGTCGGATGCCGCCTATGCCGCGAGCGCTGAAGGCATGCCGATCTTTCTCGGCGGCGACCATGCGCTGTCGGCCGGCACCGTCCCCGGCATGGCGCGCCGCGCCAAGGAGATGGGCAAGCCGCTCTTCGTGCTCTGGCTCGACGCCCATACCGATTTCCATTCGCTGGCGACCACCGAAAGCGGCAATCTGCACGGCACGCCCGTCGCCTATTTCACCGGCCGTCCCGGTTTCGACGGCCACTTTCCGCCGCTCGCCACCACCGTCGATCCGAAGAACGTCGCGATGATCGGCATCCGCAGCGTCGATCCGGCCGAACGCGCCGCGATCCGCGATGCCGGCATCGGGGTCTGCGACATGCGGATGATCGACGAAGAAGGTATTGCCGCGCCGCTCAAGCGTTTTCTCGCCGCGGTCGAGGCCGCCGGCGGCATGCTGCATGTCAGCCTCGACGTCGATTTCCTCGATCCGTCGATCGCACCGGCCGTCGGCACTACCGTACCTGGCGGCGCCACCTTCCGCGAGGCGCATCTGGTGATGGAGATCCTCTGCGACAGCGGCCTGGTCGGCAGCCTCGACCTTGTCGAACTCAACCCCTTCCTCGACGACCGCGGCCGCACTGCCATCCTGATGGCCGATCTCGCCGCCAGCCTGGTCGGCAAGCGCGTCATGGACAGGCCAACCCGGAGCTATTCATGAACCCGATCCCGAACCTCAACATCGTGCCCTTCGTCAGCGTCGACAACATGATGAAGCTCGTCATGAAGATCGGCATCGAGAGGGTCATGACGGAACTCGTGGCCTATCTGGAGGAGGATTTCCGCCGCTGGGAACTGTTCGACAAGACGCCGCGCGTGGGCTCGCATTCGGCTGACGGCGTCATCGAACTGATGCCGACCAGCGACGGCACGCTCTACGGCTTCAAATATGTCAACGGCCATCCCTACAACACCCGCACCGGCCGCCAGACCGTGACCGCCTTCGGCGTGCTTGCCGACACGGCCAGTGGCTACCCGATGCTGATCACCGAAATGACCATCCTGACGGCTTTGCGCACTGCCGCGACCTCCGCCATGGTGGCCAAATATCTGGCGCCGAAGGGTGCCAGGACAATGGCGATCATCGGCAACGGCGCCCAATCCGAATTCCAGGCGCTGGCCTTCAAGGCCGTGCTCGGCATCGACAAGCTTCGCCTCTATGACATCGATCCGACCGCGACGAAGAAATGCATGCGCAATCTCGCGGCTTACGGCTTCGACATCGTCGCGGCGGCAACGCCGGAAGAAGCCGTGGCCGGCGCCGATATCATCACCACAGTCACCGCCGACAAGAAGAATGCCACGATCCTGACCGACAACATGGTCGGCGAAGGCATCCATATCAATGCCGTCGGCGGTGACTGCCCGGGCAAGACGGAACTGCATCGCGACATCGTGCTGCGCTCCGACATCTTCGTCGAATATCCGCCGCAGACCTGGATCGAGGGCGAGATCCAGCAGATCGACAAGACCCATCCGATCCATGAGATCTGGAAGGTGATTGCTGGACAGGAACCCGGCCGCGCCAGCACCCGCCAGATCACCCTGTTTGATTCCGTCGGCTTCGCCATTGAGGATTTTTCGGCACTGCGCTACCTGCGCGACCGCCTGAAGGATGAAAAATTCTACGAGGAACTCGATCTGCTTGCCGATCCGGACGAACCACACGACCTCTTCGGCATGCTGCTGCGATCGGTAAAGGCTTGATCCCAAAAGGCCTGTCAGTATCGCCATGCAAAACCGACTCACGGTATTTGCGAGACATGCATTTGTAGCATGATTTCAATGGTTTTGATCAAACCTGTCGCTTTTGCGTAACACCTTGCTCACCGGAACCCGATTTTCAGGTAAAGTTTTGTAAATTCGCCGCGTTTTTAGCATATCGCCACTTGTGCGACGCAAAACTATGTCCAAATAGGTCGCATTGAGAGATTTCTGCACGCGATCAGGCCGCCGGTCCGGGTCAGTTGTGTGGGTCGGGGATGGGGTCGAAAAGACCGCGCGGGGCATAATCAGCCGGCTTGACCGGAGCCCACCAGCGCAGAGGGTATGCGATGGGGATCGCGAACCACACCAAAGCCCCGACTGTGCTTGTTTCCGGCCGAGGACGTCCGTATGCCCATTGTCAAGACCGCAGCCATTCTGGCCGCCTCCATCCTCATGGCTGCCCCCGCTTTGGCCGCGGCCGAAGACACGAGCGCCACGCCCGCGGCCAAAGCCCAGAGCTTCCCGGCAATCCGCGTCGTCACGGTGCGTGAGCGGACGCTGACCGATCGGGTCATCGTCACCGGCACGATCCAGGCGGTGGAAGAAGTCTATGTCCAGCCGGAAGTCGATAGCTTGCAGATCGACAAGCTCGACGCCGATGTCGGCGATGTCGTCAAAGCCGGCCAGACGCTGGCGACGCTGAAACAGGATTCGCTCATCCTGCAGAAGAGCCAGCTGCAGGCCAATCGCGCCAAGACGGTCGCCGTCGGCGCCCAGCTCGAAGCGCAGCTCGCCGAAGCCCAGGCCAATGAGCAGGAAGCCATCCGCCAGGCCGCGCGTGCCGAAAACCTGGTGAAAAGTGCTGCCGTGCCGGTAAGCCAGGCCGAACAATTGCGTTCCGCCGCGACAGCGTCGACCGCCCGCGTCAACGCCGCCCGCCAGGGCATTCTCGCCAACGAGGCTGATGTGAAGGTGCTGGACGCGCAAATCAGCGATATCGACCTGAAACTCGCCCGCTCCGACGTCAAGACGCCGGTGGCCGGCGTGGTCTCGGCACGCACCGCCAAGATGGGCGCCAATGCGATGATGAATGCCGGCAGCCCGCTCTTCACCATCATCCGCGACAACGCCGTCGAATTGAAGGGCGACGTCGCCGAAGGCGATCTCCTGAAGCTCAAGCCCGGCCAGACCGTGCATGTCTCGGTCGCCGGCACCTCGACGGAAGTCGACGGCAAGGTGCGGATGATCGATCCCGTGGTCGACGCCCAGACCCGCCTCGGTACGGTCAAGATCACCATCGAAGATCCGGCCGTTGCCCGCATCGGCATGTATGCCAGCGCCGAGATCATCATTTCCGAGCGCAAGGTCCTGTCGCTGCCGCTGACCGCCGTGACCGCGGAGAAGGAAGGCATGGACGTCCGCCGCGTCCAGGATAACCGCGTCGAGATGCGCAAGGTCGAGACCGGCGTCCAGGACGGTGACTATATCGAAATCTCCAAGGGCCTCGCCGCCAACGACGTCGTCGTCGAAAAGGCCGGCGCCTATGTCCGCGACGGCGACCGGATCACACCGGTGCCTGAGAAAACCGCGTCGAACTGACGGAGCAGAGGGTCATGAATTTTTCCGCCTGGTCCATTCGCAATCCCGTAGCACCCCTGCTGGCATTCTTCCTGCTGCTGCTCTTGGGGCTGATTTCATTTTTCTCGCTGCCGATCACCAAATTTCCGAACATCGACGTACCGATCGTTTCGGTCACGGTGACGCAGGCGGGCGCTGCCCCTGCGGAACTCGAGACGCAGGTGACGCGCGAGGTCGAAGATGCGGTTGCCGGCATTTCCGGCGTTGATTTCATACAGTCTACCGTTAACGACGGCGGTTCGACGACGGCCATCATGTTCAAGATCGAAGTGCCGACCGACAAGGCACTTCAGGATGTCAAGGACGCGATAGACCGCATCCGGCAGGACTTGCCTGCGACCGCCGACACCCCGCTGGTCACCAAGATCGATGTCGAGAGCAATCCGATCCAGACCTTCGCGGTATCCTCGCCGAACATGACCCTGGAAGAGCTCTCCTGGTTCGTCGACGACACGATCAAAAGGGCGTTGCAGGGCAAGCCAGGTGTCGGCCGGATCGATCGCAACGGGGGTGCCGACCGTGAAGTGCATATCGAACTGGACCCTGCCAAGCTCAATTCCTACGGCCTCACAGCGGTTGATGTGAACCGGCAGCTGCGCAGCACCAATGCTGATATGGGTTCGGGGCGCGGCCAGCTGGCGGGCTCGGAACAGGCGATCCGGACCCTGGGTGACCAACGGGACGTCAAAGCCCTGGCGAACACGACGATCTATGTCTCCGCCAACCGTTTCGTGAAGCTGTCTGATCTTGGTACGATCAAGGACACCTATAAGGAGCCCGTATCCTTTTCGCGCTTCAATGGCGCCCCGGGTGTTTCCTTCTCCGTGTTCCGCAGCAAGGGTGCGAGCGAGGTGACCGTTGCGGAAACCATTGCCGCCGGCCTGAAGGACGTCCGTGCCAAACATCCCGACGTCAAGATCGAACTGGTCGACGACGCGGTCTACTTTACCTACGGCAATTATAACGCGGCCATCGACACCTTGTTCGAGGGCGCCATTCTTGCCGTCATCGTCGTCTTCCTGTTTCTGCGCAACTGGCGGGCGACGCTGATTTCCGCGGTGGCGCTGCCGCTCTCGGCGATCCCGACCTTTTGGATCATGGATATGATGGGCTTCTCGCTCAATCTCGTCAGTTTCCTGGCGATGACACTGGCGACAGGCATCCTCGTCGATGATGCGATCGTGGAGATCGAAAACATTGCCCGCCACATCAAGATGGGCAAAACGCCCTATCGGGCAGCGATCGAAGCGGCCGACGAGATCGGCCTCGCCGTCATTGCGACCAGCTTCACGATCATCGCCGTGTTTGTGCCGGTCTCGTTCATGGGCGGCATTCCGGGCCAGTACTTCATCCAGTTCGGCCTGACGGTGGCCATTGCGGTCTTCTTCTCGCTGGCTGTCGCCCGCCTGATCACGCCGATGATGGCCGCCTATCTGATGCGCGCATCTGACGCCAATGTCGGCCATGACGATCACGGCGGAGAAGGCTGGCTGATGCGCCGCTATACCGCGGTCGTCAGTGCCGTGACCCATCGCTGGTATGGCCGCTATGGCACCGCCGTCGCCGCCGTCGCCGTGGTGGTCGGGTCCTTCTGGCTGCTGTTTGTAATGGTGCCCGGCAGCTTCATGCCGCCGGAAGATTCGGGCCGCGTGATCCTTTCGGTGGAACTGCCGCCGAGCGCGACTTTGGACGATACCGACAAAGCGACCGCCGAGGTCACCGAGCGCATCAAGAACATCGAGGGCATCGATAACATCTATATCATCGGTGGTTCGTCGCCGAAGGGCGATTTGGAGCTGCGCCGGGCGTCGATCTACATCAATTTGAAAAAGATCGAGCATTCCCTGGTGAAGAAGCTGGTCAACAATGTTGCCGGCCGCCTTCCGCTGATCGGCCCATACCTTCCTAAAATGGAAGTGCACGGCCGCACGGTGCCGCAGTGGGACATCGAGGCCGAGATATTCAAGCGTGTTGCCGACATTCCGGATGCCCGCATCCTGAAGCTCGACGACAATGGCGAGCGCGACATCGCCTACAACTTTACCTCACCGAATGCCGACGACCTCAGCAAAGCCACCGCGGTGCTGGAGACCCAGTTGCGTCAGTTGCCGGAGCTTCAGAATGTGGGCGCCGAAGGCGCGTTGCCGCGCTCGGAGATCCAGATCCGCCCTGACCCGGTGCGCATGGCGCGGCTCGGCATCACCACGGCCCAGATTTCGGAACTGGTTCGCGTCGCCACGATCGGTGACGTCGATACCGCCTTGTCGAAGGTCTATCTCGATGACCGGATGATTCCGGTGCGCGTCCAGCTCAATCTGTCCGTCCGTCGCAACCTGGCGGCCATCAAGGCGCTGAAAGTGCCGACCAATACGGGCGCGAGCGTGCCTTTGGCTTCAATCGCCAACGTTGATTATTCGGAAGGTGCAAGCACGATCAAGCGTTACGACCGCAATCGCGTCATCACGCTCGGCGCAAGCCTGCCTCCAAGCGTTGCCCTCGATACGGCCACGGCCGCCTTCAAAAAAGCGGTCGAGAAAGCAAAGCTGCCGCCAACCGTGCAACAGATCGAAAGTGGCAATACCAAGATCCAGGGCGAGATGGTTCAAGGCTTCGTCAAAGCCATGGCCTTGGGCATCATGCTGATGTTTGCCGTGCTGATCCTGTTGTTCCGCAACGTGCTGCAGCCGATCACGATCGTGCTGTCGCTCTTGCTTGCCACCGGCGGCGTGGCGATCGCGCTGATCGTCACCCATAATTCGCTCTCCATGCCAGTGCTGATCGGCATCCTAATGCTGATGGGTATTGTCGCCAAGAACGCCATCCTGCTGGTCGACTTCGCCATCGAGATGATGCATCGCGGCATGAAGCGCAGCGAGGCCATGGTCGAGGCTGGCCGCAAGCGCGCCCGGCCGATCATCATGACCTCGATCGCCATGTCGGCTGGCATGCTGCCCTCAGCGCTCGGCGTCGGCGAAGGCGGTGCGTTCCGTGCCCCGATGGCGATCGYCGTCATGGGTGGCATCATCGTCTCGACCGTGCTGTCGCTGGTCGTCGTGCCGGCATTCTTCCTGATCATGGACGACCTGTCGCGGCTGCTCGGCTGGATCTTCGGCCGTATGTTCGGCAAGAAGGAAGAGGAGCAGGAAGCGCTGGAGAATGAAGAGCTGACCCGCATCCTTGGCGAAAACAGCCGCACGCTGTCGTCGCTCGAGGAAAGGCTGCAGTCGCTGGAAATGGACAAGGCCGCCGTCGAGCCTAAAACGACGCACGCCCGGCCGCAGCGCGCGGCCGCAAATGACATCCAGGAAAAGCCCCTGGCCGCGGAATAGCCTGCCCCATCCTCAAACCACGCGTAAAAAACCCGGCACAATGCCGGGTTTTTTCATTTTATTGCCGGAAAAGGCCGAGCAATTTGATCCTCATCAAATTTTTCTCCGACGCTTCAGGGTATTATGACGCCATAACTCAGGCGCGCCCGGAGGTACGAATGAACAAGGTATTGAGGATGAATCTCCGCGACAGGGATATTTTACAGTCGACACCGCTGCTGGCTGGGCTCAATCCCAGTCTGGTCAAAAGGATTCTCGACGGCGTGGTGATCTTCAGCGCCGAGGCGCGTGACCTTCTGTTCCGCGAAGGCGTTGCGGCCGACTGCTTCTATGTCGTGATCGCCGGCTATGTCAGGCTTTACCGGACCGGCCTGGACGGCAAGGAAGCGGATACCGGCGTGTTCGGCCCCGGCGACGTTTTTGGCCAATGCGCCATGTTCCTCAGCGACCGCCACACATTCAACGCCCAGGCTGCCGAACCCTCGACACTGGCTCGTTTCGACTATGCCAAGATCCGCCACATCATGGCGGAGGAGCCGGAACTGTCGCTGTCGCTGATGAACATCATGGCCCGGCACCTCAATGACGCCCGCATGAATGTCGCCAATGACCGGCTGCATACGGCGCCGCAGCGCGTCGCGCGCTACCTGCTCGAACTTTCGCATAACCAGGGCGACGGACACGCCAATTCCTTCCGGCTGCCATTCCAGAAGAGCCTGCTGGCGGGCAAGCTCGGCCTGGCGCCCGAAGCGCTGTCGCGCGCCTTCTCGCTCCTCAAGAACTCGGGCGTAACCATCCGCGGCCGGGTCATCCAGATCAGCGACGCAGAAGCGCTGCGCAAAATATAACGCTTGTTACCCCTCTTCCCTCCAAGCCCTGCCCTTTACCCCGGCAGGGCTTTTTTTGCACGCCACGCTGTCACGACAATTTCATCTCTTCTGTCAACGTAAGCATGCGCCCGTCGCAGTGCTCGATTGAAAGCTTGTCCAGTTCGACATTTTCCAGGCATCGCACATTCACGCTATACCCCTCCGGCTTGAGATCGTGCCGAATTCACGGCAGGCTGAGCTTTGCCATGCGGCCGCCGTCGATGGTCCAGACCTGGCCGGTGACGAAGCCGGCTTCCGGCGAGGCGAGCCAGGCGACAAGGGCTGCCACCTCTTCCGGCTTGCCGGTGCGGCCGACCGGATGGATGCGGCCGATCTCGCGGCGGAACGCGGCCGGGTCCGGCATGCTCTCGATGAAGTCCATGTTGAGATCCGTATCGATCCAGCCGGGTGCGACCGCGTTGCAACGCACGCCCTCGGCCCCGTGATCGATGGCGACGGCGCGGGTCAACCCGTGCAGGCCGGATTTCGAGGCGCAATAGGCCGCGTGCTTCGGGTTCGAACCCAGCCCCTCGATGGAGCCGATATTGACGATGGCGCCCTTTGCCGCTCTCAGATGCGGCATCGCCGCCTTGATCAGCATGAAGGGCGTGGTGAGGTTGACGGCGATATTGCGCTCCCAATCGGCAAGCGACATATCCTCGACCAGCGCTTCCTGCATCATGCCCGCATTGTTGACGAGCACGTCGAGCCGCCCGGCCCGAGCCACCACTGCGTCCACGGCCTTACCGGCGGAAGCCGGATCGGTGAAATCGGTCGGAATACTCTCGAACTCAGCGTCCTCCCCACGCTGGGCGGTGAAGACGCGCGCGCCTTCTTCCCCGAGCCGCCGGGCAATCGCCTGGCCGATGCCGGAGCGCCCACCTGTCACCAGTGCAATCTTGCCGTCGAAGCGCATCAGCCCACCGCCTTTCCGCCATTGATCTCGACCAACGAGCCGCACATGTAGCGCGCGGCATCGGAGGCGAGGAAGAGCACGACGTCGGCAATATCTTCCGGCTCGGCGATGCGGCCGATCGGCACGGTCTTGCCAAGTTCGGCGACCGCCGTATCCGGATCGAAGCCACGCTTGATGAAGCCGGTGCGCAGCATGGGCGTATTGACCTCATTCGGACAGACGGCGTTGATGCGAATGTTCTGGTGCGCGTGGTCCATGCCCATGCACTGGGTCAGCGAGGCGATTGCCGCCTTGGTCATGCAGTAGACCGCATGGTTCGGGCCCGGACGAAGGCCCCAGCAGGAGGCGGTGTTGACGATCGCCCCGCCGCCGCGTGCGGCAAGCAGCGGAATGGCGGCGCGGCTGACCCGGAACGGCGCCTGGACATTGACGCCCACGGACAGGTCCCAGTCGGCATCGGTTGTTTCGGTCACCTTGCCGCGGGTGATCACGCCGGCATTGTTGACGACGATGTCGAGCCCGCCAAGCGCGTCGAAGGCCGCCTGGGGCAAGCCATCGGCATAGGATGCCTCCAGAAGGTTGCCCGGCAGATGGGCATCGGCCTCGACTGCCGACACGTCGCGGTCGGCCACGGCCACCCGCGCGCCCTCGGCACGAAGCTGTGTGACGATAGCGGCGCCAATACCGCCGGCAGCGCCGGTGACGAGAGCCAGTTTCCCTGAAAATCTCATGTTACGCTCCAAATGTCGGTTTAGAAGCTGGCGACCGGGTTGCCGAAGATGCCTTCATCGGGCGTCACGCCAAGACCAGCACCCTTCGGCAGTGCGATATGACCGCCTTCGATCCGAACGCCGTTCTTTCTGTCGTAATGGCCTTCTATGTAGGGCGAAGCAATCCACACCCCTTCGCAGTTTTTGGGGTTGATCGTCGCACCTGCCTGCGTGCAGGCGGCATTGATGACATCCCCGCCCCAAGCGTCATCGCATGTATGCGGAAGGTTGCGGGCGGCGCAGATGTCGCGAAAGGTCGCGAAATTGTGCAGGCCACCGATGCGCGTCACCTTCATGCCGAAGCCGTCGACGAGCCCGGTGCCGACAGCCGTGATGACGGTTGCGAGATTGACGCTGTTTTCATCCATGTAGATGCCGTGCTGGACCTGCGGCCGGATCTTCTGCAGGTCTTCGATCGTGTTGCACGGCTGCTCCATGATGAAGGGAATGTCAGAGCATTCACGGCTGATGCGCAGCGCATCCCGCGTGGTCCAGCCGCGATTGGCATCAACGGCAAGCCGCATGCCGGATTTTCCGATGACTTCCCAGACCTTGCGGACCACTGCGATATCGACCTCCACCGGCCGGCCGCCCACCTTGACCTGAAGACGGGGATAGCCTTCCTCCATCTTCTCGCGGGCGATACGGGCAATGTCATCCGGCGTGCCCACGCCGGTCGCGTAGTAGGATGGAACCTTGTCGGTAGCGGCACCGCCGAGCAACTGGGCCACGCTCAAACCCAGCTTCTTGCCGATCAGGTCGTGGGCCGCGATATCGATGGCTGCCTTGGCGTAGTTGTGGCCATTCAGCAGGCTCTCCATCTTGCGCTGGAGCGCCAGCGGCCAGATATCGGCGCCGACGAGCCCCGGCGCCATTTCCGTGAGTGCCGCGACGGCACCGGCGGCATGGGATTCGGCATAGGTCGGACCGACAGGACAGGTCTCGCCCCAGCCTTCGGTTCCGTCCTCGCCGACAAGCCGGACAAGCGTCGTCTTCAACGACCAGACCTGGGCATTCGCCACCGTATAGGGACCGTTTTTCACCGGCAGGTCGTGGCTATAGAGATGAACGTGTTTGATCTTCATGTTTCAAGACTCTCGGGAATTTCAAGGTTGGCGGAAGGGGTTCAGCCAATGCCCTCGGCTGCGAGCGCTGCTTTCGCCGCCCGAAGCGCCGCGGCACTGGCCCGGTCGCGCCCGTTGAGACGGGCCGTCTGCGTCATGCCCTCGTGAAGCAGGAAGAGCGTCTCTGCGAGCTGCTCGGTGTCCCGACCGGGCGCAATGGTCTGAAGGCGTCTGCGAAACTCGTCGGCGAGCCGAGCCTTGTGATCGATGACGACCGCGCGGATCGCTTCGCTGTCAGGATGTTCGGCCAGCGCATTGAGAAACAGGCAACCTGTATTGGCCACTTCGCGCAGCCAGTCGGCAAGGCGGATGATCGGATAAAGAACGTGGTCGACACCGTCCTGCGGCCCGCCGGCAAGCCAATCGAAATAGGTCTTGTCCCGGTATTCCAGCGCCCCCACCACCATCGCCTCGCGGCTGGGAAAATACTTGTAGAGCGTGCGCAGCGACACATCAGCGCCAGCCCGCAACGCTTCGACGCCCTGCTCGGCAAAACCTTGTTCGGCAAACTGCCGGTCGAGGTCGCCTGCGATTTTCTGTTTTGTCGTGTTCATGCCGACAATGGTAGAATGATCGCTCTACCATGCTGGTATCAAAACGACCCCCTTTGGTGAAAAAACGCATGGCTGGTGGCGAGACAGCTTAATGTGTGCATCGCCCTTGGAACGTCGCACCCTCGGGCGCCGACGTGACCAGCGCAAGGGTCAAAGATGCCCGCTGCCTTTCAAGGCGACTGCGAAGGTTGACAAAGGCGCGACCAGCGTCCGCGGCCGATCCCCGAGCGGTTCGGCGCCAAAGCTGGCATACCATTTCGCGGCCGGGTCGTTCTTCGCGTCGATGATCATCAGAACATCGCCGACGTCCTGTGTGCACGAATACATCGGAGTGCTGCCGCCAGCAGTAGCTGTCCGCCGAGCCCCCTGCCCACCACAAACAAAGACCTCTCCCCTCCCTTTGCCGGCCTCTACATGCGCGGCTGCGCACGCCGGCAGCCAGTGACGCTGCCAAACGAAGCTCGGCGGAACCAACTGAGATGCCTGCGTTTTCGCGTGGATTTTACGGCTCGTCACGATGAGGCTTCAACCATTTCACAGCCTTGAAACAATTGAAACGAATTTCACCGCGCCCGGACAACCGACTGAAACAAACAAGCATCAAACCCACCACCACGCAAAACAGACCGACACAAACCCAGAGGCATAACAATGACCGATACAGTTCAGATAGGCATTTCGAACGATCAGTACGATATCAACGGCTCGGACACGACCTACCAGCTGGCATATGGAAAATACATTCTTCAAACCAAAGACGACGGTTTCGCGGGCATCAAGGAAAGTTCTGCATCCCAGAACAACACTATCCAGGTAGACGGAGCCGTGGGTTCGACCGGCGTTGCAGGACGTGGAGTGGACGGCAACATTTGCTCCTTGTAAATCAATGAATTACCGAGCAAATTGCCGTACCTGTTCAATTGGGACAGCAGAAACAGCCTTCGGATGACAGTTCGCCCTCAGCCGGAACCGCCCCTATGATTATCCCACTTATGTAAATTTGGAGGTTCAAATGCATCTTATGCGTAAGATATTGACTGGATTTGCTATTCTTATTTCGCTTTCGATCGCCGGCCCGGTTTTTGGCGCGGATGACGGGTTCAAAGCGTTCTGGGCTAAATTCACTGCCGCCATGGACAAGGGGGACGTGAAAACCACGGCGAAATTGATCAAGTTCCCACAGCCGATTGGCACACCCGACATAACAGCGGCAAACTTCGCTGACCGCTGGAAGGAGTTTCTGCCGCCAGAAGTCCGCAAGTGCCTCGCCAAAGCGAAGCCGGTCGCCGACAAGGACGCGGATGGCAAACCCTACTACGCCGCCACATGCGACGAAGAGTACTATGTCTTCAGCAAGACCGGCGATCACTGGCTGTTGAGCGATATTGGACCGAATGATTGAGGCTTGATGTGCTTAGGTGATTGCTGTGCGAACTATCACCGGGCGCGGCGTGCTCGCACGGGTGTCATTTCGCCCCGAGCCGGAACCGACCCCAATAAGCGGCGCCACTTATCGCGAGGTGATCGACCCGCGCACCAAGTTCGCCTTCCCCCGTGTCGTCTCGCTCCCGGGCGGCGGCGATATCGCGCCGGTCAATGCCATGCTCGACCAGCGGCGCTGGGCTACCAACTTCGTCGGCTTTGAGTGCCTCGGCAGGGACTATCGCAGCGGTGGTTGGATGCCTATCCCGTTCGGGACTGGCGGCGCCTCGCTGGGCGGGATCGATCAAGACCGCATCTCGATTGACTATCTCAGCGACACGGTGATGACCATCCGCCAGGCCGGCCGCAGTTCTTGCGGCGGAGGGGCACCCGACGACGGCACCAGCTACTACACCTACGACGTCCGCGCGGGTCGTGCCCTCGATCCCAGCCAAATTTTCAAGGACTGGGACGCCGCCAGCAACGCTCCGACTCAGCCATTGATCGACTGGGTCATCGCGGCCTATCGCAAGGCATCCGATTACGATGCCGATCGTACCGCCGGGTGCGTAACCAACGACAATATGACCGAGGGTCTCGATGTCAGCTTTGCCCAGGACGATGTTGCGGTATTCTTCATCGGCGATATCGAGGATACCGGCTGCATGGGAGCCATCGTCTCCGTCCCGCTGGCCGATATCAAAAACCTGCTAACCGACAAAGCTGTCGATTATTTTCCGTCGCTGAAACCCTGAGGAACGATAGGTATCAGATATCGACAGTGATCCGTCCAAGGTTCTTGCCCCCGAATTCCGCTCTTTTGCGTCGGCGTGCTCTGGCGAGTGGGACAAAATCGCCGGATCGCTTTTTTGATTTGACGCCGGGTCGATAAGGGTAACATTAGCGACCGGTGCTTTGCCCAACGGCATGGCGCCGATCTGTCTATCGTCCCGGAGAACTCATATGAAGGACATCGGACTCAGATTCTCGTCAGCAGCCGTCATGCTGCTGGTGGTTTCTTCCACCGCGTCGCTCGCAATCGATCACGGCAATACGACGACCCAGCGCCTGCATGCCGTGAAAAGCGAGAAAGCGCCACTGTGGAACGCTCACTATAATGGTTGCAACGCCGGCGAAGATCCGCCTCCCGGCACCAACTGCTCGAACTGATCACGAAGCAGGTTCGGGAAAAGTGTCCCACGGTTTTCCGACAGAACCTGCGACAAGACAAAGGACTCTCAGCGGATGAATCGCCGGCTTGCCGACGAAAGTCCGCTTTGATCGGCATCCGCTTGCACAAGGATTGATGGGAAGCGGATCGAGGAAATAGGCCTGCTCCCGAAAGTATCGACGATATCCGCCGCAGCGGATGCGCCTGGTTGCTGAACCAGCGACGCTTTCGGGAGGGGCAGCAAGGGGCACCGTATGGTGCAGCCGCCGCGTCCTTGCTGTCGTCGAGATCGGTATTCCGATCCCGTTTCACTTTCTCCCGCTCCTCCCCCCGGCGACAGCGCTGGCGACGCCGCAAAAAAATGCTCGGGGGTCTTGAAAATCAGGTTGAAATTACGACTTGGATGTTGGGGAAATATGTCATTTTAGACCATCTCTATAGAGTGTGTTATTCGCGCAACGCCAAAGGCGTTTAGCGGTTTCCTGCGGCCAATTAATATGGCCTCCTGATTGTTCGCGATTTCTCGAAATGTTAGGCGTGGGTCGAGATCAGTTGTTACTGTCTCGCACGCACAAGGATCCGGACAGGGGTAGCCGCCTGGCGGCAAGGCCCGGACCCTGATCGAATTATTACTGGAGATCATCCCATGACAATCAAGAGCCTTTTGCTCGGCTCGGCAGCCGCATTGGCAGTCGTGTCCGGCGCTCAGGCCGCCGACGCCGTCGTTGCCGCGCAACCGGAACCGATGGAATATGTTAAAGTCTGCGATGCCTATGGCACCGGCTTTTTCTACATTCCGGGCACCGAGACCTGCCTCAGGATCGGTGGTGAACTGCGCTACGAGAAGCGCTTTTCCAAGGTAGGCGGTGAGTCGGCCACTTACGACAACCACGGCCGCGTCAAGTTGGACGTCGAAGCCAAGAATGATTCTGAATGGGGCACGGTCTACAGCTGGGTTCGCATCCAGGGCGATGAAATCAACAATGGCCAGGATGCTGCCGGTACACCTGGCGACAACGGCACCGACGCGCTGAAGTGGTACTACATCTTCGGCATCGGCGGCCTGGAATTCGGCAATTTCGACAGCCAATGGCAGAAGTTCTTCGGCTATGGCGGCTTCACCGACGATGGCGGTTTTTACTATTCGAACGACAATTTCCCGGATTCACGCCAGTATATCAGCTACACCGCGGAATTCGGTTCGCTGAAGGCTTATGTCTCGCTCGATAACGACGCCGATGAATACAATTCGCCTGAAGAGCACAATACAAGCGACTTCTGGGATGTGACCAAGGACACCAACGCTCCGCGGAAGGGCCATAAATACATGCCCGACGTCGAAGCCGGCGTATTGGACACGTTCGGCGACTGGCAGGTTGCCGGCGGCGTGGGCTATGACGAGTCCGACAAGACCGTCGCCTTCAAGGGCCTGATTGCCGGTCAGTTCGGCATGTTCGGCGTCCGTTTCATGCCGATGTATTCCTACAGCAACCAGAACATCTTCTTCAACTATGACGGCTTCAGCGCCATCCTCGGCCTGCAGGCCAAGGTCACCGACACGATCACGCTGTCGAACGACCTCCAGTTCTGGGATGACGGCTCGTGGCGCCTGGTTGGTGACGTGAGCTGGCAGGTGGCTTCCGGCTTCTCCGTCCTGGTCGAAGGCATCTATGGCGATCCCCATGACGGCCCGAAGACCAAAACCGGCCTCCTCCGCTTCCAGCGGTCGTTCTGATCGTATGACAATAAGCGGCAGCCCGACAGGCTGCCGCCTTCTTCCATTGCGCATGTCTTTATCCCGAAACCAGTTCCCACTGTCGGGAGACATGCGTTAGCCTTGGATGCGAACGCACTGACCTCCAGTCGTCGCGCCAGAGCCCGGTTCGCCCTCCCTGCCGAACCGGGCTTCTGGGCGTTCTGAAGAGATTGTCTTTTATGCAGGCGATCGCGCACCCGAGGCGTAGCGCTCGGCCCATAAGACGCAAACATTCATGGAAAAAGTGCCCACGTGAACGCGGCGCATAAGAGAAATGGTGCGATCCACGACAGCCGATGGATGATTCGATCCCGGGTGCCTACAAAGTAGGTGGGCGCCATGTGTTCCAGCCCACGAGCCGGAATAGGGACAGCTCCCATAAGATCGAGTATGGCCCCTGGGTATATTTGAAATCCTGTCGGGGCGCGCAGACCGCCTTCGTTATATAGTTCGAATCCGGCTAAAACAAAAGGGCGAACATCGACAATTCACCGGTGTCGTGAGAACCGGGCAGTTCGCTGTAGCCAGGAAACCTCAAGTCTCGTCCGGCGTGCCGTTGAGCTTGGCGGAAATCGCCTTCACCTGGGTGGTGAGCTCGGTCAGCATGCTTGCCACCGCCTCGTCGTTGCGTTCGGCCGCGACGGCGGCGCCATCCTGATTCTTGCGCAGGCTCGCGAGCTCTGCTTCCAGCGCCGTCCGTTGGCGGTTGGCCTCGTGCAATTCGTCCATGATCATGATCGAGGCCATGACCGTCACCCGGAGGTCGCCGATCTCGCCGAACTGACGCTTGAGATGGCCGACATATTGGTCGAAATTCTGGGCAAGCCCCATCAGGTGCTCTTCCTGGCCTTCCTCGCATGCCATGCGATAGGCCTTGCCATCGATCGTCACTGTTACCTGGGCCATGGGACCTGCGCTTTCAGTTGCTTCAGCGGTCGAGGACGGCGCGAATGGTTTCCATGGCGGTCACCAGACGTCGCGACACTTCGCGATTGACTTCCTCGAGGCGGTTGGCGCGGAATTCCGCCTGGTCGAGCTCCTGGGCAAGACGGGAACGGTCGGCATGCGTACGCCGAACCTCGCCTTCGAGCTCGGCTGAATCGTGCTCGCGCTCGAAGCGCAGGTCGACCGCCCGGTCGAGTTCACCGAGCGCCCTGCGAAGGTCTTCGATCGCCGCTTTGACTGCTGCCCCTGCCGGCATTGTCCTCGTCGTCCATGAGTGGGCGAATCGTCACTGCTCCGCCGCATTCCGCCAATATCAATTCTATGGGAAGCCCAGAGCTCCCGTCAATCAAAAGAAGTGGAGAAAAATCAGGCAATTCTGTGGAAGAGTTGCAGTTCTGCATTGCCTTCCCCAAAACTCTTCGCTGCACCGGCTTCGGCAGGGCGGCACAAATTTTCCGCAGTGCACGCACAAAGCCTGTGCGTATTTGTTGACAGAGCCCGTCCAACTGCTATGTCTCGCCTGCTTTACCGGCAGTCTCCCGCTGACTGCCGCCTGAAAAAACTCCGGAGCCGGCGAAAGACATGATCTCACGCGAAACACATGACCGGATGGCAAATGCGATCCGTTTCCTTGCCATGGATGCCGTTGAGAAGGCAAATTCGGGCCATCCCGGCCTGCCGATGGGCGCCGCCGACGTGGCGACCGTGCTGTTCACCCGCTACCTGAAATTCGATCCGAAGGCGCCGCACTGGCCCGACCGCGACCGCTTCATCCTCTCGGCCGGCCATGGCTCGATGCTGCTCTATTCGCTGCTTTATCTCACCGGTTACGAGGATATGGGCATCGAGGACTTGAAACAGTTCCGCCAGTTGCATTCCAAGACTGCCGGCCATCCGGAATATGGTCACGCCACCGGCATCGAGACGACCACCGGTCCGCTCGGCCAGGGCCTCGGCAATTCGGTCGGCTTCGCCCTTGCCGAGCGCAAGCTGCGCGAGGAATTCGGCGAGGACCTGCAGAGCCATTATACCTATGTGCTGTCCGGCGACGGCTGCCTGATGGAAGGCATCAGCCAGGAGGCGATCGCGCTGGCCGGTCACCTCAAGCTCAACAAGCTGATCGTCTTCTGGGACAACAATTCGATCACCATCGACGGCGCCGTGTCGCTGTCGGACTCGACCGACCAGATCGCCCGTTTCCAGGCGGTGCATTGGAACACGATCGCCGTCGACGGCCATGATCCGGAAGCGATCGCCGCGGCCATCGAAGCCGCGCACAAGTCGGACAAGCCGACGCTGATCGCCTGCAAGACGACCATCGGCTTCGGCGCCCCCAACAAGCAGGGCACCCATAAGGTGCATGGCTCGCCGCTTGGCGCCGACGAGATCGCCGCCACCCGTGTGGCGCTCAACTGGCCCTATCCGGCCTTCGAAATCCCGCAGGACATTCTCGACACGTGGCGCCAGGCCGGTGCCCGTGGCGCTTCCGTCCACAAGGAATGGGAAAACCGTCTGAACGGCTCTGCCAACAGGGCTGAGTTCTCGCGCCGCTTCGCCGGCGATCTGCCGGAAGCGCTCGGCCCCGCCGTCAAGGCATTCAAGCAGAAGCTCGCCGAGACCAAGCCGACGGTCGCCACCCGCAAGGCGTCGGAAGATGCGCTGGAAGTGATCAACGGCATCGTCATCGAGACGATCGGCGGCTCCGCCGACCTGACGCCGTCGAACAACACCAAGACCAGCCAGATGAAGGAAATCACACCGACCGATTTCTCCGGCCGGTACATGCATTACGGCATCCGTGAGCATGAAATGGCCTCTGCGATGAACGGCATCGCGCTGCATGGCGGCCTGATCCCCTATGGCGGCGGCTTCCTGATCTTCTCCGACTACTGCCGCCCGCCGATCCGGCTGGCCTCGCTGATGGGCATCCGCGTCATCCACGTGCTGACGCATGACTCGATCGGCCTTGGCGAAGACGGCCCGACCCACCAGCCGGTGGAACAGCTCGCCGCTCTGCGCGCCATTCCGAACATGGTGATGCTGCGTCCGGCCGATGCCATGGAAACCATGGAGTGCTGGGAAATCGCGCTTGCCGCCAAGGACCATCCGACCGGCCTGGCGCTGACCCGCCAGAATCTGTCGGCCGCCCGCACCAGCTATTCGGACGAAAACCTGTCGGCCAAGGGCGCCTATGTGCTGCATGAAGACGCCAATGCCCAGGTATCGATCTTCGCTTCCGGTTCGGAAGTCGAGATCGCGCTGAAGGCCAAGGATCTGCTCGCCGGCAAGGGCATTGCCGCCCGCGTCATCTCGGTGCCGGGCGTGGCCCTGTTCGACAGGCAGCCGGCCGAATACCAGGCCGCCGTCCTCGGCAATGCCAAGGTCAATGTCGGCGTCGAAGCGGCTGTCCGCCAGGGCTGGGATCACCTGATCGGCCGCGACGGCGTGTTCATCGGCATGCATGGCTTCGGCGCCTCGGCACCGTATAAGGCGCTCTACGAACATTTCGGCATCACGGCGGAACATGTCGCGGATGCAGCTGCGGCAAAGCTTGCATAAATCGATTAAATACGTTTGATACAGCTCTGTAACGACGGAGCTGACGGAAAGAGCTGGAGAGAAACATGGTCGTCAAGGTTGGTATCAATGGGTTTGGCCGCATTGGCCGTAACGTGCTGCGCGCTATCATCGAGTCGGGCCGCACCGACATCGAGGTCGTCGCACTCAACGATCTCGGTCCGGTCGAGACCAATGCTCATCTGATGCGCTATGACTCGGTGCATGGCAAATTCCCGGGCACTGTCACCGTTTCGGGCGACACGATCGATGTCGGCCGCGGCCCGATCCGCGTCACCGCGGTCCGCGATCCCAAGGAACTGCCGTGGTCGGATGTCGATATCGCGCTCGAATGCACCGGCATCTTCACCAGCAAGGACAAGGCCGCGGCGCATCTCGCCAACGGCTCCAAGCGCGTGCTGGTGTCCGCTCCCTGCGACGGCGCCGACAAGACGATCGTTTATGGCGTCAACCACAGTGCGCTGACCAAGGACGACGTCGTCGTCTCCAACGCTTCGTGCACCACCAACTGCCTGGCTCCGGTTGCCGCCGTGCTCAGCAAGACCTTCGGCATCGAGAAGGGTTACATGACCACGATCCATGCCTATACCGGCGACCAGCCGACGCTGGATACGATGCACAAGGACCTTTATCGTGCCCGCGCTGCAGCCTTGTCGATGATCCCGACCTCCACCGGCGCTGCCAAGGCCATCGGCCTGGTTCTGCCGGAACTGGCGGGCAAGCTCGACGGCTCGTCGATCCGCGTGCCGGTGCCGAATGTCTCGGTCGTCGACCTCAAGGTGATCACCAACAAGGCCGCCACTGCCGAAGAAGTCAACGCCGCGATGAAGGCCGCTGCCGAAGGCGAACTCAAGGGCATTCTCGCCTATACCGACGAGCCGCTGGTTTCGAGCGACTTCAACCATGACAGCCATTCGTCGAGCTTCGCCTCGGCCCAGACCAAGGTCATGGGCGGCAATCTCGTGCGCATCCTGACCTGGTACGACAACGAATGGGGCTTCTCCAACCGCATGGGCGACACCGCGGTGGCGATGAGCAAGCTCATCTGAACACGCAGTCGATATTCAGCGATCGCTGGATGCAGAGGGGCGGGTGAAAACCCGCCCCTTCTTCATGATATGGGTTTGATCTGACCGCGTTCGATTGAGAGCATGTCGCCCGAAAGCGGTCACCGGTTTGGGTACAACGACATGTGAAAACAAAGAGATAAAGCGCGTCTCCTGAATCCGGCAATACGCGACGCGCTCTATTGGGTCGCTGAGCCCCAAGCTGAGGCGCCGGCAACTTGTGYGCAGCCATAGCCGCGTCGATCACTATGCGACGTTCTGCGCACGACTTTCCTGGTTTTTGGCCTTGCGGTGATAGTAATTGAAGACAATGGCGCGGCCGACCTGCATCGGCGTGCTCGGTCTCCGCTTCGCCTCCGTGTCGGCGGTCGAAATGACCTCTCCATCGTCACCTCGAGATGATATGACCGGCGCCGCGCTCTCTCCAGTGCCGGCCCGCTGCCATATCCGATCTTTTATTCTCAACAGCGGAGAGATGAACGCACCGAAGAGTGTGTTGAATTGCTGCAAGTCGGCGTCGCTATACCCCGATATCCCGTAAATTATTTCCTCGCCTCTTGCCGGCTTGTAACCCGTGTTGAACATCCAGTCGAAGATCGACAGGTTGTTGCCGAAATTCTTGTCCCAATGCTGCTCCAGCTTGCTGTGATGCACCTGGTGCATGTGAGGGCTGATAAGGATCGTGTCGAGCCAGCCGAAGCCAAGCGGAATGTGGGAATGTTTCAGGGGGCTGAGCGTCCAGAAATTGGTTATCTTGTTTGTGAACGCCTGCAGGGCAATTGCTTCGATAAAGCTGATCTTGAACAGGAACATCAAAATGCCGGCGGTCGGGCCGACGATGAGACCCGAAACAATTCCAGAATAGACCAGCGAGATCGAATGGTTGCGCCTTGATGTCAATGGGTTGATGAAATCCGCGGAGTGGTGAACTTTGTGCAGTTCCCACAGAACAGGTATTTTGTGCTCGGCATAGTGAACGATGTAATCAGACAGTTCGACTGCCAGTAATATTGCAACGAAGCAGATGAAAGCGGCGATATAGCTGAATTGGCCCGCCGTGTAATGCGGAGCAAAGCCGGACACCCATGTGGCGACGGCATTTGACACGAGGGCCATGACGATCAATCCGGGGAAATAGAAAACAGAATCCGTCGCCGCGTGTATAATATTCATCATTACATCCATGCGAAAGCTCTTTGAATGCAAGACGTCGAAGGGTACGCAATGCTTTAGCAAAGCCTTAAGAGAAAAGTTTTTGCGATTTCTTATCAGCTGAACCAGGAAACTTATGCTTCCGGCGCCGAAGAAAAAAATTCCAGTAATTAGAAGTTGAGAACAATTCATGAAATACTTGTATAAGTCTTCCATTACTTCTACTCCCTCTTCAACGCTACTACTTCTCTCGGAATTTCACGCGGTCGTTTTTTCTGTGTCCCGCCATTCTATGGTTAATTAATTGTATATATCATCGCTATAAAATCAACTCACGTTGGCGTGCAATACATAAATTTCTACATCCACGCGTATTCTGCGGCCTCTTGATGACACTGGTCGGGATCTGGCTTTCTCATCGGGCTTGGCAACCACCTGTTGATTTCTGCCAAGGCATGGTTGGATCACAGCGGCCAGTTAGACGTCCCGGTCGTTTGCCGTCATTGCCAAATCCCCCCGAGCAGCAGCCAGACCTTTCTTCCAATCGGCGCCCAAACGTCCGTCCTTGTCATTTCCATGTGACAAAGGCCTTATTCTCGTCCAATATGATCCTATTGATTTGGATGCCGGTTTGCGAACCGTGACGTCAAAAGCCGTTGCGGACTGAATATTGTCCGCGTCACGGAATTAATGATCAGTATATTTTTTAAGGACGGGCAGTTTATCGGTCCGCCGCGCTGAAACTATATGGAAGGGGCAGGGTTTGGATTCATTTTATCTGGTCGTCCTGGTCGGCACCGCGCTGGTGTTGCTCGCCGCCATATCCTCCCTGCTTGCCTTTCGCTTTGGAGCGCCGCTGCTTCTTCTTTTCCTGGCCGTCGGTTTGATCGCCGGCGTCGATGGTCTCGGCGTGGATTTCAGCGACAACAATGCTGCCTATATGCTGGGCTCGATAGCGCTTGCCGTCATCCTGTTCGATTCCGGCTTCGGCACGCCGTTCAAGGCGTTCCGGCATGCAGCGGCGCCGGCCATGGCGCTRGCCTCAGTGGGCGTGGTGATCACCTCGGGCCTGTTCGGCCTTGCGGCCATGATGCTCCTGAAGTTCAGCCTGATCGAAAGCCTGCTTATCGGTGCAATCGTCGCCTCCACCGATGCGGCTGCGGTATTCTTCCTGCTCCGGGTCGGCGGCATCAATATCCGCGACCAGATCACCTCGACGCTGGAAGTGGAGTCGGGCACCAACGACCCGATGGCGATCTTCCTCACCGTCACGCTGGTCGAACTGGTGGCGGCCGGCAAGGGGCTGTCCGGCCTCGATTTCGGCGTGCTCTTGTCCTTCTTCGAAGAAATGGGTATCGGCCTGGTGACCGGCATTGCCGGCGGCTGGCTGATCGTCACGGCGGCCAATCGCTTCGACCAGGACCGCGGCCTTGCGCCGATCCTGGTGCTGGCGCTGGCGCTGCTGGTCTTTTCAATCACCGGCGCCGTGCATGGCAGCGGCTTCCTCGCCGTCTATGTCGCGGGCCTGGTGGCCGGCAATCGCCAGATCCAGTCGAAGATCGCCATCAAGCGTTTCCAGGAGGGCATGACATGGCTGGCGCAGATCGTCATGTTCGTCTCGCTCGGCCTGCTCGCCACGCCGTCGCAGTTCGATGTCATCGCGCTGCCGGCCGTCGTCCTCGGCCTGTTCCTGGTCTTCGTCGCCCGGCCGCTGGCGGTCTGGCTCTGCCTGCTGCCGTTCGACTTCGCCCAGAAGGAGATCACCTTCGTTGCCTGGGTAGGCCTGCGCGGCGCGGTCTCGATCCTCTTGTCGATCCTGCCGATCCTGAGCAAGCTCAAAATGGGCCAGGAAATTTTCAACGTCACCTTCATCGTCGTACTGGTCTCACTGGTGGTCCAGGGCTGGACGATCAAGCCGGTGGCGCGGCGGCTCGGTCTGTTGATCCCGAAGCAGACGGGCGAGGTCGACCGTCTCGAGGTCGATCTTCCCCGCGCCGCCAATCACGAGCTCGTCTCCTATCGTGTCATCCATGACAGCCCGGTGGTGAGGGGGACGCGCATTCCCCGCTGGGCAACGCCGTCGCTGGTGATCCGCGACGGCCATTCGCTGCGCTACCAATATGCCGGGCGGCTCAGGGAACACGACCTCGTCTATATCTTCACCGTTCCGACCCTGATCCATCTCCTCGACCGGCTGTTTGCCAGCCGTGCGGAACTCAGCGCCGACGACGAGGATTTCTTCGGCACGTTTGCCATCTCGCCGAACCGGCCCGCCACCGAGCTCGACGCGGCTTACGGCCCCGGCCTGCTCATGGAAAACGAAAAGGCGATGACCATCGGCGAGCTGATCATCAGCCGGCTCGGCGGCCGGGTCGATTATGCCGACCGCATCCGCTTCGGCTCGATCATCCTGATCGTCCGCGATATCGACGAGAACAATCATATCGCCGCCGTCGGCATGTCGATGGAGGCCGTGGCGCCGCCGAAGACGCTGCCGATCTTCTTAAACCTGCATGAAATTTCGGACCGTATCCGCGAGCGTTTTCGCCGCGCCTGAGCCCTCCATCCGACGCGGAAAGAAAGCTTGAATCCGTAAAAGGGCGGTGTATGGTCGCGCCGAATTATTCGTCCCCTCTCAATGGATTTCCGCCATGGCCCACTTCAAGACCCTCGACGATCTCGGCGATATCAAAGGCAAGCGCGTGCTGGTGCGCGTCGACCTCAACGTGCCCGTCAAGGACGGCAAGGTGACGGATTCCACCCGCATCGAGCGCGTCGCCCCGACTATCCGGGAATTGGCCGACAAGGGCGCCAAGGTCATCCTGCTTGCCCATTTCGGCCGACCGAAGGGCGGACCGGAGGCGGAATTCTCGCTCTCCACCATCCGTTCGGACGTCGAAGCGGTGCTCGACCGTGACGTCCGTTTTGCCGATGACTGCATCGGCGACGTGGCCGAAGTCGCGGTCGACGATCTGCCGAATGGCGGCATTCTGATGCTCGAAAACACCCGCTTCCACAATGGCGAGGAGAAGAACGATCCGGATTTCGTCAAGGCACTGGCCGCCAATGGCGATATCTATGTCAACGACGCCTTCTCGGCCGCGCATCGCGCCCATGCTTCGACCGAGGGGCTTGGACACAAGATGCCGGCTTATGCCGGCCGCACCATGCAGGCCGAGTTGGAAGCACTGGAACAGGGCCTCGGCAATCCGAAGCGGCCCGTCGTCGCCATTGTCGGCGGCGCCAAGGTGTCGACCAAGATCGACCTGCTGCAGAACCTGGTGAAGAAGGTCGACGCGCTGGTGATCGGCGGCGGCATGGCCAACACCTTTGTCGCTGCGCAAGGCGTGAATGTCGGCAAGTCGCTTTGCGAACATGACCTTGCCGACACCGCCCGCAAGATCATGCAAGAAGCTGAGAAAGCCGGTTGCGCCATCGTGCTGCCGGTCGACGGCGTCGTCGCCCGCGAGTTCAAGGCCGGTGCCGCCAACGAAACGGTGGCGATCGACAAGATCCCCTCCGACGCCATGATGCTCGATGTCGGCCCGAAATCGGTCGAGGCGGTCAAGCAATGGATCGGCAAAGCCGAGACGCTGGTCTGGAACGGCCCGCTCGGCGCCTTCGAAATCGCCCCCTTCGATGCGGCAACGGTTGCCGTGGCGAAATTCGCGGCCGACGAGACCAAGGCCGGCAAGCTCGTCTCCGTGGCGGGCGGCGGCGATACGGTGTCGGCTCTCAACCATGCCGGCGTCGCCGACGATCTCTCCTATGTGTCGACGGCAGGCGGCGCCTTCCTCGAATGGATGGAAGGCAAGCCATTGCCGGGCGTCGATGTTTTGAAGGCCAAGAAATAAGTGACCGAATGGCGGGCCTGGCCCGCCATTTTCTTTTGGGGGCGGAGGGCACATGCATCACGACGATTTTCCGGTGGTCTACATCATTCTGCTGATCTTCGTGCTGGTGCCCTGCTTCACCATGGCCCTGCTCACCTTCATATTCTCCATCATTGCCGCCGGCGGCTGGCGCAGGCTGTCGAAGCAATTTGCCTCGCCGCGCGGCGTGATCGGCAACACCACCTACCGGGTGACCGGCAAGGTCGGCAGCTCGACCTATAAGCAAGGCCTGAAGATCACCACGACCGGTTCCGGCTTGGGAATAGAGGTGAGCCCCTTGATGTTCATCGGCCACACGCCTCTGTTCATCCCGTTCAGCGCCATGCACGATCCGGAAAAGACAACGCTGCTGCGCTACAAGGACTATATCTCCATCAGCGTCGGCAGGCCGGAAATCGCCAAGCTCAGGCTGCCGGCGTCGCTGTTCAAGGGCTCGCCCTTCGAGCGGGCGGCGTAGTTTGAGATTTCGCGGAAGCAAGAAGCACGATGAATGGTGAAGTGAAGAAGGCCGGAATTGCGATCGTGACCGGTGCTGCACGCGGTATCGGGGCTGCGATCGCCAGGCGGCTCGCAGCAGACGGATGGCGGGTCGCGGGCGTCGATCGGGCATGGCCGGACGGGGATGGCGCCTGCGCGCTCCGCGAGACGCTTGACGTGACCGACTATGCCGCCGTCAGCACCTTTGTCGAGCGGATGGAGACAGAGGGCGGTGTTGCCGTGCTGGTCAACAATGCCGGCATTACGCGCGACGGCATCGCCCACAAAATGGACCCGTCGGATTTCAAACTGGTGCTCGACGTCAACCTGGTCGGGCCGTTTCATTTCTGCCGTGCCGCCCTGCCTTTCATGCGGGCGCGCAATGCCGGCAAGATCATCAACATGTCGTCGATGAATGCGCTCAAGGGCGCTGCCGGCCAGGCGAATTATACCGCCGCCAAAGCCGGGCTGATCGGCATGACCAAATCGATCGCGCTCGAAAATGCCGGCAGGGGCATCACCGCCAATTGCATCGCACCCGGCTTCATCGAGACGGAGATGACGCAGGCGATCCCAACGCAATTGCGTGAGGCCGAGATCGCGAAAATCCCCGCGGGTCGCGTCGGCACGCCGGACGACATCGCCGGAACCGTCGCCTTCCTGGCGTCGAGCGCGGCTGACTACATCACCGGCGAGGTGATTTCCGTCAACGGCGGACTGCTGATGTCCTGAACCTCAATCCGCCAGCACGCGCTGCGGCGGGAAGGTGATCTCCACCAGCGTGCCATCGTTGGGCGCCGACTGGATCGAGAAGATCGCCCGGTTGGCCTCGGTCATCGCCCTGGTCAGCGGCAGGCCGAGGCCGGTGCCGTCGCCGCGCTTGCGCGCGCCCGGTTGCACCTGGCCGAAAGGCTTCATCGCCTGTTCCAGYTCGGCTGCCGACATGCCGACACCCGTGTCGCGGATACGAAGCGTCACCGAGCCGTTCGGCTCATAGGCGGTAGAGACGACGATCTGGCCGCCCGAGGGCGTGAAGCGGATGGCATTGGCGAGGATATTGATGGCGATCTGCTTGATCGAGCGCAGGTCGGCCACGACATCCGGCACCGACTGCGACAGCGAGGTGCGAATGATCACCCGCTGGCTATTGGCCTGCGGTTGCACCAGCGACACCGCCTCCGAGACGCATTCATTGATGCCGACCGCAGAGAATTCCAGGTCCATCTCGCCTGCCTCGATCTTGGAAATGTCGAGCAGGTCGTTGACGATGTCGAGTACGTGCCGGCCCGAACGGCCGATATCATTGGCATATTCGGCATAGCGCGGATGGCCGGCCGGACCGAAATGCTCGCTGGCGATCATATCGGCAAAGCCGATAATGGCGTTGAGCGGCGTGCGGATTTCATGGCTGACGCGGGCGAGGAAATCGCTCTTGTGCTGGTTGGCGGTCTCGGCGGAGCGTTTTGCTGTCTTGAGCTCCTCTTCCGAGCGCTTCCACTGGGTGATGTCGCGCATGACGGCGCAATAGCTGTTCGAGCCTGGCATGCGGCCCATGGTCATGAACAGGGGGAGGAAGCCACCGGATGCTTCCCGGCCGATCACCTCGCGGCCGTCATTGAGGACGCTGGCGACGCCGTGACCAGACAGGCCGTTTAGGTAATCCTGCACTGCCTTCTGGCTCTCATGGGCGAAGAGCATGGCGAAGGGCTTGCCCTGGATCTCACTATTCTCGAAATTGAACAACGCGCTGGCCGAACGGTTCATCGAGCGGATGCGGCCGTCCGTATCGAGCACGACGACGCCATCGGTCGCGGTTTCCAAGATCGAGCGAAGTTCCTCAGCCTCGACCTTCAGCGAGGCGAGCTTGCGGGCCGCCTCATGATCCTCGGCGAGCGTATCCTGCACCGGCCTGGCGGGTTCCGCCGGCGTCAGCGTCAGCATCAGGAGCTTGGCGCCTTCGTAGCGCACCGATTGCAGCCGGGCCGAGACGGGGATTTGCGAGCCGTCGGCGCGGGTCGCATAGACGCCGGCATCCGGGCCTTCGCGGCGCGAGATCAGCGCATCGAGCCCGCCGGCGGCATCGAGCGCCTCCAGGCTCTCATAGCCGGAGAAGCGGCGGAATTCCGTGTTGGCGTGGATCAACCGATCACCGGCATGGATGAGGATCGCGAGCGGAATCTGGTCGGCGGCCGAAGCAGTCAAGCCGATATCGGCGTCCGACTGCCGGGGGGCGGCGATGATGTCATTCGTGGACGGCTGGTCGGCCGTTTCCGCGCCTGCCTCGTCGTCACTCTTTGCTTCCGTCTCACTGGATGCCGACGCTTCCTCGTCGGGGGCGCTCGCGAAAGCCTCGGCTTGCGCCTCGATCTCTTGGCCATCGCCAGTCGCCTCCGCCTCCACTGGCGCTTCGGCGGGCGTTTCGTCGGCCTGGGCGTCCTGTGGCGTCTGCTCGGTGGCAGCATCCTGCTGCTCGAACAAAGTCTCGTTCGGCCGCTTGCCGAACGGCTCGAGCTGGCGGGCGATTTCGCGGAAGGCGTTCTGTTCGGTTTGCGTCAGCCCGTCCCGGCCGCGGGCGCGGCGCTCTTCAAGCTGGATGATCTTTTCGGAGACCTGAGACAGGCTTGGCGATTCCATCCGCAGGGCCGGCACTTCGCCGCGGAACGCATCCTCGGTCTCTTTGCCCGGATCATCGACGGTGATCGTCTCCGGTTCGGAGAAGGACACTGCCGGAATCTGCTCCTCCGGCTTTTCGCTGCGGGCGTCGTCGGCGCTCTGCGGTACCGCAGCCAGCAGCGAAGACGCATTATCATTATCCGGCTCGGCGGACTTGTCCGATGCGGCTTCCGCAGGCGCGATTTCGCCGGACTCAGGCGTGGCGCTGCCCGTCTCTTCCCGAGCCTCCGCACCTGTCCTTACATCCTGCAGCCCGGCCTCGCTGAGCATCAGACCGACGGCATGCGGATCCTTCTCGGCATCGGCGACGCGGATGATGCCGAAGCCGCGAAAACCGTCGAATTCGCGGTTGCGGGAATAGGTCGGCAGCGCTGCGAGGTCGACGGGAACCACGAGATCGGTGCCCTCGACCGGCCAGCGTATGGTGCGGCCCGACCAGGTGTCGCGCCGCTCGAGCAATGTGGCGATCTCCCGGCTGGGGTCGAGGTGGAACAGGCTATCGAGGTCGCGATAGGCCATGCCGTTGATGCTGCCGGCATGCGGCCCGACGGTGCGGGAGAACTCGTCGGAGACTTCCGAGAAACGGCCCTCGGCGTCGAGCTTCCAGACGAAGCGCACCGGACGGCCATCGCGTTTGAAGGCGAAGCCCGGTTCGTGGGCGGACGATGTTTCGGCGGTAGCATGCGTGTCATCGGCCGCGGTCTGTTGCGGCTCGGCCAGCTCGTGCTCCAGCTCGGATGGCTGGGCATCATGCTCGATATTTGCCTCCGCCACATGATCTTCATGATGATCGTCAGCTATGGCCTCGACGGTCTGTTCAGCGGGTTCCGTCACCTGAGCCGGCGTGCTCTCGATAATCGACACTGTTTCGGAAAGACCGGCAAACGCCGCCTTCTCCTCAAGCGTCGGAATTCCGCCGGCGGCAATGTCCGTCACCTGCTCCGCATCGGCCGGCTCGACGAAATCTTGCGGCGCGATGGCATGATCGTCCGATGACGGCATGTCTTCCGCAAGCGGTGTCTCACCCTGCTCATCTCGATCGGTTGTGTCGGCTTGCGTGACCGTGCTGTCGACGAAACCGGCCGAGTGGGATGCATCCTCTGCGGCCGCGGCTTCAACATGATCTTCGGGCTCCTGAACCGCCTGGTTTTCCATCACGGGTTCAGGGATGGGATGCACGAACCGCTCGTCGACACCTTCCGGTGTGGAATGTGCTTCGACGTCCTCGGCGGATGCCCCATCGAGAAGCCCCAGGTCTGCTACGTCCTCGGCGGTTTCGCCATCATTCATCGCCGCCTCGGCCATATCAGCTTCAGCGTGGTCTTCGGGCTCTTGATCGGCCTCGGCGCCTGACACGGCGTCAGCGAAGAGAGGCACGGCATGCTGATCGGCATTGTCGGGCGCGGAGCGGGCTTCGATCTCGTCAGCCGACACGCCATCGATCAGTGCGAGGTCGGAGACATCCTCGACGGTGTCGGCCTCGTTCAGCGCGGCTTCCGCCATATCCGCTTCAGCGCGGTCTTGCGGCTCTCGATCGGCATTGACGTCCGGCATGGCGTCGGCGATGAGAGGCTCGGCATGCAGGTCGGCATTGTCGAGCACTGGATGGGCTTCAACATCTTCGGCCGATGCGCCGTCGATCAGCGCGAGGCCGGAGACGTGCCCGGCGGTGTCGGCCTCGTTCGTCGCCGCTTCCGCCATGTCTGCTTCGGCATGGTCCTCGGGCTCCGCGGTCGGTGCGAGTGCTGCAAACGACTGCGCCTCCGCTTCGTCGTCGCTGAGCTCCGGGTTGGCCTTGTGGGTGTCCATGTCGGTCTCGGTGGTCGACACGGGTGCATCAATCGCGGCGGATGTCTCCGCATGGTCTGCCATAAGCTCCGTCGCCGGCGGCGGCTCCGTCGTCCATCCGGCGTCATGTTCGGCTGCCGGGATCAAGTCTTCAGCCGTCTGCTCCACACGATCCGTAAAGAGCTCCAGGGTAGATTCCACCGATTGTACGAAAGGTGCGCCGTCGCTGGCCGAGGTTTCGGCATATTGTCCGGCGCGTGCGGCTTCGATCGCTTCATCCTCGTCGGCGTCTGCGGCTTTCGTCTCCGCATCCTCCTCGAAGACGGTCTCCTGAAGGCCCTCGACAGGCAGGGCCTCGGTTTCCTCGACGCCCAGCAGCGAGGGCTTGTCTTCCACCGTGTCGGTTCCGACCGGAGCCTCCGCGACGGAATGGCTTATGACCTCCGCCGGAACATTGACTTCCGGCGCATGCGTCTCCTGCGGCGCATCCATGCGGCCGAGCACGGTCTCGACGCAGAAGACCAGATTGAGGGGCGGGTCGATGGAAAGCTTGCCGATGGCGGCGGGTAGATAGCCGGCAGCCGAGGCGATCGGGCGCTTGATCAGGCCCTCGTTGCTGCGTGCCACAGCGGTGACCAGCGTGCGCACAGTCTCCGGCAGGATGCCGAGGGCGGCATAGCCCCGGGAAGCGTCGAGCACCATGCCGTGGTCGTCGACAACGGCCATATGCGTGTCGGGATCGTCAAAACCCTTGAGCATCGCGGCGATGCAGGCCGCGGGATTGGCATTGGCGGCCACCGGCGCCGAGAAAATCACCACGGTCTCGTCGCGGCGGATTTCGACCAGGCTGACCGCGGCCGCGATCGTCCGGCTCGAAAAGCCGGCACTGACGCGCATCATCAGACCGCGCCGGTCGCCCACCGTCTCCAGCTGCCGTGCCGTTGCCGCCAGCTGGCGGAAGGCCACGCCAGTCTGATCGGGGCCATTGTCGATAAGGTCATAGATATTGGCATAGCCGAACAGTTTCGCGCCTTCGCCATTCGCCCACAGCACCTGCGCCATGTCGCGCGAAAACAGCGCAATCGCGTCGCCCGCCGCGAACTTGCCGCGAATGGCCGGGTGAACGGCGATATCGATGAAGGGATACTGCACCTGCGGCATATGGGACCTGACCAACGCGAAACACCAACGGCAATCCTAATATCGGGGATGCACACCTACGATCAGCGGCAGCGGATCGTCTATATCGCTCCGGTGGCAGCGATCCCTAATATTAACAAATTATTAATACAGAACCGGGCGTCGCGGGTCCACCGGCATCTCAGGAATTACGATTTCAGGGTTAATTGTACCGCACTGCAAAATTGATGTTGCAATGCACAAAAACCGATGTTATATAACCACTATTGAATGAACAGACCGCCAAACACGCGGCGCACACCTCAAGGAGCACTATCATGGTTGTCAAGAAGTCCGAAGACGCATTCTCCATTTCCGCTTTCGATCCGTCCAAGTTCAACGAGAATTTCCGCGATTTCGCCGAGAAGAACTCGGTCAAGACCAAGGAAGCGCTTGCCAAGGTGAAGGAAGCCACCGAAGAAGCCGGCAAGACCGTCGAAGCGACGTTCACCAGCGCCCATGCCGGCACTGTCGAGCTCGGCAAGAAGGCGATCGAACTGCTGCGCACCAACACCGAGAACTCCTTCAGCCATCTCGAGCAGCTCCTCGKCGCCAAGTCGGTTTCCGAACTGTTCGAACTGCAGACCGGCTTCATCCGCAAGCAGGCCGAGCTCGCCGTCGAGCAGGCCAAGGTCCTCTCCGAGACCTCCAAAAAGATTGTCGAGCAGGTCACCAAGCCGGGCAAGGACGCCGCCGAGAAGGCCATGTCCTCTTTCAAGCTCAGCGCGTAAGCTTCGTCATCTGAGTGTGCGTGAAAAAGGGTCGGTGGAAACGCCGGCTCTTTTTGCGTCTTGTGGAGTGCACCACAGGACAGTAGCTGGGCTTTGCGCCTGCATTCATTTCTCCTTGGCCGGCGATGGCATGTTTTCTAAAACATGGAAAACCGCCTCAGCCAGAGAGGAAAAAAGTCTGTCGGTTCCCCTTGTCGAGGAGCCGTCCCAAGAGCTTTGCACTGCCCAGACCGCGCTGTCTGCCGGGTAAATAATCGAAAGCTCCTTGAAAGCCCGAACTTCATCCCCGTCGCCTGGAAATGAAAAGACGCAAATGCTGTCGCCGAAAGACCACTGACGTTCATTGGCGAAGAAGCCTGCTTCGGTCAGTATCCTGATGGCATCGGCGCGGCTCATATATCCTCGGTCTCAAGCATGTTCTGCAGCCTCATAATCTTATGCGACGTCGAAGAGGCAGGCAAAGGCGCAGCCTAGCTCTTCGTGTCGTCACGCTCAGTCAGCACCGCGGTAACGCCCGGCTAAATGTTCCCGTGGGAACGGCGATGAATTGAAATTTGGCGGATAACCGATCAATCTTAAAATTCGCGTCGGAGGGGGCTTGAAAAAACTGTCGTGCCCCGTTATGTCGCCACAACGAATGCCACACATTCGGTCATGCGGTTGTAGCTCAGTTGGTTAGAGCGCAGGATTGTGGCTCCTGAGGTCGGTGGTTCGAATCCACCCAACCGTACCATCTTTCATAACAACAATAATCCAACGTGGGGAACCCCAGACCGGGATCAGGCCTTGCGGCCAGACCGCCAATCCCCTCGCCGCTCCTCCGACAGGCTCCCGGCGGCGAGCACTACTTTTCCTTGCTTGCCCTCTTCGCACTTGCAGCATAAAACAAGGCGCCAATAGGGCAGTGGAGATCTGTCAGGATAAATATAGAAGGGACCCTATATGACCACTTCACTTAAGCGTGAAAGCGATTTCGCACAGGACGAGTTCGACCTTGTACAGGTCGGTAACCGTGTGCGCTCGCTCCGACAGTCTGTCGGATATTCCATTGAAGATCTTGCCGAGACTTGCGGTCTCACCAGCGCCGAGATTACCGCTATTGAAGAAGGCCTTGAAGCCGATATGGGCCAGCTGAAGCGTATTGCTCAGGCCTTGCAGGTGTCATTGACCAGCCTCATAGACAGCTGATGATACCTGGCGACCGGTCTCCACGCCGGTCGCCTGTCTCCATATGGCGCATCAGCGCTTGCATATCCCCTAAAATTGATTCTCTTGCCTCCGCCTGCTGGGCCGGATTGCCCAACCGCAGAACGGCCGACGGATGGATGGTCAGGAAGACCGGCGTCTCGCCATCATCGGCAATTTCAACTTTACCGCGACGTTTCAATATGTCGGCGCCATTGCCGGTGACCGCCAAAGCCGCTGTTGCACCCAAGGCGACGATCATCCGGGGTCGGACAAATTGTCGCTCCAGCCCCAGCCACCAGCGACAGCGCGTGACTTCGCCGGCATCGGGGCGCTGATGGATGCGCCGCCTGCCGCGCGGCTCGAATTTGAAATGCTTGACCGCATTGGTGACGTAAGCGCGCCGCCGCTCCAGGCCTGCCTCCTGCAGCACGCCATCGAACAGCTTTCCCGCCGGACCGACAAAGGGACGCCCCGCCAGATCCTCCATATCGCCAGGCTGCTCGCCGACGAACATGATATCGGCGCCGATCTCGCCTTCGCCGAACACCGTCTGTGTGGCATAGCGGCAGAGGTCGCAGCGGGTACAGATGACCGCGGCCTTGCGGGCCTCCTCCAGCGTGGCAGGGACAATGCCATCCTCCGGCTGCTCTTGCCGTGGCAATCTGCCGATGATCCGCTCCGTGCGCGGATTGGGCAGGGTCGGCATCGCCTCGCGCATCGCCTGCACCGACTTTTCCGCATTGGCGATCAGGTCGGGAATCAGCTGCGCCTCCGGCAGGTTCTTCCAGTATTTGACCGGCATCTCGCTTTTCATCGCCTTCACCTTCAGCCGGGCCGGATTGAAGATGCTGGCATAGTACGTGCGCCAGAGATCATCGGCGGCATCATCGGGCAAATCCGGCCGTTCGTCTGAGAGCGACAGCTCGAGATGGCCGGATTCATAGCGCGCGGCATAGCCCGGCGTGACGATCAGCCAATCCATATCGGCGAAGCGGCGGGCGAAGAACGGGGCCGTCTGTTCCAGAATGACATGTTCCGGCTCGAACCATGCGGCAAATTGCCGCCGGCCGGTGTCGGAGATGCCTATGTCGCGGAAACGGACGAAGGCCTTCATCTTGTGGGCATCGCGCTGGACAGACTTTTCCATCGCATGGAGGCCGGCGACATCGCCATCGGACCGGTCGTCAAGCAGCGTCTTCTGCTGTTGCAGCCGCCAGAGCAGGCGATAAGGCAAGGCAAAGCGATCACGGCTGGAATGACACAGCGCCGCCGCCGCCAGCGGCAGGAAGGCGGCGGGCACGGTGGGCCTTGCGATCGGCGTCGCATGCATGGCGCCAGGCAGAAGCGTCGAGAACAAATCGACCTCGTCGCCTTCGGAGAGCCAGTTGATATTTCCAGGGGCAATGCCCTCCTGCAGCAGCCCGCGTGCCTTGTTGCGCCAGGCATCGACAAAACCGAGCCGTGGAATGGTGATCGTGCGCATCAGAAGAGTGACAATTGTTTTGGCGCCGGCGTGAAGCGCTGGCGCAGATCGGCACTGTCGAGCACCTTGACCGGCCGCCAGTCGAGACAGGTGATGAACGGCTTGGCATGCGCCATCACCGCGCCGATGCGGATCAGGTCGTCATAGCGCAGCGCCTTGAGCTTGCGCGACGACAGAATCCGGTCGACCGACCTGGTGCCGAAGCCCGGCACTTTCAACAAAAGTTCGCGGCCGGCCTTGTTGACGTCGATGGGGAATTGCTGGCGGTTGGCGAGCGCCCAGCTGAGTTTCGGGTCCATGTCGAGGTCGAGCATGCCGCCCGGCTGCGCGCTCATCACTTCGCCAGCGGAAAAGCCATAGAAACGGGTCAGCCAATCGGCCTGGTAGAGCCGGTGTTCCCGCATCAGCGGCGGCTTGATCAGCGGCAGAGCCTGCGAGGAATCCGGGATCGGACTGAAGGCGGAATAATAGACCCGCCTGAGGCCATAGCCGCTATAGAGCGATTCGCTGCGCGCCAGGATATCGGCATCCGAACTGCCGTCGGCGCCGATGATCATCTGCGTGCTCTGGCCGGCGGGCGTGAAGCGCTTGGTCGTCTTGCTCGCCAGCGTCGGCTCGCCATGCTCGGCGATCTTCATCTTGAGCTCAGCCATGGATTTGCGGATCGAGAGCGGACTTTTTTGCGGCGCAAACCGGGTCACCGATGCATCGCTTGGCAGCTCGATATTGACCGACAGCCGATCGGCATAAAGCCCGGCTTCCTCGACGAGCGCGGGCGCCGCGTCGGGAATGGTCTTGAGATGGATATAGCCGCGGAAATGATGCACCAGCCGCAGGTCGCGCGCAATCCGCACCATCTCGCCCATCGTATCGTCAGGCGACTTGATGATGCCGGAAGATAGGAACAGACCCTCGATGTAATTGCGCCGATAGAATTCCAGCGTCAGCCAGACGACCTCCTCCGCGGTGAACCGCGCCCGCTTCACATTGCTGGACACCCGGTTGATGCAATAGGCGCAATCATAGATGCAGAAATTGGTCATCAGGATTTTCAACAGCGAAATGCAGCGTCCATCAGGCGCATAGGCATGGCAGATGCCCATGCTTTCGGTCGAGCCAAGGCCTTTTCCATCGGCCGAGTTGCGCTTGGTCGTGCCGCTCGACGCGCAGGAAGCGTCATATTTGGCCGCGTCGCTGAGGATTGCGAGCTTGTCTCGGAGCCTTATCTGAACCATTTGTTCATGATATGTTCCGTGACCCTATATTGCAATGGGAAAGTGGGTTGGTGCGAAAACGCACCGAAGCCGTTCGGCCGAAGCCCGATCAGCCGAAGGCTGTCAGTGATTGTGCCGCGGCGGTATCCTGGCGACCTGGCGGAATTCGTCCATGCCTTCCAATGTCGCACCTTCCGACAGCTGCGTCACCGAACGGCGGTAGAGGCGCTGCCAGGGCGTGCGGTCGGGCGGCACGGGCGGGATGCCGTCGCCCTTGCGGCGCTCGATCTCGGCCGTGTCGACCAGCATGTCGCAACGGCCCTGGTTGAAATCGATGCGGATCACGTCGCCCGAGCGTAGCCAGGCAAGCCCGCCGCCCGCGGCACTTTCCGGTGAGGCGTTGAGGATCGACGGGCTGTCGGCGGTGCCCGACTGGCGACCGTCGCCGATGGTCGGCAGGCTCTTGATGCCGCGTTTGAGCAGATGATCCGGCGGCTGCATGTTGACCACTTCGGCCGAGCCCGGCCAGCCGATCGGGCCGGCGCCGCGGATGACCAGGATGGTGTTCTCGTCCACGCCGAGCGCCGGATCGTTGATCCTGGCGTGATAATCCTCCGAGCCGTCGAAGACGACGCATTTGCCCTCGAACACGCCTTCATGGCCGGGCTCCTGCAGGTAGCGGGCACGAAAATCCTCGGAGACGACGCTCATCTTCATGATCGCAAAATCGAACAGATTGCCCTTGAGCACGAGGAAGCCGGCACGCTCCTTGAGCGGATCGTTGAACGGGCGGATGACTTCGCGGTCTTTCGCCTCGCGTCCCCTGAGATTCTCGGCCATGGTTTTGCCGGTGACGGTGCGACAGTCGCCGTCGAGCTTGCCGGCCTGAAGCAGTTCCCACATCACGGCCGGCGTGCTGCCGGCGCGATGGAAGCGCTCGCCGAGATATTGACCGGCCGGCTGGACATTGGCGAGCAGCGGAATGTCATAGCCATGCACCTGCCAATCTTCGGGATAGAGTTTGACGCCCGCATGCTTGGCCATTGCTGCGAGATGCGGCTGCGCGTTGGTCGAACCGCCGATGGCCGTATTGGTGCGAATGGCGTTAAGGAAGGCCTCGCGGGTCAGGATATCGGACGGCTTCAGATCTTCGAAGACGATTTCGACAGCGCGGCGGCCGGTCCGATAGGCCATCTGGCCGCGCTCGCGATAGGCGGCTGGAATATTGCCGCAGCCGGTCAGCGACATGCCGAGCGCCTCGGCCAGCGCATTCATCGTCGAGGCCGTGCCCATGGTGTTGCAGTGGCCGATCGAAGGAGCCGAATCCATCGCCGCCTCGAGGAACTGCTGCTCGTTGATCTCACCGGCCGACAGCTTGCGGCGCGATCGCCAGAACACGGTGCCGGAACCGACGAGGTCACCTTCGTGCCAACCGTCGAGCATCGGCCCGCCGGAGAGCACGATCGCCGGAATATCGACGGTCGACGCCGCCATGATTGCCGAGGGCGTCGTCTTGTCGCAGCCGGTGGTCAGCACGACGCCGTCGAACGGATAGGAATAGAGCACTTCGACCAGGCCGAGATAGGCGAGATTGCGGTCGAGCGCCGCGGTCGGGCGCTTGCAGTTCTCGAACAGCGGATGGGTGGGAAATTCAATCGGAATGCCACCGGCATCGCGAATGCCGTCGCGGGTGCGCTTGGCCAGCTCGATATGGTGACGATTGCAGGGATTGATGTCGCTGCCCGATTGCGCGATGCCGATGATCGGTCTGCCGGAGCGCAGTTCCTCGGGCGTGATCCCCTGGTTCATGAAGCGCTCGAGATAGATCGCCGTCATGTCGATATGGTCAGGGTTGTCGAACCAGTCCTGGGAGCGGAGACGGCGTTTCGGCGTGGTGTCGGACATGGTGCGAATTCCTTGCGGCAGGCAATGGTCTGACAATTAGTAGCGCTGTCTGGGTTCTGACCACAAGGGGTGGATTGTTGGATCGCAGGCTCGGCGCACGTGATCACCCCCCTCTGTCCTGCCGGACATCTCCCCCTCAAGGGGGGAGATTGGATGAGGCGCTGCCTCGCACCAATCTTCTGTCGTATTCCGTGCACTCGACGCTAGTTTGAGCCAGGGAGCCGGCGTCTGGCCAATCTCCCCCCTTGAGGGGGRGATGCCCGGCAGGGCAGAGGGGGGGGCAGCCCCGGATCGCTGACTTACTTGATCTTCCCCAACGCCTGATCGAAATCCTCGATCAAATCCTCCACATCCTCGATACCGGCCGAATACCGCACCATGCCCGGCCCAATGCCAAGCTCGCCACGCGCATCCTCACTCAAATTCTTGTGCGTCGTCGTCGCCGGATGGGTGATCAGGCTCTTGGCGTCGCCGAGATTGTTGGAGATGCTGATGATATCGAGCGCGTTCTGGAAGGCGAAAGCCGCGCTCTTGCCGCCCTTCAGCTCGAAGGCGACCAGCGTCGAGCCGCCGGTCATCTGCCGGGCGATGATCTCGGCCTGCGGATGGTCCTTGCGACCGGGATAGATCACCTTGGAGACGGCGCTGTGATTGGCGAGGAAATCGGCGATCTTGGCGGCGTTTTCCGTCTGCTGGCGGACGCGCAGCGCCATGGTCTCCATGCCCTTGAGCAGCACCCAGGCATTGAAAGGCGACATGGCCGGGCCGGTATGGCGGAAATAGTCATGCAGGTTGGCGTCGATCCATTCCTTGCTCGACAGCACCACGCCGCCCAGCACGCGGCCCTGACCGTCGATATGCTTGGTGGCGGAGTAGACGACGACATGGGCGCCGAGTTCGAGCGGCTTCTGGAACAGCGGCGTGGCGAAGACATTGTCGACCACGACCTTGGCGCCGATCTGGTTGGCGAGCTTGGCGACGCCGGCAATATCGACCACTTCCAGCGTCGGATTGGTCGGGCTTTCGAGGAAGAACACCTTGGTGTTCGGCCGGATTGCCTTTTCCCAGTTCTCCAGATGCTTGCCGTCGATCAGCGTAAATTCGATGCCGTATTTCGGCGCCAGCGTCTCGACCACCCAGCGGCAGGAGCCGAACAGGGCGCGGGCCRCAAGAATATGGTCGCCGGCCTTGAGCTGGCAGAGGATCGCGGCAGAGACGGCGGCCATGCCGGACGCGGTGGCGCGCGCATCTTCCGCACCTTCGAGCAGGCACATGCGCTTTTCGAACATGTCATTGGTGGGGCTGCCGTAACGGGCATAGATGAAGCCGTCATCCTCGCCCTTGAAACGCGCCTCGGCGGCTTCGGAGGAATTGTAATAAAAGCCCTGCGTCAAAAAGATCGCTTCCGACATTTCACCGAACTGCGAGCGGAGCGTGCCGCCATGGACGAGTTTGGTTGCCGGACGCCAGTTCTTCTTGCTCATGTGCATCACCCTCAAAAACAAAAAACCGGCCGCATAAAGCAAGCCGGTTTCATCACGAACCCGGCCTTTTTAGCTACTTGTTTAACGTGGCTGCAAGCCGGCCGGCCAAATCACCACGGAATAACTGCGGCTTATCGCATCTGGTCGCTTGCGTCAATGTGGATGGGTTTCTATTGTCCGGCGAAAATGAGGGCAGAATGGCAGGCATATTGGCAGACCGCGCGATCAGGGCGCTTTGGGACGAAGGCCGGCTGAAGGCCGAGAAAGCATTGGACGTCGACCAGGTGCAGCCGGCGAGCCTCGATCTCCGGCTCGGCGCGCAGGCCTTCCGAGTCCGTGCTTCTTTCCTGCCCGGCCCGCACAAACGCGTCGCCGACAAGCTCGACCGGCTGAAGCTGCATGTCGTCGATCTCAGCCAAGGTGCGGTGCTGGAAACCGGCTGCGTCTATATCGTGCCGCTGCTCGAAAGCCTGGAATTGCCGGAAGTGCTGTCGGCCTCGACCAACCCCAAGAGTTCGACCGGCCGGCTCGACATCTTCACCCGCGTGATCACCGACTATTCACAGGAATTCGACAAGATCCCGGCCGGTTACAAGGGGCCGCTCTATCTCGAAATCTCGCCGAAGACGTTTCCGGTCATCGTGCGCAAGGGCTCGCGCCTGTCGCAGGTGCGCTTTCGCGACGGCCAGTCGCTGCTGCAGGAAGGCGAGATGCTGGCGCTGCATCTGGCCGAAACCCTGGTCGCCAGCGAAACACCTGTTATCGCCGGCTCGTCGATTGCCCTTTCCATCGATCTCAAGGGCACCGGACCGGACGGCCTGGTCGGCTATCGCGGCAAGCGCCATTCGGCCGTCATCGACGTCGACGTCAAGGCAGCACACGATGTCTACGATTTCTGGGAACCGCTCTATAGCCGCGGCGCCAACGAGTTGATCCTCGACCCAGACGAATTCTATATCCTCGTCTCGCGCGAAGCCGTCCACGTGCCGCCGCTCTATGCAGCCGAAATGGTGCCCTTCGATCCCCTGGTGGGCGAGTTCCGGGTGCATTATGCCGGCTTCTTCGACCCCGGCTTCGGCCACGCACAGGCCGGCGGCTCCGGCTCTCGCGCCGTGCTGGAAGTGCGCAGCCACGACGTGCCCTTCATCCTCGACCACGGCCAGATCATCGGCCGCCTGGTCTACGAGCGCATGCGCGAACTGCCGCAGGCACTTTACGGCGCAGGTCTGGGCTCAAACTACCAGGCGCAGGGGCTGAAGCTCTCGAAGCATTTTCGCGCGCACGAGTGAGCGGCAAAATCCCGGCGGACAAGAGCCCGCCGGAATGGTTTTGCGCGGCAGGGCGACGCGTTGCGCTTTGCCCTATCCCGGCGATCGCACTTCACGCCGCTTCGAGCGCCCGCAAGCTGCTCGGCAGATTGAGCTCGACGGGGATTGTGGCAACCATGCTCGGATGCGCCACCATCCGTTCGAGCCAATCGAACAGCCCCATGCCTTCCAGCATGGCGCGGACCTCCGGCACGCCGGAGATCAAGTGCAGTTGCGGGGCCAACAGCAGGTCGGCCAGCGACAGTGCATCCCCGCCAAAAAATGGCTTCTTCCCCAGTAGACAATCCAATGCCGTTAGACAGACTTGCGTCACGGGCAAAGCCTCGGCCACCACTGCCTCGTCTGGAGTAAGGCCCATCAAGGCCGGACGTACCACCCGCTGCGCGCCGATCGGCCGAACCGACTGCGTGAACATATAGCAGTCGTGGATGCCCATGGCCTGGCTCATTTGCCCGAGGGCTTTTGGTTCGGTGGGCTGCAACGGCTGCTCGGGAAAGCGCGCGTCGAGATAACGCAGGATCGCCTGGGTCTCGTAGATCCTGAAATCGCCGTGATCGAGCACGGGAACCCGGCCGAATGGATGAAGCTTGAGGTGTTCAGGGCTTCCCAGACCACCGGCGGCAGGCCGCAGTTCAAGACGCCGATGCCGATAAGGCACGCCCTTGATCTCGAGTGCCATCGCGACGCTGCGAACATAGGGGCTGAAGGAGATTCCGTGGACAATAATGTCAGTCATGACCWGTCTTTCCTTTTGCTATGGTGGGCTCTGCCGCAATTGGCGGGGCCCTGCTGGACAAGACGACGGCGCGAGCGGAAATTCATCGCGCGGCAGGCCTTCAGCGGCATCCGCGAAGAAAAAGGCGCTTCGCGGCGAATTCTTCATTTCGGGCGATGAATTGGCGCTCTGCAATTCGTCCAATGGAGCGGAGATATCTCTTTCGAAGGGTGAGCGAAGATCATGCAGGCTAGAGCGATGACCATAATCGACGCAGAGGCGGTCTTATGAGCTCACTGAATGTGCAAAGCGGAAGCGCTCAGCCAGAGGGGCAAGCCGAGGCCGACAGCTCGACAACCGTCGAGCGTGCCGCCTTCGACCAGCTCACACGTGAGCGACAGAAGGAAATCAGGCTGCATTGCTACAGGATCATGGGATCGCTGGCGGACGCCGAGGACATCGCGCAGGAGACTTTTGCGCGTGCCTGGCGCTCGCGCAAGGACCTGGCCGATCAGGCGCATGCGCGGCCATGGCTCTACCGCATCGCGACCAATGCCTGTCTTGACGCGCTCAGGCGGCACAAGCGCGAGCGGCGCCTCTGGGGCGACCCGGTTCCGAAACGCATCCACGATTTCGCTGGACTGGGCGTGCCGGATCTCGATATCGCCTGGCTTGAGCCTATGCCGGAGCCCGCACTCTCGCTGATAGCGGACGAAGCGCCGAACCCGCATGCAAGTTACGAACTGGCGGAATCCGTGCGCCTGGCCTTTCTGGCTTGCGTGCAATTGCTGCCCGCGCGGCAACGGGCAATCTTCCTGTTGTTCGAAGTCCTCGGCTGGAGCGCCGCCGACGTCGCCTCGGCCTTCGCCATCACCCCACAGGCGGCCAATAGCGGGCTGCAGCGGGCACGCCGCGCCTTCGATGCCGCTTATCGACACGAGCCGAAATGGGCTGCCGCCAGCGATGTGGACCAGCAAATGGCAGAGCGCTACGCCGCGGCCCTCGAGAACCGCGACCTCGATGCCTTCGTGTCCTTGCTGCGCGCCGACGCGACGCTGCGCATGCCGCCCTGGCGGACATGGCTCAGCGGCAGCGATGTGCTCAGGGTGTTCATGCAGCAGGCTTTGGAGCGTTGGAGCGACTATCGCGGGCAAGTGCTGCAATCCAACGGCCGGAGCGCCGTCGCACTCTACGTTCGCGCAAACGAGGACGAGCCCTGGCGTCCCCACTCCCTCAACGTTCTCGAGGTTTCCGAAGGCGCCATCTCATCGATCGTGGCCTTTGTAGGACCATTGGCGCCTTCAATCTTCTCCAATGCAGGCCTTCCCATGCATCCCCGATGAATTGCTCATCCAGGTTAAGTTTGGCTTTGATCTCAGGAGCCAAAAATCCCAGCGAATGCCGCCGATGCAAACACCACGCTCGCAAGAGCAAGAATGACGCCCACGATAAACACCCGAACCGTGATGCTATAGGCCTTGGGATTGTCATCAGACAGGCTAAGGGCTCGGGCCAGCGCGACAATCTGCACCGTGATGGAAACGACCATCGCGATCGCTGCAATCAGGGACGGCACTGTCCAGTCTCCCGGAGCTTCGAAGTTCCAGAAGCGCAGGAAATAGAGCGAAAATCCCAATATCACGGTGATGGCCGTCACGATCGCCGGCCTGTAGCCATTGGGCATGACTACCGGTTGCTGCGGGTCTTGGTCTTCCATACATGCTCCTCTATCGCGCCAATCAAAATTACCGACCACGAACGCAAGACAATGAATATTACACTCCAGAGCGTGGCCTGTCCCGCAGGTCCCGCACTTGTCACACACGTCTTTACCCAAATGCCCCGGACCAAAGCCAATTCGGCTTGACAGCCAAACACCTGTCATGGGATTGGAAAGCAAGTGCGGGTGTAGCTCAATGGCAGAGCAGCAGCTTCCCAAGCTGAATACGAGGGTTCGATTCCCTTCACCCGCTCCAGAAACAACAAATTCAATTATCCAAAATATTGCGGTCACTCGCGCGCCGCGGCGCGAAGCTCCGCCACGTTTCGGTCCGCTTCGACCCCTCCCATGAATTGCAACGCCGCATGAATTTGCGCCACCACCGCCGCCCCCTCCCCCACAGCCGCAGCAACCCGTTTCGTCGAGCCGGCACGGACGTCGCCGATGGCAAAGACGTTCGGCACGGAGGTTTCCAGCGGTAGCGGCGCCCGGGGATAATCCGGCCGGCGGAACGGCGCGCCCGTCAGGATAAAGCCCTTGTCATCGGTCTCGACGTGATCGCGAATCCAGGCGGCGTTCGGGTCGGCGCCGATGAACAGGAACATGTGGCGCAGCGGCACGCGCTTGTCCGTTCCGGTCTGCCGGTTGCGCAGGATCGCGGCGGATAGTCCGGTGGTCTGGTCGCCTTCGATCGCCTGCACATCACAACTCGTATGCAATTCGACGTTTGGCAGGGCGCCGATCCGATCGATCAGATAGCGCGACATCGTCGCTTCCAGCGGACGCCGGACCACCAGATGCAGCCGGTTGACCTGCGGCGCCAGAAACGCGATCGCCTGGCCGGCGGAATTGCCGCCACCGACAAGCACGATGTCTTCGCCGGCACAGAGCCTCGCCTCGATCGAGGACGCCCAATAGGAAATGCCGTTGCCTTCCAGCGCCTCGATATTGGCGACATCCGGCCGCCGGTAGCGGGCGCCGGAGGCGACGACGATGATGCGGGCCGTGATTGTCCGATCTCCTGCAAGCTGCAAAATGTGCGGACCGGCCGCGTTGACGGCAGGCGAAAGGCCGGTGACCTCGATCGGCAGGGCGATTTCCGCACCGAACTTCAGCGCCTGGTTATAGGCACGGCCGGCAAGCGCCTGGCCGGAAATGCCAGTCGGGAATCCGAGATAGTTTTCGATCCGCGCCGAAGCACCGGCCTGTCCGCCGACGGAACGCTCGTCGATGACGGTGACCTCGAGCCCTTCCGAGGCGGCATAAACGGCTGCGGCCAGTCCGGCCGGCCCGGCACCGACGACGGCGACGTCGTAGATCTTGCCCGGTGTGAGGTCCGGGGTCATGCCCAGGCAGCGTGCAGCCTCGACGTCGGACGGGTGTTTCAGCACGGTGCCGTTCGGGCAGACCATCAACGGCAGTTCGGACGATTGGATGCCAAGCCGTTCGATCAAGGCCCGGCCTTCCTCATCGGACGATGCATCCAGGACAGTGTAGGGATAGGCGTTGCGGGCCAGGAATCCCTGAAGGCGGGAAAGTGCGGGGCTGCCCGGCGCTCCGATCAGCACCGAACCAGCGGTGCCGGCGCTGATCAGCGCCACCCGCCGCAAGATGAAAGCCCGCATGACGATTTCGCCGACATCGGCTGAAGCGATGACCAGGGCCCTGAGATGTGCGGCATCGAAAGCCACGGCCGTGCAGCCATCCCCACCGGCACGGGCGCCGGTCAGTGCCGGCCGGCCCGAAAGCTGGTTGACTTCGCCCGAGATCTGGCCTGGCCGGTGCGCGGTGATCGCCGCGGCATGGGACAGCCCGTCGTGACGGAAGACATCCATCGATCCTTGCAGGACAAGCCAGGCAGGAACCGGTCCATCGCCAACGTCATAGATCATTTCGCCGGCATCGAAATGCCTGGGCTCGCCATTGGCGAAGCGCCTGGCTGTCTCGATCTGGTGCGCGGTGAACACCGGAAACATCTGATAGTCGCGTGAACCTGGCTCTGCCATGCGTTCTCCGAATGTCCGTTTGCGCTTATCGTCGCCTCAGTAGTAACGCGGAATAGGGCCGCGCTGCGGCGTCTGGTCGGGAAGTTCGACCATGGTCTGATCGACGAAGCACCAGCCCCAACCCTCCGGCGGATCGTAGCCTTCGATGATGGGATGTCCCGTTTCATGGAAATGCTTGGTCGCATGTTTACCCGGCGATTGATCGCAGCATCCGACATGGCCGCATTCGCGGCAGAGGCGCAAGTGGAACCACATTTCACCAGCCTCCAGACATTCCTCGCATCCAAGGGTCTTTGGCGTGACATCGCGTATTGTGGACAAGTGGCTGCACGGATGTGGCATGGGCTCAACTCCTTGCTTCGGGCGACAGAATAGAGAAAAGCGCCGGGATTGCCACCCTTGTCATTCGGGCAACGGGATGCGACCGGCTCGCATGGATCGGGATCGCCGAGCGGCGTAGAAAGGCCTGAAAATCTCAAACCGGCATCGGACCATCTTCTGCAGACAGAGCATGTGGGACGAAAACCCTCTGCGGTTCGCGAAAGCCAGCCAGCTCGAATTCACCAATCGCCTCGAATCGCCCAGGCGCTTCAGCCGCAAAGTCGCTTGAAGCGACGATCACCCGCCCTTCCCGCGCGGCGATTTTTTCCAACCGCGCGGTCATGTTGACCGCGGGTCCGATGCAGGTGAAATCGAGGCGGGCGCCAGCGCCGATATTGCCATAGAGCGCCTCGCCGACATGCAGGGCGACGCCGAACCGGAGTGGCTCGCCACCGGAGGCGACAATCTCGTCCGACAGCGCGTTGACATTGGCTTCGGCGGTCAGCGCCGCGCGTAGCGCATGTGCGCAGGCGGCCGATTCCATCGCGGGATCGGTAATATGGAAAATGGCCAACACGCCATCGCCCATGAATTTCAACACTTCTCCGCCTTCCGCCTCGATGGGCGCAACGATCCGGTCGAAAAATTGGTTCAACAGGTCGAGCAGCGTCTCCGCCGGTTGGGAGTCGGCGCGCCGGGTGAAGCCGCGCATGTCCGACAGCCAGATCGCTGCCCGAATCTTTTCGGAAACGCCACGTTGTATGCGTCCCGACAATATGCGCTCGCCGGCGTCGCGCCCGACATAGGCGTTCAACAGGCTGATCGCCGTCGCACGCAGCGCCCGCACCTCGGCGACACGCGACAGCGGCGATGCGAGCCGTTCGAGCACGGCGAGTTGCGGCTCCGAAAAGCCGCCGGCGCGCTGCGTGGCGAAGGTTGCGACATGAATTTCCGAATTGGTGAAAAGAAGCGGCAGAGCCAGATAGTCTGTAATGCCCTCGGCGCGTAGCGTGGCAAGCAGCGAGAAATCGTCCGGGCAGTCGGGATCGACGAGATGACGGCGGATTTTCTTGCCGTCGCGGTAGATCGTCGCCACGGGGCTATCGAGAAATTCGTCGCCGTCGAGCACGGCATAGGCCGCTTCGGAGACCACGACCGCAGCACCCGGCCGCCAGACGAAACTGCGGCCCATCAGCAGTGGATGCAGGGTGCGGACAAACACCGCGACACGATCGAGCGGCAGGCCGGCATCGACAAGTTTGCTGCAGAGTTCGGCGAGCACGTCCTCGGATTTTGCCGCCGATCTCGCGCCTGCCACGAGCCAATCGATCGTCGCCGTAATCCGCTGCAGATCCGGGCCGTTGGGCGCTGTCCGGCTGTCGGTCACGAGATACCCCCTCCCCACCATTCATGGCGTTGCGAAGCCTGCGGCAGGTCATGGGATATATGCATCATCAAGACGCCTGCGGAACACCACTGGATAATCGATACACCCGGCTTGCCTTCTTGTGAAGCAAACGCATGTGATCACGCTGCGGGCCAGAACGGCAATCATGCCGGACCATTTGCAACAAAGAAAAAGCCCCGCGTAGCAACGACGACGGATTGCTCGAATTGCTGCCGATGGAAAAGGCAACGGTTCGAAATCAGTGTCGCACCCGCCCAGGATGAGCGGTTGCAAAGTGCCTATCAGCTTGGGACGGTTCCGGCATACTCCGATTCAGGAGCAGCCTGCGTCGTCTCAACATCCCCCGGCTCCGGTATCAGCCCCGTGCGGACGCCTTCCCCTTGCCACCACGCCGCATCCTTGGGCATCCGGGCACGGCGAAGAGGCTCCAATTCGGTGAAGATGAACCGACGCCTATACGCGCTCGGACTTTCCGCGAGATAAAACGGCTTCATTCTTTCCGATCCCAGGAAAAGCGGGCGACGCAGGAACCGCATCGGATTTTCCACCCAATCGGGTGGCGGCCCCAGCGACCACCTGCGGCAAAGGTGTTCCCCGATGGCCCCGACCAATGCATCGAAACTCTCGTCGCCCTTGAACGGAGGCTCGTCGATCACACGCTCTTTGCGCCCGTGCCACGTGTGGTCGAGATAAAATCCGTCCAGAAAACCTGCAAGGGGAAACCGAAACTCGATGCCGGTCTCAAGGTGTGAGCGGACTGCCTCGGCCAGCGTTCCAGGTCGGAGCAGATTCGTCCGATGCATTGTACTCATCCACCAAGCCCTCGATCCTGGCCTTCATACGCTGCGACACAATTGGAAGCACGACGCCCGGAATGTTAGGATAGCACTGGGTCATGAGATCGACAATCTTTTCAAATGTGTCGATGCCCGTCAGCTTCATCRACGCAATGGCATCGGTCGTATCCGTGAGGCCTTTTGTGTCGTCCTCTCCTCTGTCGGCCAAAACTTTCATCGCCAGGAGATACTCCGGTGACGGAGTGAAGATTCGCAGCCCGACCGGATACCCGCCTCTCGGATAGTCTCTGAACCGGAGGAGGTGGGGAGCGGGATTCCCTTTGGGCGGTGCGAACTGCTTCGCTGCCTGATTCATCCATCCCTCCGGCAGACGTCGGCGTTGTGTCACGATATCCACGATCTGGTAGGCCTGATCCCGGTGGTTGAGATAGACCGCATCTATGTCGCCCGAAGAGTCACGGATATTCGAAGCCAATACGAGGCAAGAGCCACCGTAGATCGCCATCTCCAACACCAACCCGCGCCGCTAGTTGGGCGATTTCGTCGAATGCATCCTCTATAGACTCCCTATCAAATTTTGCATCGTCGGCCATTTCACGCTCCGTTGCGTTTTTCTCGCGAACCGGTGGATTGGCTAGCAGCGCAAGCTCACAAGTTAAAGCGCGTCTGCGTCACGTCTTATTCCATATCAAATCAAGGTCATCCGGATGCTTGGAGATCAAGCTCGTTAGCCGTGAGGCGCCCCAAGCCCGGCAAGGTCCTCACATGGCCCGAAAGAATTGTGACGGCGTCAGCGACCGGCCACACACCCTTTCTGCAGCCAGTCACAAGCAGCCACGGCTATCCGTTCACGCCGCCTGGCTGAACCCGACATAGGCGATCAGGTCTTCGATCGTGACGAGCAGCAGATTATGACGCTCGGCGAACGTCTCGAGGTCCGGCAGCCGGGACATAGTGCCGTCGTCATTCGCCACCTCGCAGATCACGCCGGATGGCTTCAGTCCGGCAAGCCGTGCCAGTTCGACTGCCGCCTCGGTATGGCCGGGACGTGCCGCAACACCCTGGGGATGGGCGCGCAACGGAAAAATGTGCCCCGGCCGGGCAAAATCTTCCGGTCGGGATTTCTCGTCCAGCAGCGCGCGAACCGTCGCTGCCCGATCGGCAGCGGAAATCCCGGTGGTCGTGCCGGGGATGTAATCAACGGAGACCGTAAACGCGGTCTTCAGCGATTCCGTGTTGTTGGCGACCATCAGAGGGATATCGAGGGCATCCAGCCGTTCGCCCTGCATGGCGACGCAGACAAGACCACGCGCATGGTTCATCATAAAGGCGATATGCTGCGGCGTCACCGCTTCCGAGGCAACGACGATGTCGCCTTCGTTTTCACGATCCTGGTCATCGACGACCACGACCATTTCGCCGCGAGCGATTGCGCGAACCGCGTCTTCGATTTTTGCAAAACTCATTCTTCTGCCTTTCAAGGGTGTGCCTCGCGGCACGGTCCAGCGCATCGAAAGATGCGCCCATTTTCCCTTGGGCGAACAAGCAACACTGCTCCCTGTCAGGAGCATAGCCACGTGTCCTCTTCCATCCGGACTATACCGTCGGCCCCGGCATCTCACCGGGTCTGCTGACCTTTCACCTCGACGGCGAAAGCGCTCGCGGGCTCCAGGACAGGTCCTGATACCGCCGGTGGGGAATCTCGCCCCGCCCTGAGAACATCTGAAACATAAGCGCGACGGACCCCGGATTTCAAGAATGAATCCGCCAACCATTGTCCGGAATGCGCAAAAGCATTCCGGATCGCAACAATATTCACGACATGATCAGGCCGCCATCGACATTGATCGTCTGCCCGGTGATGTAGGCGGCATCATCGCTGGCGAGGAACGTCACCAGACCCGCGACGTCATCGCCGGACCCGGCGCGCTTCATCGGAATGTTCTGTACCCATTCCTTCATCAGTTCGCCGGGCTGATAATTGCCGAGCAGCTTACCCCAGGCCTGGTCGTTATAGGCCCACATGTCGGTTTCAATGATGCCCGGGCAGAAGGCGTTGACCGTGATATTTTCGGTCGCCACTTCCTTGGCCAAGCTCTGGGTGATCCCGACCACGCCCATTTTCGAAGCCGCATAGTGCGGCGTGAAAATAAAACCTTGCCGCGCCTGGCCGGATGCGGTGCTGATAATGCGCCCGCCCCGCTTATGCTTGCGGATGCGCAGGATTGCCTCGCGCGCGCAGAGGAAAACGCCCTTGGTGTTGACGAGCATGACCTTGTCCCATTCGGCCTCCGTCATGTCTTCCAACCTGGCAATCGTGATCACGCCGGCATTCTGGATCGAGACGTCAACGCCGCCGAAAGCCTCTTCCGCGCGGTCGTAGAGAGCAACGACGCTCTTGGCATCCGTGACATCGCCGACGAAGGAGATGCTTTTGCCGCCCTCCGCCTTAATCGCGTCGGCGACGCCGTGAACGCTGTCTTCATTGGCCGAGACCACGACATTCGCGCCCTCGCGGGCGAAGCGCCGGGCAATTGCCGCTCCAATTCCACGGCTGGCACCGGTGATCACCACCGTCTTTCCGTCAAAGCGGGACATTGCGTTCTCCTTTTCGATTGATTGAACCGTTGGACGGCACGTGGCTGATAGTGCCGGTCAAGCGCCCGGATCCAGGCGCTCAGGGCATCGACAACACCGGCGCAATCGGCGGCTTTCAGCCTCCGCCGATCAGCTTGAAAGGGGGATGACGACCACGCTGCAATCAGAGCGGTCCGCCTTGGTCGTCATCGCCATGACCTCTGCTAGGGAGAATGAGAGGCCATTCATTTCCAGTTTCCGGCAACGATCTTCCTGCGTATCACGATCACCAGCAGCAGAACCCGCCGTCGACCAGCAGGTCGACACCGGTGACAAAACTCGCGGCGTCGGACAGGAGGAACACGGCTGGACCGACCATCTCGTCGACATTGGCCATCCGCTGCATCGGCGTCTGCTCTTCGAACAGTTTTGTCTGGTGCACCATTTCCGGCCGTGTGTTCATCGGTGTCGCGGTATAGCCGGGCGAGATGGTGTTGACGCGGACGCCGCGGCCGACCCATTCCATCGCCATGGACTTCGACAAGTGAATGACGCCGGCCTTCGAGGCGTTGTAATGGCACTGGCTCAGGCCGCGATTGACGATCACGCCCGACATGGAGGCGATGTTGACGATCGAACCCTTGCCGTGCTTCAGCATCGCCCGCGCTTCCGCCTGGCAGGAGAGGAAGACGCCCTTGAGGTTGACGTCCATCAGGGTCTGATATTGGTCTTCTTCCATGTCCTCGGCAGGATTGGCATTGGCGATGCCGGCGGCATTGACGGCAAGCGACAGCGCACCGAGGTCAGCCTCCGTGCGGCTGATCGCATCGGCCAATGCGGCCTTGCTGGTCACGTCGGCCGCGATCTGGACGGATTTCCTGCCCGCCTTGGCGATGAAGTCGGCGGTCTGCGCCAGGCCGTCATCGGTGCGGCGATCCATGAGCGCAACGTCGGCTCCACATTGGGCAAGGCCCATGGCAATGCGCTGGCCGATGCCGCTGCCGGCACCGGTGACGAGCGCCACATTGCCGGAGAGATCGAAAAGTTTCGGGGCGTTGAGCGTGATTTCGGCCACCACTCGTTCCTTTCATTGCATCAGATTGTCGCTAGTTCCATGACGGACACGTCGTTTGCCTCGGCGCGGTCGAGAATACCGGCCTGCTTGCCTTGCGCCAGCACGAGAATACGGTTGGAAATGCCCAGGACCTCTTCCAGGTCCGAGCTGACGACGATCACCGCCACGCCGCTTTTGGCCAGGTTGACGATAATGTCATAAATACCGGCACGCGCGCCGACGTCGATGCCGCGCGTCGGTTCATCGAGCACGACGACCTTGGGATCGCGCATCAGCCACTTGGCGATCACCACCTTCTGCTGATTGCCGCCGGACAGGTCCGACGCCGGCTGACCGGCACGGCCCTTGACGCCGAATTTGGCGATGGCTTTGTCGCCGAACCGGCGTTTCGCCTCCGCGGTGATCCAGCGGCGGCCAACCTGATCGAGATTGGCATAGGCAAGATTCTCGCCGATCTGGTGCGAGACGATCAGCCCCTGCAGCTTGCGGTCCTCGGGCACCATGACGATGCCGTGCGAGATGGCGTCAGCGGGGCTTTTCAGCTTCAATTCCCTGCCTTCGAGCAGCACGCGGCCGGCGCTGATCGGATCCGCCCCGGTCATTGCCCGGACCAGTTCGGTGCGGCCCGCACCGATCAGGCCGGCAATACCGAGAATTTCCCCAGCTTTGACGTTGAAAGAAATGTCATTGAAGGACTTTTCCGGGGACGACAGGCCGATCACTTCCAGGACAGGCCGATCCTGCGGCACGGGGAGCGCGGGGAACATCCGGTCAAGCGGCCGCCCGACCATGCTCTCGACGATCCTGCGGACCGGGGTGGCGCTATCAGCAAATTCATTGACGCGCTCGCCGTCGCGCAGCACGACGATGCGGTCGGTGATCTGCTTTATCTCTTCCATGCGGTGCGAGATATAGATGATCCCCACGCCTTCGGATTTCAGCTTGCGCACCTGCTCGAACAGCGCTTCCGTCTCCGCGCCGCCAAGGGCTGCCGTCGGCTCGTCCAGGATCAGCAGCTTGGCGTTCAAGGCAAGCGCCTTGGCAATCTCGATCAGCTGTTGATTGGCGGTCGAAAGCCCGGCCACCTTGCGCGTTGCCGGAATATGAAGGTTCAGGCGGGCGAGCTGCTCCTGCGCTCGCCGCACCATGGTCGCACGATCCAGCACGCCATTCTTCATCGGCCAGCGGCCAATGAAGACATTTTCGGCAATCGAAAGCTCGGGCAGAAGCTGAAGCTCCTGGTGGATCAGTACGATCCCCTTGTCGATTGCCTCTCTTGGAGAGGTCGGGGCATAGGGTTGCCCCAACCAGGTCATTGTTCCTTCGGAGGGATCGCGAGAGCCCGCAATGATGCCCGACAGGGTGGATTTGCCTGCTCCATTTTCACCAAGGAGTGCCACGACTTCCCCGGCGTAAATATCAAGATCGACTTTCTTGACCACGTCCAGGCTGCCGTAGCGTTTCGTAATGCCCCGGAGCGTGAGAACAGGCTCAGCCATAACGTATCTCCCGTAGCCGATCAGGGATGGTTGGCGATGAAGCCGTCGACATTATCCTTGGTCGTCAGCGTCGCGTCCATCAGCTGGATCGGCGGCACCTTCTCGCCTGCGACGATCTTGATCGCATTGGCAACGGCATCACGGCCCATTTTCTGGGTCTGCTGCGTCGCRGTGACGTCGAACACGCCGTTCTTCAGCGCCTTGAGTGCCGCGGTATCGCCGTCAAAGCCGCCGAGGGCAATCTTCTGCGACGGATTTGCGACCTTGATCGCCTGGGCAGCGCCAAGCGCCAGAGCGTCAGCTTCAGCAAAGACGATAGTCACGTCGGGGTTGGCCTGCAGCATGTTCTGCATGATCTGGAAACCCTCGTCCTGGCTCCAGATCTGCGAATACTGTTCGGCGACGACCTTGACGCCCGGATTGGCGGCAATCACTTCGCCACAACCCTTGCTGCGGTCGACTTCCGGCGTCGTGCCCTTCTGGCCATGGATGATGACCATCTTGCCCTTATTGCCGGCCTTGTCGATGATGTATTTGCAAATCGCCTTGGCCGAGGTCACAGAGTCCGTCGCCAGGAAAGTGTCGCCGGGAGCGCCATCGGCGTTACGGTCGACATTGACCACCGGGATGCCGGCGGTGCGGGCGAGCTTGACCGGAACGGTTGCGGCAGCCGCACCAGCGGGGATGTAGATCAGGGCGTCGATGTTCTGCGTCAGCAGGTCCTGGATCTGATTGACCTGTGTCGGGCCATCACCCTTGGCGTCGACGGTGACGACTTCGATGCCACGCTTCTTGCCCTCGTCTTCGACGGCCTGCTTGATCTGGTTGAAGAAATTGGCCTGCAGGTTGGCGACCGCGAGGCCGAGCTTCTTGACTTCCTTTGCCTGCACGGCGTTGAGCGACAGGGCCAATACGGCCGCTGAGGCCAGGAGAACACGCGCGAATTTCATTTTTTCCTCCGTTGGTTTGAACTATCCCGGGGAGCTATTCCCTCCTTCCCGGGCCTCTATCCGCTCCGTCATGGAGAGGAATTCGTCGAAGGGGCTGGCGAAGCCCCATAAATCTCAGGATCTCCGCTTGCGCAGCGTTTCAGCACCGACGGCGAGCACGATGACGATGCCGATGATCACCTGCTGCAGGAAGGGAGAGACATTGAGGAGATTGAGACCGTTGCGCAGGACGCCGATGATCAGCACGCCGATCAGCGTGCCGCCGATGCCACCGGACCCGCCGGTCAGCGACGTTCCGCCGATGACGACAGCCGCAATGGTGTCGAGTTCATAGCCGAGGCCGCTGGAAGGCTGAACCGAGTCCAGCCGGGCCGCCAGAACGATGCCTGCAAGTCCGGCCAGGACAGCGCAGACGATATAGACTGAGATTGTCACGCGCTGGACGTTGATGCCGGCGAGACGGGCGACTTCCGGATTGCCACCCACGGCATAGAGCATCCGCCCTTCGGCGCGAAATCTCAGAAACAGCCAGGCGACCAGGAGAACGACAAGCATCAGAAAAACGGTCGCCGTCAGCACGCCGAAATGCCGGTCGATAGCCAGCATCATGAACCAGTCCGGAAAGCCGACGATCTGCTGGCCGTCGGTGATCATCGAAGCAACGCCACGCGCCGCCGACATCATCGCCAGTGTCGCGATAAAGGCCGGCACGCGGAACTGGGTGATCATGATTCCGACAATCAGACCGCTGACGGCCGAGGCGACGAGCGCCACGGCCATGCCGACACCCATGGGAAATCCGGCGACATTCGCCGTCCAGCCCATCACCATCATCGACAGCGCGATCACCGAGCCGACGGACAGATCGATGCCGCCGATCAGGATCACGAATGTCATGCCGACGGCCATGATACCGAGGACGGTAATCTGATCGAGGATGTTGAGGCCATTGTGGACGGAGAGGAATTTGTCCGTTGCAACGCTCAGGAACAGGCACAGCGCGATCAAGCCGATCAGCGGGCCGGTCGCTCCACGCAGCCAGGCCAGCGGCTTTCTCTTTGTCACTTGTGCTTGTTCATTGACGCTAACCGCTGCCATGGTTCCTCCCGTAGCTCGGCTATCCTGAATAAGGCGGCAGTTTAGAATATTTATTCACATCTGCTGGAAAATGCACTAACAGGTCCGATTTGGACTGTCAATCAAAAATCCGCCACCGGCAAATGCCCGCCTCGCAACGTAAAATATTGACGAGGGACTTGACTAATGCACGTTTCTCGCAAAAATATAACATACTGAATAAATATGCAGGAGCGGAAATATGGAACTGGAGGAGCTTAAGCGCGTTGCGCGGCAAATCCGTTTGCGTGATCTTCAGGCGGTGTTCGAAGCGGGCGCGGGCCATATCGGCGGGGAAATGTCGGCGATCGACATCATGACCGCGCTCTATTTCCGCGTCCTCAGGGTCGATCCGAAAGAGCCGCGCCTGCCGGAACGGGATCGCTTCGTGCTCTCCAAGGGTCACACGGCGTGCGCCCTCTACGTGACGCTGGCGAAGCGCGGCTTCATTCCGGAAGAGGAAATCTCGACCTTCCTCAAGCCCCATTCCCGGCTCAACGGTCATCCGAACTGCAACAAGGTGCCGGGCGTCGAAACCAATACCGGCCCGCTCGGGCATGGCCTGCCCGTCGCCGTGGGCATGGCGAAAGCGGCGAAGCTCTCGGGGGCTGCCTATCACACCTATGTCATGACCGGCGACGGCGAGATGCAGGAAGGCTCCAACTGGGAAGCCATCATGGCTGCCAGTCAATTCAAGTTGGACAATCTGACCCTGATCGTCGACCATAACCGCTTCCAGCAGGGCGCGGCACTGGCGGAAACCAACGATCTGGCGCCGCTTCGTCCGAAGCTCGAGGCCTTCGGCTGGGACGTGACCGAGATCAACGGCAACGAGATGGCCGAGGTGGTTCCGGCGCTCGAAACGCGCACCCCTCGCCCGCATTGCATTGTCGCCCATACGAACAAGGGACATGGCATCAGCTTCATGCAGGACCGTGTCGAATGGCATCACAAAGTGCCGAGCAAGGAACAATACGAGATTGCTGTCGCAGAACTTTCGGAGGCGATTTGATGAACGCGCATGTTCCTGCAGAGGGTCTTCATGACTGCCGTGACGCTTTCGCCGCGACCCTGGAGCGACTGGCGGCCGAGAACAACAAGGTCGTCGCCGTGTGCAACGACTCCGTCGGATCGTCGAAACTGACCGGTTTCAAGGCCCGGTTTCCCGAACGCCTGGTCAATGTCGGTATTGCCGAGCAGAACATGGTCGGTGTCGGCGCCGGTCTCGCCAATGGCGGCATGCTGCCTTTCGTGTGCGGCGCGGCCCCCTTCCTGACGGGCCGTTCGCTCGAGCAGGTCAAGGCCGACATCGCCTATTCCAACGCCAATGTGAAGCTGGTCGGCATTTCCTCCGGCATGGCCTATGGCGAGCTTGGACCGACGCATCATTCGATCGAGGATTTCGCCTGGACCCGCGTGCTTCCGAACCTGCCGGTGATCGCGCCCTGTGACCGGATCGAGACCGCTGCAGCCATCGAATGGGCCGCGAGCTATGCCGGCCCCTGCTTCCTGCGCCTTTCGCGCGTCGGCGTCCCGGACCTGCTTCCGCAAGGACACAGGTTCGAGGTCGGCAAGGCCAACCTCCTCCGCCAAGGCGCGGACGTGACCCTGATTGCCAACGGAACGTTGACGCATCGCATCCTCAAGGCTGCCGACATCCTGGCGCAACGCGGCATCGAAGCCCGCGTCCTCAACATGGCTACCGTCCGGCCGATCGATGAAACCGCAATCATCGCGGCCGCAAACGAGACCGGCGCGATTCTGACGGCTGAGGAACACTCGATCTTTGGCGGTCTCGGCTCCGCCGTGGCGGAAGTTGTCGTGGACAATGTGCCGGTGCCGATGAAACGTCTTGGCGTGCCGGGTATCTTTGCGCCGACCGGGTCCGCAGAATTCCTGCTTGATGAATTCGGCATGGCTCCGGCGTCGATTGCTGACGCTGCCGCCGAGCTGATCAGGCGCAAGTGAAATTGGATTGCAACACATGTCGCCCGAAAGGGGCTCCCGGTTTCGGGACAACGACATGCGCAAAAACAAACAGATAAAGCGCGTCACCTGATCCATAAATATGCCGACGCGCTTTAGCGGACTGACGGGGCGCGTTCATTCGCGCCCTCGCGCGTTGGAGGAGAGAATTCATGCGGGCCATTCTCGCAATCGATCAAGGCACGACCAATTCCAAGGCGCTTCTGGTGTCCACCACGGGAGAGCTGCTGGCGCGCGGATCGTCGCCGGTCGGCATTTCCTATCCCCAACCCGGCTGGGTCGAGCAGGACCCGAAGAGGATCTGGGAATCGGTCTGCGAGGCGATCCAGGCCTGTCTGGCAGCGAAGCCGGACGCCGTGGTCGAAGCTGTCGCCATTTCCAACCAGCGGGAATCGGTGACGATCTGGGATGCCGAGACGGGGAAACCGCTCGGCCCGGTCTTGAGCTGGCAGTGCCGCCGAACCGCGGCGGATTGCGCCCGGTTTATCGATGCAGGCCATCAGCCGCGCGTGCAGATGCTCACCGGGCTGCCGCTTGATCCGATGTTTCCCGGCCCGAAAATGCGCTGGCTGCTCGAACAGGCGCCAAGAGGCCGCAAGCTGCGATTGGGCACGATCGACAGCTGGCTGATCCATTGTCTGACCGCGGGCAGGMAGCACGTTTGCGACGCGTCCAATGCAGCAAGAAGCCAGCTCTTCGACCTCAATGCCCAAGTCTGGAGCGACAAGCTGTGTGCGCTTTTCGACGTGAACAAGGATGCGCTTCCCCTGGTGCTGGACAGCGCCGCCGATTTTGGCACAACGCTGAATGTACCCGGCGTGCCCAATGGCACGCCGATCCGTTCGGCAATCGGCGACAGTCACGCGGCATTGTTCGGTCACGGCGCCTTCAACACCGGCGACGGAAAGATCACCTTCGGCACCGGCTCGTCTGTCATGACGACGTTGCCCAACTTCATCGCTCCGCAGAAAGGCATCACCACCACGGTGGCGTGGCGGATCAACGGCAAGCCGACATTCGCCTTCGAAGGCAATATCCTGGTTTCCGCCGCGAGCCTTCCATGGATGGCCGAGATATTGGGCCTGCCGGATGTCGCTTCCCTGGTCGAACTCGCGGCCACGGCTGGACCCGATGGCCCGGGATTCGTGCCGGCATTCGTCGGCCTCGGTGCTCCCTATTGGAATTCTGATGCAAGAGCATTGTTCTCGCAGATCAATTTCAGCACCACGCGGGCGCAGATGGCACGCGCCGTCACCGACTCGATCGCCTTCCAGGTGAGGGATGTCTTCGCCGCGATGCAGAGCCAGTTCGGCCATGGCTTTGGCGCACTCTATGTCGACGGCGGGCCGAGCCAGAACCGTTTCCTCATGCAATGCGTGGCCGACGTGCTGCGGCATCCTGTCATCCAGCGCGAGGCACCCGAAGTCTCGGCCCTGGGAGCGGCTTATCTCGCCGGCCTGTCGCTGGGGATCTGGGAGAGCATGGACGCCATTGCCAGGTTGCCGAGAAACGGCGTCGAAATCGGGCCTGAGGACAGCGAACAATCGAGAAAACTCGACACTTGGTACGATGCAATTGATCGCTCGACGTTTGTGCGCGCTGGGACTAAGAGTGAATAAAAATTCAGCCGGGGGAATGTATGAGTCGTCTGAACGAACTGCGCCTGATTGCTCGCGTCGCTCAGATGTATCATATCGAGCACAAACGTCAGGCGGAGATCGCCGAACACCTGCATCTCTCCCAGGCCACAGTCTCCCGGATGCTGAAAAAGGCCGAAGCGGAAGACATCGTCCGCACCAGCGTCATTCCTCCCGCCGGCACCTTCATCGACCTTGAAAACGGTCTCCGCGAGCGCTTCAATCTCCCCGAGGCGATCGTCGTCGAGTGCTCGGAAGATCGCGATGGCGCGATCATGGCGCGGATCGGCGAAGCTGGAGCTCACCTCCTCGAAATGACGCTTGTTCCCGGCGAGATCATCGGCGTTTCGAGCTGGAGCCAGACCATTTTCAAGATGGTCGAGAACATTCATCCGCAGAAGAGCGCGCAGGCAAAATATGTCGTTCAGACGCTGGGGGGAATGGGCGACCCCTCCGTGCAGACCCATGCGACTCAGCTCACCACGCGGCTTGCAAAGCTGACCGGAGCGGAGCCCAAGCTGTTGCCGGTGCAAGGCGTGACCACGTCCCGGGAAGCCAAACTGCTGATGACATCCGATCCCTATGTGCGTGAGACCATGGACCTCTTCAGCAGCATCAGCCTGGCGATCGTTGGCATCGGCGCCGTCGAGCCGTCGGAACTGCTGACGCGTTCGGGAAACATCTTCTCCCAGCGTGAACTGGCCGATCTTGCCGAGGCCGGCGCGGTTGGCGACATCTCGCTGCGGTTCTTCGACAGACATGGGAAATCGGTGAAGACGCCGCTGGACGAGCGCGTGGTCGGGTTACCTATGGAAGACCTGTCCCATGTGAAGCGCGTTATCGCGGTGGCCGGCGGCGCCAAGAAGACGGAAGCGATCGCCGGTGCATTGCGAATCGGTGTCATCGATACGCTGATCACCGACCACTTTACCGCCGCCCGTCTTTTGTCTCCGCAGTCCGCCTGACTTGAAAGCCTACCGCATTTCCACCCGGCAACCAGGCTTGGAGGCACAAGTCGCCCAGGCTCGATCATGAACAGGGCCGAAACTTACCCTCTTTGGTGACGCAGATATCGAGTTCGACGACGGTTTTTTTCTTGGCCACAACCGATAGTCCCGTAGCGGTCATGCCTGGATTGGCGGCGATAAAGGCTTTCTTGATCTCCGCAGAGTCACCCTTCTTGAGCTTTTTGGGAGTACGGAATTCATCGGGAATCACGACGGCCTTCACGTCGGCCTCCGACAATTTGAAATAATCGGAGGGCGACAGACCGGAACACGTACCATGCTTGGGCCATTCGTGATCGATGAGCGATGGGTCGGCATAGATGTCAGCCCATTGTTCGTGCTCAGCATCGCTGAGGGCTGTTTGGCTGCAGGAGGTCGGATATGCCCCGCCTTCCATCTGCGGCCAGAGCCCATGCAGGACAAAGCCCTTCGGAGAACTGCACTCCTTCTGGTGCCCATGGTTCGTGGCACAGAAGCCGGGCTCCCACGACAGCGCCAGGACATAATAATCGAACTGTCCCGGCGGCCGCTTGCCGACATCGTGTGGAGCAGCGTTCAGATTGACGGGAGCAACCAGCGTGGCCGCCGCCAGCATGGCGGCAAGGCCTGTCGATACGCAATTGCGAAAGCGCTTTTTCGTCCCCATGAGATTAATCCCCTCTCGCGATTTCCAGCAGACATACCCACAATTGCCGCACTCACCTTCGGGAGAGGCTTCTACAAAGCGCTCTCGACGGAAAAATAACGGTGGCGCGCGCTTGGAGCATAACGCGACGAGCATCGCATTTCAACTATTGCGGTGAACATCGAAGAATACAATCCGGCGATTTTACGCGGGATGACTTGCCAGACGGAACGAGTTGATGAGGGCAAAGAGGAAGCCCGGTCCAGCAGGGCGGGCGGACCGGGCTTCAGGGCGATCTGCGCTTTGTGAACGGGGATCAAGCGCAGATGCGGACTTTGTTCAGATAGGGCTGGCCGGAATAATCGCGCCGCCAGCGCATTTCCACCCGGCATCCAGGCGTGGAGGCGTCCGTCCTCCAGGCGAGCCGGACCGAATTGGCAGCGTCCTGTCGGGACGAGGTGGCGGCGGTGGTCAGGTCACTTCCGGCGGGGCCGAGAGCCGCAAACGCAGCACCTGCTGCAGCAACCAACCCGACAAAGAACCTGTCCATCACCGCCATCCCATCTCAAAACGGTCGCACTTAACTTGAGATGGTTTTCGCACAGATCGGACCGTCCTGCTGTTCCCAACGGAACACGCCTGCTCAGGCGGGCGATTGAGCGCCAAAAGCAGAGAACTGGGCAACCAGCGGCGCCGGCAGCCGCTGCGGCCGGCCACGGCCATTGATGACGGCGACGATGACGTGCGCGGCGATCAGCAATGTCCCGTCGCGGCGGATTTCCTGGTCGAGGATCAGCTTGGCGCCGGCTGCCTTCTCCGTCACGGTGCGGATCGTCAGCACGTCGTCCATCCGCGCCGGCTGTTTGAAATCGATCTCCATGCGGTGCACAACGAAGACAAGGCTTTCCTCTCCCGTCGACACCTTGCTCTGATCGATGCCGAGGCAGCGCAGGAAATCGGTGCGGCCGCGCTCGAGAAAATGCAGGTAGCGGGCGTGATAGACGACGCCGGAGAAATCCGTGTCTTCGTAATAGACACGCTGGGTGAGGATATGGCCTTCGGCCGTCAGTTCGCCGGAAAGCGAAATGGATTGATACTGCATTGCGGAACTTCTCTGTTGATACGCCGCAAATCCTTATCGTCAGCCAGCCGTCCAGCCAAGCGGATTGACCGATAGGTTTGCGCTGCTATGGTCCACACCAATAGTTTGCAGGAAATGGATATTTGCAAATGATGACAATTCGATCCGGCCTTGTCGTTCTCGTCAAAACTTTGATGCTGTTGCTTGCCCTCGAATTGATCATGCGCCTGATCGACGTGTCGGCGGGAACGACAGTGCGCTGGTCTTTCATTGCTGCGGGGACCCTGCTGTTTATTCCCCTGATGCTGATCTACTGGCTCGCAGAAGCCATTGTGGATCACATGACGCCGAAATCGAACGAGACTTTTGCCGAAACGCCGTTGAAATTCGACGACCTACAAGCCATCGTCTTCAGCGCCACAGGCGCCTATGTGCTCGTCACAGCGATGCGCGAAACAATCTATCTCATGGATTTCCTATTTCAGACACAGCCACGCGCGCTGGAGATACCGATCCCGATTCCGGCTCACCTCTATCTGACGCCGATCGCCAACTGGCTATTCGGATTCTACCTGTTGATCGGCGCGCCAGTGCTGCGGCGATGGCTGGCGAATATTCGCCGCGCCTCGCCTGTCCCGCGGCCACTCGAAGAAGAGTAGAATGGTCAGCCCTTCCAAAGCCCCTCACGGCTGAGCTCATCCTGCGTCATGACGATGCTCTTGTGCAGGATGTCGGCCATCTGATCGATCTGGCTTTCCGAGATCGTCAACGGCGGGCTCATCACGCACATATTGATCAGCGGCCGCACCAGGAGGCCAAGCTCCTGGCAGTGCTTGTCGATGCGTTTTCCCACTTCGAGATCGAGCGCCAGCGGATTGTTGCTGACATGGTCGGCGACGCATTCGATGCTCGCCATCAGCCCGACGCCACGGACCTCACCCACCAGCGGCAATTCTTCGAGCGCCTTCAACCGGCTCTGGAAATGCGGCGCAATCGTCCGCGTCCGCTCCAGCAGACCGTTTTCCAGCATGTCGAGATTTTTGAGCGCCACCGCACAGCCGATCGGATGGCTGGAATAGGTGAGGCCATGCGCAAACATCGCATCCGGATGGTTGGACTGGCGCAATTCCTCGAACAGTTTCGAGCGGATCATCACGCCGCCAAGCGGGAAATAACCCGAGGTCACGCCCTTGGCGAAGGTGATCATATCCGGCTCGATACCGAACTCATCCTTCGACGCGAAGACATGCCCGAGCCGGCCGAAGGCGGTCACCACTTCGTCGGAAATATAGAGAATGTCATGCTCGGTGCAGAGCGCCCGCATGCGCGGCAGATAGCCTGGCGGCGGCACGATCACGCCGCCAGACGCCATGATCGGCTCGCCGATGAAGGCTCCGATCTTGTCGGCGCCGACCCGCTCGATCGTCGAGCGAAATTCGTCGATCAGGAAATCGGTGAAGGCCTCCACAGTCATGCCCTTCGGCCTGCGGAACGGATTCGGGCAGGAGAGCTTGATCACCAACTCTTTGGCGCTGTCCATCCAGTCCTGGTCGCGCGGCCGGCCATTCATCGAGGCGGCGAGATAGGTCGAGCCGTGATAGGCGCCCTCGCGGCTGACGATCAGCTTCTTCTCCGGCCGTCCCCGGACATTGTTGTAGAATTGCAGGAAGCGGAAGGCCGTCTCCACCGCCGAGGAACCACCGGTCGTGTAGAACACATGGTTCATGCCCGCAGGCGCATGGCCTGCCAGCCGCTCGGCCAAAAGCGCCGACGGCTCGTTGGTCGTATACCAGGGCGAATTATAGGAAAGCGCCATCGCCTGGTCGAACATGACCTGCGCCAGCTCCTTGTTGCGATGGCCGACATTGACGCACCACATGCCGGCGGGGCCGTCGATCAGCTGCCGTCCGGCACTGTCGGTGACATAGATGCCGTCGCCGCTTTCGATCAGGCCGCGCGCTTCCGCGCCGATCGAGCCGGCCACTGGCCAGGGCTGCACGAGATGCTTCTCGGCAATCGCCTCGATGGCGGAAGGGCTCTCTTCCATCTCGATCTCTTCCCGTTTCGCAGCCATGATCGCCTCCCGTGCAAATTTAAGACATTACCTCAACAGACTGTTTTACAATAGAATATATGATTCTTATTGAATGTCTGTTCAGTCAATATCCCAGAAACGATAAGGAAGATCAATCCCGCTCGGTAGATTTCTTTGCTGTGAGAGAGCGCTTGACCGCCAGCGCTCAGCCGCCGGCTCTCAGCCGCTTGCGCGTCTCAGACGGGCTCTCGCGGAATTGGGCGCGATAGGAGCGGGAGAAGGCCGAGGCCGAATTGAAGCCGGCCGAAGCGGCGATGTCGGCGAAGGAAGCGCGGCTTTCGATCACCTTGCGCCGCGCGGTATTGAGCCGAAGCGCGAGGTAATGCACATGCGGCGAGACGCCGAAACTTTCGTTGAACAGGCTTTGCAGGTGGCGCGCGCTGATGCCGGTACGCTTCGCCAGCCGCTCCAGCGAAAACGGCTGGTCGACGCTTTCCTCCATCAGCCGCACCGCCTGCACCAGACGCTTGTCCATCTCGCCGGAACTGCCGGATGGCGACGGCAGCGGACCGGCGCCGGCATCGCGCTCATAGAGGAAGGCGCGCGACACTTCGAGCGCCAGCGAATAGCCCTGCCGGCGGCGGATGATTTCCAGCATCATGTCGATCGTCGGCAGCGAGCCGCCGGATGTCATGCGCTTGCGGTCGATGACGAAGCGTTCCTTGACCACATTGATCTGCGGATAGCGGCCGGCAAATTCATCGCGGTCCTCCCAGTGGACGCTGACCTGGTGGCCATCGATCAGGCTCGCCTCGGCCATCAGCCATGTGCCGGATTCGATGCCGGCGATCATCGAGCGGTGGCGGGCGGTTCGCGATAGCGCCATCTTCATCGGCGCGATATTGTTACGCCGCCAGTTGTAGCTGGAGACGACGAACAGCGGATTTTCATCCTTGTCGGGCCGGAAGGCGCCATCGACCGAGATGTTGATATGCGCCGTGGTCTCTACCGGCTTGCCGTCGGGGCTGAACAGCCGCCAGCTATAGAGCGTCTGGCCGGCGACGCGGTTGGCGGCGCGCAGCGGTTCGAACACCGACGCGAGCAGCAGCACTGTCGTTTCGGGGAAGGCGAGGATATCGATTTCCAATGGCCGGTCGGGATGGTCGAACATGGAGGCTCCGCAAGCTTCCGATTATGTATAGAATTCTGCCGAAACTGCAAAGCAAAGAAACGCAAGCACTGGCCTAATTGCCGCCAAGCTGCTCCGAGGGAGGTTTTCGAAATGCCGCTCACCATGAACCGTGAAGTCTTCATCACCTGCGCCGTCACCGGCTCGGGTGACACTGCCGGCAAGTCGCGCCTTGTGCCGCGCTCGCCGAAGGAAATCGCCGATTCAGCCATCGATGCCGCCAAGGCCGGTGCCGCAATCGTCCATTGCCACGTGCGCGATCCCGAAACCGGCGCCCCCTCGCGCCTGAATTCGCTCTACAAGGAAGTCACCGACCGCATCCGCCAGGCCGACACCGATGTGGTGCTCAACCTGACCGCCGGCATGGGCGGCGATATCATTTTCGGCAGCCCGGAAAATCCGCTGCCGCTCAACCCGGCAACCGACCTCGCCGGCGCCACCGAGCGCGTCTCCCATGTTGCCGAATGCCTGCCGGAAATCTGCACGCTCGATTGCGGCACGATGAATTTCTCGCTCGGCGACTATGTGATGACCAACACGCCCGGCACGCTGCGCGCCATGGCCAAGCTGATGACCGACCTGGGCGTCCGTCCGGAAATCGAAGCCTTCGACACCGGCCATCTCTGGTTCGCCAAGCAGCTGGTCCAGGAAGGCCTGATCGAGAATCCGGTGCTGGTGCAGCTCTGCATGGGGGTTCCGTGGGGCGCGCCCAATGACCTCAACACCTTCATGGCAATGGTCAACAACATACCCTCGGACTGGACTTTCTCGGCCTTCGCCATCGGCCGTGATGCGATGGCCTACCCGGCCGCAGCCATCCTCGCCGGCGGCAATGTCCGCGTCGGCCTCGAAGACAATCTCTATATCGGCAAGGGTGAGTTCGCCACCAATGCCCAGCTGGTCGAAAAGGCCGTCGGGGTTATCGAGGGTATGGGCGCCAAGATCATCGGGCCGGCAGACGTTCGCAAGAAGCTGAAGCTGCAGAAGCGCTGAGATCGGAGTTACCCCCCTCTGCCCTGCCGGGCATCTCCCCCTCAAGGGGGGAGATTGGCTGGGGGCACGCTCCGGCCTCCACTCCTAACTTCGAGATCGGGGCGAGCGGCAGCCGCGCATCAATCTCCCCCCTTGAGGGGGAGATG
>NZ_JBFUFK010000012.1:0-163843 GCF_056403475.1 Rhizobium sp. P2_G9 | reverse complement strand
GGCATGTTCACCGCCAATTCGATGAACTGCCTGACTGAAGCGCTCGGCCTGTCGCTGCCAGGCAATGGCTCGACGCTAGCCACCCATGCCGATCGCAAGCGCCTGTTTGTCGAGGCCGGTCATCTGATCGTCGATCTGGCCCGGCGTCATTACGAACAGGACGATGCATCGATCCTGCCGCGCTCCGTTGCCAACAAGAAGGCTTTCGAAAATGCCATGGCGCTCGACATTGCCATGGGCGGCTCGACCAATACCGTGCTGCACATCCTTGCCGCCGCGCATGAGGGTGAGGTGGATTTCACCATGGCCGATATCGACGCGCTGTCGCGCCGGGTACCCTGCCTCTCCAAGGTGGCGCCGGCCAAAAGCGACGTGCATATGGAAGACGTGCATCGCGCCGGCGGCATCATGTCGATCCTCGGCGAGCTCGATCGTGGCAACCTGCTCAACCGCGACTGCGTCACCGTGCATTCGGCGACGCTCGGCGACGCCATCGACCGCTGGGACATCACCCGCACCAACAGCGAGTCGGTACGCAATTTCTATCGTGCTGCCCCTGGCGGCATTCCCACGCAGGTGGCCTTCAGCCAGGAAGCGCGCTGGGACGATCTCGACACTGACCGCGAAAAGGGCGTCATCCGCTCGGTCGAGCACCCATTCTCAAAGGATGGCGGTCTTGCCGTGCTCAAGGGCAACCTTGCCGTCGATGGCTGCATCGTCAAGACGGCCGGCGTCGATGAAAGCATCCTGAAATTCTCCGGTCCGGCAAAGGTCTTCGAGAGCCAGGACGCGGCCGTCAAGGGCATCCTCTCCAATGAAGTGGTTGAAGGCGATGTCGTCGTCATCCGCTACGAGGGGCCGAAGGGCGGGCCAGGCATGCAGGAAATGCTCTATCCGACCAGCTATCTCAAGTCCAAGGGTCTCGGCAAGGCCTGCGCGCTGATCACCGACGGCCGTTTCTCCGGCGGCACGTCGGGCCTGTCGATCGGCCATGTCTCGCCGGAAGCCGCCAATGGCGGCCTGATCGGCCTCGTCCGCGAAGGCGACCGCGTCGAGATCGACATCCCCAATCGGACGATCACGCTTGCCGTCGACGAAGCAACGCTTGCCGCCCGCCGTGCAGAGCAGGATGCGTTCGGCTGGAAGCCGGAGGCTCCGCGCAAGCGCAATGTGACGACGGCGCTGAAGGCCTATGCGGCCTTCGCCACCAGCGCCGACCGCGGCGCGGTGCGTGACCTCAACGCCTTCAAGTAATTTATCAACCATCAAAGAAGAGGGGCGCGGTGATCAGCCGCGCCCCTTTTGTATTGTCAGGTCGGTGACGGCTCAGCCGCCATCATCGTCACCGCCGCCGTCGTCACCACCGGAATCATCGCCACCGCCATCATCCGGCGCGGAATCATCACCGCCATTGTCCTCCGGCTCGGCCTGATCGTCCTGACCGCCATCATCCGGTGCCGCCTGGTCGTCATTGTTGTCGTCCGGCGCGGCTTGATCGTCGTTGTTATCGTCGGGTGCCGCCTGATCGTCWTTGTTGTCGTCAGGAGCGGCCTGGTCGTTGTTGTCGTTGTTGTCGTCCGGCGCAGCCTGATCGTTGTCATTATCGGCAGGGGCTGCATTGTCTTCATCGGCTTCGTCCGGAGCGGCTGCATCCTCGCTTTCGTTATCGTTCAGGTAGGACTGGTCATCTGTCGCCTGATCGTTGTCTTCGACATTGGACTGTGCATCCGCTTCCGGATCGGGATTGTCGCCGACGTCATCGATCTTCTCGTTGTCATCATGGTCTTCGGCGGTGTCGATCGCCTTGTCTTCGTCGGTTGCCTGGTATTCCTGCTCGACCGAAGCCTCGGTCGTTTCCTCGGTCTGCTCGTATTCCGATTCGAACGAGCTATATTCTTCCGACGTCTGCTCGAAGTCGTAGCTTTCGCTCGTCTCGACTGATTCCTCGTAGGATGCCCAGGAATAGGATTCATAGTAGGAGGAGGATTCGGAATAGCTGTAGCTGACCTGTTCGGAGTAATACTGCCACGAATCGGCGTAGAACGAGACGTAAGCCGGTTCATAGGCGGCATAGTAATAATAGTAGCCGGCATAATAGCCGGCGAAGTCGGCCAGGATGAAGGCCGTGTACCATTGCTGGTTTGCGAGGCGATTGGCATTCTCTGCCTTGGCAAGCAGCTTGCGCAGGCGGTTGATCTCGGCCTGCTGGCGCTTGGTCGCCTTCTTGTTGGCGGCCATCTTGTCGAGATGGCGCTGCATGTCGTGGATGCGCCGGCCATTCGACTTGGCGAGATCCTTGTCATTGGCCGCCTTGCCGCCCTTGACGCGCTTCAGATAGGCGCGCCAGGCCTTGTTCAGCGTATCGACGCCGATCCCGACCTTCTTGTCCTTCAGATTGGCCAGGCGATAGGTCTGGTTGAGCTGGGCGATCTCTTGGCCGAGCTTCGGCAACGAGGCTGCCAAGGCCTTGCTGTCCTTCGCCTGCGCAGCCTGCTTGACCACTTTGATCGCCTTCATGGTCGAGGCGAGCGATTTCAGGAAGGGTGCGCTCTTGCCGCGCTCTGGCTTCGGCAATTGCTTGAACGCCTTGTAGATGAAGGCGATCGATTCCTGCTGCTTGCGCAGCAGTTGGTCGGCATTGAGCTTCTTGGCCTGGAATTCGGCCCGCGTCTCAGCCCGCGTGTCCACAGCAGAGGGCGCCAGGATGGCGACGCTCAGTCCCAGGGAAAGCAGAAATGCCGAGACCATTGATGTAGATTTGGATTTTGTCATGTTTCCCCCAAATACCCTCGTTGGCGCGCCAATGCCTAGCACGCCAAAGCTTTACGTTTTCGACTTTGTTTGGGGGGAAATCGATCTTTAACCGGAATTTTCTGCAGAGGCCGTTACTTGGCCTCCGCAGATTGATATCCGTCAAAACTAATGCAGGATCTGGCTGAGGAACAGCTTCGTCCGTTCATGCTGGGGGTTGTCGAAGAACTGGCCAGGCTCGTTCTGCTCGACAATCTGGCCCTGGTCCATGAAGATCACCCGATTCGCCACCTGGCGGGCAAAGCCCATTTCGTGGGTGACGCAGAGCATGGTCATGCCTTCTTCTGCAAGTCCCACCATGGTGTCGAGCACTTCCTTGACCATTTCCGGGTCCAGCGCCGAGGTCGGTTCGTCAAACAGCATGATCTTCGGCCGCATGCAGAGCGCACGTGCGATCGCCACGCGCTGCTGCTGGCCGCCGGAAAGCTGGCCGGGATATTTCTTCGCCTGTTCGGGGATTTTCACCCGGGTGAGAAAGTGCATGGCAACTTCCTCGGCCTGCTTCTTCGGCATCTTGCGCACCCAGATCGGTGCGAGGGTGCAGTTTTCCAGGATCGTCAGGTGCGGGAAGAGGTTGAAGTGCTGGAACACCATACCGACTTCGCGCCGCACCTCGTCGATGCGCTTGAGATCGTTGGTCAGTTCGATGTTGTCGACGACGATCCGACCTTTCTGGTGCTCTTCCAGCCGGTTGATGCAGCGGATCATCGTCGACTTGCCGGAGCCGGACGGGCCGGCGATGACGATGCGCTCGCCCTTCATCACCTTGAGATTGATGTCACGCAGCACATGGAATTCGCCGTACCATTTGTTCATGCCGACGATGTCGACGGCAATTTCCGTCGTCGAAACGGTCATTTTTTGAGCGGCTTCAGCCATGGATTTCCCCTTTTGTTATCGTTTGTGTCCGGTGTCGAGGCGCCGCTCGACGAATGCTGAATAGCGCGACATGCCGAAGCAGAACAGCCAGAACGTAAATCCGGCAAAGATCAGTCCGGTCAACGGCGTCACTGGCGTGACCCAGCGAGCGTCGCCGAAACTGGCTTTGACGATGCCGAGCAGGTCATACATGTTGATGATCGATACCAGCGACGTATCCTTGAACATGCCGATGAAGGTGTTGACGATACCCGGAATGACCAGCTTGATCGCCTGCGGCATGATGATGAAAGTCATTTTCTGGAAGAAGTTCAAGCCGAGGGCGTCAGCGCCTTCGTACTGCCCCTTCGGAATCGCCTGAAGCCCGCCGCGAATGACTTCGGCCATGTAGGCCGATGCGAATATCGAAACGCCGACCAGCGCGCGCAGGAATTTGTCGATATTGGTACCGGGCGAAAGGAAAATCGGCAAAAGCACGCTGGCCATGAACAGCACGGTGATCAGCGGCACACCGCGGATAAGCTCGATGAAGGCGACACAGGCTGCTTTGAGGATCGGCATCTTCGAACGCCGCCCGAGGGCCAGCAGGATGCCGACAGGCAGTGACACGACGATGCCCACAAAGGACAGGATCAGTGTCACCATCAGCCCACCCCAATTGGTGGTTTCGACCGGAGAAAGGCCAAACCAGCCGCCGAGCAGCAGAAAATAGGCGACGATCGGCAGAGCGACCAGCAGGAGAATGGCGTTCAGACCCTTGCGCGGAAACGCGGGCATCAGAAACGGCACCAGCAGCCCGACGAACAGAAGCGCAACCAGGATCGGACGCCACAGCTGATCGCGTGGATAGGAGCCGACCATGAACTGGGTAAACCAGTTGCCGACATAGGCCCAGCAGGCACCACTCCATCCGTCCGGTCGTGTGCCGCCCTGGGCAATCGTCGCGCAAGCGGTGCGGTCGGGTCCATTCCAGATGGCCGATATGAAAAGCCAGTCGAAGACCGACACCACGAACCAGACGATGACGAGAATGACGACCACGCTGATGATCGTATCCTTTATCGACGCAAATAAGTTCCGGCGCGCCCACCCCCAGGCAGTCTTGTCATTCGTCGGCGCGCTTTGCGCAGCGATGGCCTGGGTGCGTACATAAGCAATGTTCTCAGCCATCTCAGCGCTCCACCAAAGCCATCTTGGCATTGAACCAGTTCATGAACAGCGATGTGGCCAGACTGGTCGACACATAGAGCAGCATCCAGATGCCGATGATCTCGATCGAATGGCCGGTCTGATTGAGGATCGTTCCGCCGACCGCGACCAGATCGGCATAACCGATCGCGACCGCGAGCGACGAATTCTTCGTCAGGTTCAGGTATTGCGATGTCAGCGGCGGAATGATGATCCGCAGCGCCTGTGGCAGCACGATGAGGCGCGTGGTCAGACCAGGGCGGATGCCCAGTGCATGCGCCGCCTCCGACTGTCCCTTCGAAACGCCACGGATACCGGCGCGGACGATCTCGGCGATGAAGGAGGCTGTGTAGAAGGAAAGGGCAAGGTAGAGCGATAGGAATTCCGGCCCGACCACCGTGCCGCCCTGCATATTGAACTTACCGAGCTTGGGCACGTCGAAACTCACCGGGAGGCCGAGGCCGATGAAGGCAAGCAGCGGCAGGCCGACGATCAAAGCGAGGTTGACCATCAGCACCGGAGAGCGCTGGCCCGTCGCCATCTGCCGCTTGCTGGCCCATCTGGAATAGATGATCGCGCCGATGAGACCAATCACGAAAGCCACTGCCACGATCCAGATGCTATCGCCAAAGATCGGAGCAGGCATGTATATGCCGCGATTGGTGACGAAGACCGAAAGCGGCAGCGCCAAAGCTTTCCTTACCTCCGGCAGCAGCGACAACACGCCCTTGTACCAGAAGAAAATAACCAGAAGCGGCGGGATATTGCGAAAAACCTCGACATAAATGGTCGAGAGTTTTGCGATCAGCCAATTGTTGGAGAGGCGTCCAAGACCCACCAGCAATCCGACGATTGAAGCCGTGATGATGCCGGTCACCGCGACGATTAGCGTGTTGATCAGGCCAACGACAAGCGCGCGCAAATAGGTGGAGTCGCTGGAAAAATCGATCGGCGTCTGGGCAAGTTCAAAGCCGGCGCGACCGCCCAGGAAGCCGAAGCCTGCCGTCATGTTCGCCTTGGCGAGGTTCTCTGCGGCATTTGACCACGAGTACCAGATAAGCCAGGCAATGAGGACCACCGTGAGCGCCTGATAAACAAACTGGCGCAGTTCCGGATTATACACCAAAGATTGCAACGATCGGTTCGTTCCGCCCCGTTCTACGGCGTCGACTGCCATTCATTTTCCCCTGTTCCGTCGCTCTTTTTTCCGAGCGTTTCATCGGAATATGCGGAAAGGCGGATGCCGCCTTTCCGCGCGTTGGTCAGACCAGCCTCAGCGGATCGGCGGTGCGTATTGCAGGCCGCCCTTGTTCCAGAGCGCGTTCAAGCCACGCTTGATCTTCAGGGGGCCGCCTTCGCCGACGTTGCGCTCGAAAGCTTCGCCGTAATTGCCCACCTGCTTGATGATATTATAGGCCCATTTCTCGTCCAGTCCGAGATCCTTGCCGATCGTCTCGTCCTTTTCCTCTCCGAGGAAGCGCTTGATGTCGGGATTGTCCGACTTGACCATTTCATCGAGATTGGCCTGGGTAATGCCGAACTCTTCAGCGGTTACCATGGCATAGTGTGCGTAGGAGACGACATCGAACCACTTGGAGTCGTTCTGGCGCACAGCCGGACCCAGCGGTTCCTTGGAGATGATTTCCGGCAGGATGACGTTGTCGGCCGGGTTGGCGAGGTTCAGCCGGATCGAATAGAGGCCGGACTGGTCGGTCGTGTAGACGTCGCAACGGCCGGCGCCATAGGCGGCATCGACTTCTTCCTGCTTTTCAAACACGACAGGCTTGTATTCCAGCTTGTTAGCCTTGAAATAGTCAGCGAGGTTGAGTTCAGTCGTCGTGCCGGACTGCACGCAGACGGCTGCGCCGGAGAGTTCGAGTGCCGACTTTACGCCCAGGCTCTTGTGAACCATGAAGCCCTGGCCGTCATAGTAGTTGACGGCGCGAAAATCGAAGCCCAACTGGCTATCCCGGCTTGCGCTCCAAGTCGTGTTACGGGCAAGAACGTCAACTTCGCCGGACTGTAGAGCCGGAAAGCGGTCCTTTGCCGAAAGCGGCGTGTATTTGACCTTGGTGGCATCACCAAACACCGCGGCTGCAATGGCCCTGCAGAGATCGACATCAAGGCCCGACCACTTTCCGGTGGAATCCTGTGCGCCAAAGCCCAGAAGATTGGAACCGTTGACACCGCACTGTACGAAACCCTTGGCTTTGACATCGTCAAGCGTGCCGGCATGAGCACTCACCGCGCCGAGCGCGACTACGGCGGCGCCGATCACACCGGTCAATAGCGTTTTGGACATTTTTCCCAACCTCTTGTTTGTCGTTGTTTCCCCGTGGATCCCCAATCGGGGATGTTCCAGCACCAACCGTTTTCCCTTCCGGAAGGCGGACCATTAAGACAATCTTAAACGCCACGATAGTCAAGACCGCACTGAGCATTTGCGGAAAATTGTGCGCGAAATCTCGCCAATGGTAGAAAATGTGCAAAAATTCGCTGTTGATTTGGGCAGCTTGGCGAATAATTTTGCGCGAGCGCACGGGGCGCCTCATCGGAACGCCGACTTGACGCTTCTCCCGGCCTATGGAATGGCATTGCGATCACCAGAACATGGACTTGGCAGATGGCAATCGAGAAGCAGGCAGACGATTTCGGACCGAATACGAAGCTCACCCACCAGGGCTGGAAGCCCGGCGAATTCCACGGTTTCGTCAACCCGCCGGTCGTGCATGCCTCGACCGTGCTGTTCCCGGATTCCAGCACGATGGACCGGCGTGCGCAGAAATATACTTATGGCACGCGCGGCACACCGACCACGGATGCACTCTGCGAGGCGATCGATGCGCTCGAAGGCTCGGCCGGCACGATCCTGGTGCCGTCGGGGCTGGCTGCAGTCACCGTGCCGTTCCTGGCCTTCGTTGCCGCCGGCGACCATATCCTGGTGACCGATTCCGTCTATTATCCGACGCGCAATTTCTGCGACGCGATGCTGAAGCGGCTCGGCGTGGAAACCGAATATTATGATCCAGGCATCGGCGCCGGAATTTCCGCATTGATCCGGCCCAACACGACGCTGGTGCATACCGAGGCGCCGGGCTCGCTCACCTTCGAAATGCAGGATATCCGCGCCATTGCCGATGCCGCGCATGCGGCCGGCGCGGTCGTGACCATGGACAATACCTGGGCAACGCCGCTTTATTTCAAGCCGCTCGATTTTGGTGTCGATGTCTCGATCCACGCGGCGACGAAATATCCGTCCGGCCATTCCGATATATTGATGGGCACGGTGTCCGCCAACGAGACATACTGGCCAAAGCTGCATGAAGGACAGATCACGCTCGGCACCTGCGGCGCGCCTGACGATGCCTATCAGATTCTGCGTGGCCTGCGCACCATGGGGATACGCCTGGAACATCATCAGAAAAACGCGCTCGAGATCGCACGCTGGCTGGAGGGCAGGGCGGATGTCGCCACGGTCCTGCATCCCGCGCTGGAATCGTTCCCGGGACACGCGCTCTGGAAGCGCGACTTCAAGGGCGCGTCCGGCGTCTTCTCCTTCGTACTTCGGGAGAATGACCCGGCGAAGTTCAAACCGCGGGCTTTCGCTTTCCTCGATGCTTTGAAACTGTTCGGGCTTGGTTATTCCTGGGGTGGCTTTGAGAGCCTTGCGGTCTGGTGCAATCTCGCCGACCGCAAGGTCGCGAAAGCGCCGGCGGAAGGACCGGTGCTGAGGCTGCAGATCGGTCTCGAAGACGTGCCCGATCTGATCCGCGACCTCGAAGCCGGCTTCAAAGCCGCGGCGGAACTAGGCTGAAGAAGTACGGGCGCCAGCCGAGACGAAAGTTCAGCCCGGCGCCTTGTAGCCATAGAGCCAGTCGAGGTCGGAGGCGACGTTTTCAGGACTGCGCACTTTGAGCACCATGTCACGTGCCCAGCGGACAGGTCCGCGCGCATGGTAGGCGAACTTGTTGAAGGCTGCGCGTGAGCGGACGCGCGAGACACGGCTCTGACGGTGATGTTCGAAGAAGGCAAGGCCATCGGCAAGCGCCACATCAGCGGTTGCGATACCGGCCAGTTCATAAGCATCCTCGATCGCCATGGCCGCACCCTGCGCCGCAAACGGCGTCATGGCATGGGCGGCATCGCCGATCAGCACACCATTCCTGCCGTCGGTCCAGCGGCCCTCAGTGACGCCGAAAAGCGGCCACCAGGTGGGTTTCGGCGCATAGGACAGAAGTGTGCGGATATCGCGGTGCCAGCAGGCGAACTGGGATGTCATTTCCGAGCGGTGGCTGGGATTGCATTCCGCCGCCCAGGTCTCGCCCGGATTCTTGCCCATCGACAGCGCCACGACGTTGAACGCCCCGGCATCCTTCAGCGGATAGGCGACGATATGCGCCTTCGGCCCGACAAAAGCGGTGACATTGCGCGGGTTGAGGAAGGACGGCGCGTCCTTTTCGGGAACGATGAAGCGCCAGGCGACCATGCCGGAAAATTCGGGTGCGCCAGCATGCGGAATGCGGCTGCGAAATTTCGACCAGACGCCATCAGCGCCGATCGTCAGATCCGGCTTCATGTCGGCCAGCGCATCGAGATCGGCGTCGTCCTTGATGCCTGAATCGAGTTTCAGGGTGATCAGCGGCTCGTCCTGGGCGGACTCGATCAGCACTTTCTGCAACGTTGCCCGGTGCAGCGAGGCATAGGGCGAGCCCCAGCGCTCGTGGGCGATTTTCTTGGCCGAAATCGAGGCGATCGGCGCCAGAGTCTGGCCGGAGACCAGACAGATATTGTCCGGCTCCCGCCACAGGTCCTTCAGCCTATCGGCTACACCGAGCCGGTCCAATACATAGGTGGCATTCGGCGAGAGCTGCAAACCGGCCCCGGTCCCCTGCAGCGTCGCGGTTCTTTCCACCACCGTCGAGGCGACACCTTTTTTTGCAAAGGCGAGCGCACTCACGAGTCCGGCAATGCCGGCACCAACAATAGCGACAGATTTCATCTGGTTCCAACCTCGCGCCCACTCTGGGACGCGGAAAACGTTCGTCAGGCTGCCTGGTCAGCGAAGACACAGCCCGCAGGGTCAGACTGACCGGCCTTGAGCGACGGCTCATATTGATAGAGCGTCGAGCAATACGAGCAGACCTTCTCGTTATCGTCACCCATATCAATGAAGATATGTGGGTGATCGAAAGGAACCGATGCGCCTGTGCACATGAACTCCTTGACCCCGATCTTGATCGTCCTGTATCCGCCATCATTCTGGAAGTGCGGAATGCTGTGACCAGCCATGCAAGTCTCCGAACCGATTTATTTTGTGGTGCAACATAATGGGTCCCGAGACAAAAGTGTAGGGCCAAAACGCCGCAAACTACACATGTCAGCTATAACATTTTTGCTAGTCCGGATCATCAAACCATGCATCTCAATGCGCCAAAATTCTCGCATTTCTCCCATGACGGGTTTGACTTCGCCTATTTCGACGAAGGTGAGCGACAGGGTGCACCGACGCTGCTGATCCATGGTTTTGCCTCTTCGGCAATGGTCAACTGGGTGCAGCCGGGCTGGCTGCAGACGCTCGCTCAGGCCGGGCGCCGGGTGATTGCGATCGACAATCGCGGCCATGGCGGCAGTTCCAAGCCTCACGATTCTGCCGCCTACCATCCGGCCCTGATGGCGTCCGATGCCGCCGCGCTGCTTGATCATCTCGGCGTCGATTCGGCTGATGTCATGGGTTATTCGATGGGCGCACGCATTTCCGCTTTCCTGGCGCTGGGACATGGCGAACGTGTCCGCTCGCTGATCTGGGGCGGGCTGGGAATCGGGCTTGTGCATGGCGTCGGCGACTGGGATCCGATTGCCGATGCCTTGCTCGCGCCCTCCGTGGAGACGATCAGTCACGAGCGCGGGCTGATGTTTCGCAACTTCGCCGACAAGACCGGCAGCGACAAGCTGGCGCTTGCCGCCTGYATCGCCTCCAACCGTGTGCTGGTGACGGAGGCGGAGGTGGCGCGGCTGATGCAGCCGACACTGATCGCAGTCGGCACCCGGGACGATATTGCCGGCAACCCGCACGAATTGGCGGCCCTGATGCCGGATGCACGCGCCATAGACATCCCCAACCGCGATCATATGCTCGCTGTCGGCGACCGTGTTTTCAAGAAGGCGGCACTCGATTTCTACCAGGAAACCGGTGGTTGCTGAACGATCTGCCGCCAACGGCATTCCGTCTTCGAAGGGGTGGTCGGACTTTCACGTTCCGGTGACCCCATTTCACTATGATGCGAAATCACCTATAGTATCTGGCAGAGGAACACGAAGGAGAGCCGCAATGGCCCTGAAGCATGATGTCCGTAGCGATGCCATTGCCAGCGTCGACCCTATCTGGGATACGCTGAGGCAGGAAGCAGAGATTGCCGCGGCACACGATCCCGTCCTGGGCACCTTTCTCTATTCGACGGTGATCAACCACAAGACACTCGAAGACTGCGTGATCTATCGGATCAGCGAGCGGCTCGACCATGCCGATATCCCCTCGGTCATCCTACGCCAGGCGTTCACGGAAATGCTGAGCGATTGGCCGGAATGGGGTACGATCATCCGCGTCGACATTCAGGCCTATTTCGATCGCGATCCCGTCTGCACCCGCTACATCGAGCCCGTGCTCCACTTCAAGGGCTTCCACGCCATCCAGACCTATCGCCTGTCGCACTGGTTGCTCAACAAAGGCCGCAAGGATTTCGCGCTCTATCTCCAGAGCCGGTCCTCCAGTGTCTTCCAGACCGACATCAATCCCGCCGCCCGGATCGGCAAGGGCTTCTTCCTCGACCATGCGACCGGGCTGGTGATCGGCGAAACGGCTGTGGTGGGCGACAATGTCTCGATCCTGCAGGACGTGACGCTCGGCGGCACCGGCAAGGAGAGCGGCGACCGGCATCCGAAGGTGCACGATGGCGTGCTGATCGGGGCAGGGGCCAAGGTGCTCGGCAATATCGAGATCGGCCATTGCTCACGCGTCGCTTCCGGCTCGGTGGTGCTGAAGCCCGTGCCGCCGAAGACGACGGTGGCCGGCGTGCCGGCGCGCATCGTTGGCGAGGCAGGCTGCTCGGAACCGTCACGCGCCATGGACCAACTCCTGTCGGCGATCGAGTGATATCCCTTTCGGTCGATCCTGCGCGGCTGTGAGCTTTGGGGTTTACAGCCGCGGTACACGCGTGGCAAAAGCGCCGCAAATCGGAACCGATATGGAGTGAATGCCGTGAAGCCTGATGAACTGAAGAAACTCGACGCCTATTTCAAGCGCACTCTCAACCCGAACATCGTCGTCAAGGCCCGGCCGCGCAAGAATGATTCGGCGGAAGTTTATCTCGGCGAGGAATTTCTCGGCGTCATCTACAAGGATGAGGAAGACGGCGATCTTTCGTATAATTTCTCGATGGCGATCCTCGACGTCGATCTCTAAGCGGAATTTCCCGCTTGGCCTCGCGTTTCCGGCGGGGCCAGCATGCTGCGACGCGATAAATTTTGACGAATGCCAACTCACTTCGGAAATTAGTATTACAAATCAAATATTTAAGATAAGCTACTGATTTTGCAACAAACTCTTTGGTTGCGTAGATGTTGACTTTTTTGTGCAGTGCACCTATATATTAGTGACCACTTTATGGCAAAGGGAACCCATCCAATGTTCAAATTTGACGAAGCTAGTCTGTATGGCAAAGATGCCATGGACAAGGCCCTGAAGTCCTATTCCACGACGTCCCGCGGCCTGCAGGCCATCGCGACGGAAACCACTGACTACGCCAAGAAGAGCTTCGAAGCGAGCGTTGCTCACTTCCAGAGCCTGATGGGTGCCAAGAGCTTCGAGGCCGCGATCGAAATGCAGACCTCCTATGCCAAGTCGGCAATGGAAGGCTACGTTGCCGAAATGACCAAGCTCGGCGAAATGTATGCCGATGTCGCCAAGGAAGCCTACGAGCCGGCCAAGGCTGCCGTCGCGACGGCCACCGAGGTCGTGAAGACCCGGGCAGAGAAGGTTGCCGCTGCCGCACAGAGCACCGCTGCCTGATCATACCCGCTTTTCGAATTGCGAAAGCCGGCAACCCGATGGGTTTGCCGGCTTTTATTTTTTGCCGTAACGGGAACTCTCAATTTCGCCAATCCATTTCCGGATAAGTTTCATCGAATAATATTGCAGGCTCAGAAAAGGGTCTTAAAATGGCGCGTTAGGATACCACATAACGGTCAGTGGATTAGGTTAAAATGCCTCGGCATTCATGGAATTCGGATTTGAAGGAAACGATGACTGATTTTGCATATCGGATGCAAGCCGGTGAAGAGCGGGACGCCAGTACTGGCGGTCGCGGCACGTCGGTAATCACCCGCGTTCAACCGAAAGTGAAGAAACCGAGCCTCTATCGCGTATTATTGTTGAATGATGACTATACCCCGATGGAATTCGTGATCCTCATCCTGGAGCGCTTTTTCCAGAAGGACAGGGAGGCAGCGACAAGGATCATGCTGCAGGTCCACAATCACGGCGTGGGCGAATGCGGCACCTACACATACGAGGTCGCGGAAACGAAGGTCATGCAGGTCATGGACTTTGCGCGAGAGCACCAACATCCGCTTCAATGCGTTATGGAAAAGAAATGAGGTTCTGAACGTGCCCACATTTTCATCAAGCCTGGAAAAGGCCCTTCACCGGGCACTGACTCTCGCCAATGAACGTCGTCACGAATATGCTACTCTCGAACATCTGCTGCTCTCCCTGATCGATGACAGCGATGCGGCCGCCGTCATGCGCGCCTGCAATGTCGATCTGGACAAGCTCAAGAAGACCGTCAGCGATTACGTCGACAACGACCTGGCCAATCTCGCAACTGGTTATGACGAGGATTCGAAGCCGACATCCGGCTTCCAGCGCGTCATCCAGCGAGCGGTGATTCATGTCCAGTCGTCCGGACGGGAGGAAGTGACTGGCGCCAATGTGCTCGTGGCGATCTTCGCCGAGCGCGAGAGCCATGCTGCCTATTTCCTGCAGGAGCAGGACATGACCCGCTACGACGCGGTCAACTATATCTCGCACGGCATTGCCAAACGTCCCGGTTCCGCCGAAACCCGTACCCCCAAAGGTGTGGATGAAAGCGAGCAGGAGGCCAAGCCCGCGACCGGCAAGGAGACGGAGGATGGCCAGAAGAAGCCGCTTGACGCGCTCAAGGCCTATTGCGTCAATCTCAACGAGAAGGCCAAGAACGGCCGCATCGATCCATTGATCGGCCGCCAGTCCGAGGTCAACCGGACGATCCAGATCCTGTGCCGCCGCTCGAAGAACAACCCGCTCTATGTCGGTGACCCCGGCGTCGGCAAGACGGCGATAGCCGAAGGCCTCGCCAAGCGCATCGTCGAGAAGCAGGTGCCGGAAGCACTGCAGAACGCCACGATATTCTCGCTCGACATGGGCACGCTGCTTGCAGGCACGCGCTATCGCGGCGATTTCGAAGAGCGGCTGAAGCAGGTGGTCAAGGAGCTCGAGGATTTCCCGGGCGCGATCCTGTTCATCGACGAGATCCATACGGTGATCGGGGCTGGCGCCACCTCGGGTGGCGCCATGGATGCCTCGAATCTGTTGAAGCCGGCTCTGTCCTCCGGGGCGATCCGCTGCATCGGTTCGACCACCTACAAGGAATACCGCCAGTTCTTCGAGAAGGACCGGGCGCTCGTCCGCCGCTTCCAGAAGATCGACGTCAACGAGCCGAACATCGACGACGCCATCGAGATCATCAAGGGCCTGAAGCCTTATTTCGAGGAGTTCCATCACCTGCGCTATTCCAACGACGCCATCAAGGCGGCGGTGGAACTGTCGGCCCGCTACATAACCGACCGCAAGCTGCCGGACAAGGCGATCGACGTGATCGACGAGACCGGCGCCTCGCAGATGTTGCTGCCGCTGTCGAAGCGCCGCAAGCTGATCACCGAAAAGGAGATCGAAGCGACGGTCGCCACCATGGCCCGCATCCCGCCGAAGACGGTGTCTCGCGATGACGAGGAACTGCTCTCCAATCTCGAGCAGGAACTGCGCGCCGTGGTCTACGGCCAGGAAGTCGCCATCGAGGCGCTGACGTCCGCGATCAAGCTGGCGCGTGCCGGCCTGCGCGAACCGAACAAGCCGATCGGCTCCTACCTGTTCTCCGGCCCGACCGGCGTCGGCAAGACGGAAGCGGCCAAGCAGCTTGCCTCGTCGCTGGGCGTAGAACTGCTCCGCTTCGACATGTCGGAATATATGGAGCGCCACACCGTGTCACGGCTGATCGGTGCCCCTCCCGGCTATGTCGGCTTCGACCAGGGCGGCCTGCTGTCCGACCAGGTCGACCAGCATCCGTATAGCGTGCTCCTGCTCGACGAAATCGAAAAGGCGCATCCGGACATCTACAACATCCTGTTGCAGGTGATGGATAACGGCTCGCTGACCGACAACAACGGCAAGAAAATCGACTTCCGCAACGTCATCCTGATCATGACCACCAATGCCGGTGCGCAGGACATGGCCAAGTCGGCAATTGGCTTTGGCTCTTTGAAGCGCGAAGGCGATGATATCGAGGCGATCAACAAGCTGTTCACGCCGGAATTCCGCAACCGTCTCGACGCGATCATCCCGTTCGCGCCGCTGCCGATGACGGTCGTCCACAAGGTGGTGCAGAAGTTCGTCTTGCAGCTGGAAAGCCAGTTGGCCGAGCGTCACGTCACCTTCGAACTCACCGAGGAGGCCACGACCTGGCTGGCCGAGAAGGGTTACGACGAAAAGATGGGTGCGCGTCCGCTGGGCCGCGTGATCCAGGAAAGCATCAAGAAACCGCTGGCCGAGGAAATCCTGTTCGGCAAACTGAAGAAGGGCGGCATTGTCCGCGTCTCCGTCGCCAAGAAGGAAGACGGCAAGACCGGCATCGTGCTCGAGGCCCTGCCGGATACGCCGGTCAAGCCGAAGGACGAAGCCGAAGTCGCCGCCACGCCGCCGGTTACCCGGAGCGGCAAGGCCAAGCCTGAGGTCGAGGAGGCCGTTGCATCGGCCAACCCGGTCGAAGAGCTGCCCAAGCCGAAGCGCCGACCGACGGTGCGGAAGGACGATTGAGTTCATTCATGTGAATGACGGCGGGCGGGATGCAAATCCCGCCCGTTTTATTTTACCTAGGCGGCTGCTATCGTGGCCAACGAGCATCGGCAGTTTGCGTTCTAAATCGTGAATGTGCCTTGTCCCATGAGGCGGGTAGCGATGGCATCATGTTCAGTCGAGGCGTGGAATCATTTCGTTCTTTGGAGTGAAGCATCGGCATATGAAAGGGGATCCATCCAATGGGCAGCGGCAACCGCCAAGCGCTACATGGGATCGGTTAACAATGACGGCCTCAACTCATTCTTGAGCCAGTCGTGGGACCTGGATCCCCAGGATGTCGTAGACGCTCTCCAAGCCATCGGTGCGCAGGCCGTTGCGAAGCAACTTGAATATGTACTTCTAAGACTTGGCGTGCGCCTGACGGTATCGTCACAGCAGGAAAGATGGGACGTTGTCGGGTTCTGCTGGAAGGACGAGCTTGATCCAATCGATTGTTTTTCAAACGAAGCGGACGTCGAGCTTATGTCTGCGTTGGAGGCACACGTCGCCAGCGAAGAAGATTTCTACATCGAATTGGGAGTCGGCCGGACACACATTGCCTATCGTTAAAGATGGACCTGCCGGTGATCGCCTCCGACATTTACCGCCTCGGCCTCTTCAGGCGTGTTCGCTGATGCTGCGGCTCGCCGCTCGCAGAATGACATCGACAAAGGCGTTGCCTGCCATGTCCAGCGTCCCGCTATTGTCGATCTCGATTGCTCGGCAATCCAGCGACCAAGCCTGCTCCTGGGAGCGCGCCAGCCGTTTGGAAATCGCCGCATCGTCCTCGCGCCCACGCGATTTCAGGCGCTGGGCGATGATGTCCGGCGTGGCGGTCACCGTCACCACGAGCAGGTTCGAATAGGCCTTCTGAAACTCGGGAAGAGCGGCGCGGGAGCCGTTGGCGATCAGCGTTTTGCCACTAGCAAGCTGGTCGCGGGTTTCGGCGGGAATGCCATAGTAGAGATCATGCGCTCCCCAGTGGACAGCAAATCGGCCGGCGTCGCGCATGGTTTCGAACTGCGCCTGCGTCACTGCATGGTGATCCTCGCTGCCAGCATCGGCATCACGGGTGATGAAGCGGCGTACGAAGCCGATATCGGCCTCATTGACCAAGTGCCGGCGGGCGAAATCGATCAGGCTGTCCTTGCCGGCGCCGCTTGGGCCGACGACGGCAATCATCGTACCCTGTAGGCGGTCGTCGCTCATATCACCCGCTGCCCTTCGCGCCAGACGGAACGGACCACCGGCACACCGCTCTTGCGGTCGATGCGGGCGAGGTCGGCGCGCAGACCTGGCGCGATGCGGCCGCGGTCGTTGAGGCTCACCGTCCGGGCCGGGGTCGAGGTGACCATGGCGATCGCCTTTTCCAGCGGCATGCCGGCATCGGCGAGCACGAAAGGCGCGTGGATCAGGCTGAGCGGCACGTAGTCCGACGACAGCACATCGAGAATACCGTGGTCGGCCAGATCCTTGGCGGTGATGTTGCCCGAATGCGACTTGCCGCGAACGATGTTGGGGGCGCCCATCAGCACGCTCATTCCTGCCTGGTGCGAAGCGCGCGCGGCTTCATGGCTGGTCGGGAATTCGGCAAGGCGGACGCCGTAGCCGATGGCTTCCTCGACATGCTCCACCGTGGCGTCGTCATGCGAGGCGACGGTGATGGCATGGCTGTTGCAGAAGGCAGCGATGATGTCGCGATGCTTCTTCGCGTGACGCTCGGAGGCTTCAAGGCGACGTGCGACGAATTCGGCGAACTGCTCGTCCGTCAGCCCGCGCTTGGTCTTGTAGTAGAAGGTATACTGATCCATCGTCTGGAACTGGCGCTGGCCTGGCGCATGGTCCATCATCGACACCAGCTTTACCTGCGGGTCATGCTCGAATGTCTCGAAATGGTCGATGACGTCGGATGACGAGACTTCGCAGCGCAGGTGGATCAGGTGCTCCGCCTTCAGGCGGTTTTCCGTCCGCGCCGTCATCAAAGCATCGGCCATGTCACGCATCTCGCCCGTCTCAAAGCCACCGTCTTCATCCGAGCCCATGCGCAGGCAATCGAAGACAGTGGTGATGCCCGAAGAGGCGACCTGGGCGTCATGTGCCTGGATCGCGGCGATCTTGTCCCAGCGGACGCCGGGGCGGGGCGAATAGTGGCTTTCGAGATGGTCGGTGTGCAGTTCGATCAGGCCCGGGATCAGATAGTCGCCTTCGAAATCCTCACCGATAGCCGAAAACCCTTCTGACAGTTCGGCGATCTTGCCATCGCGGATCACGACCGATCCGTTGAGGATCTTGTCGTCGAGGACGATGCGCGCATTTCTGAAGACGGTATCCTTGGACATTTCAGGCGGTCTTTCTTTGGATCAGCGGACGGAGGGGCGTGATCCTTTTCATGACAAAAGGACTTCCGCGTTCGGGTTCGATAAACAGGGCAAGGTGGGAAATGGCAAGCGGCCGGTCGAGGAAATCGGCGAAGAAGGCCTCGATCGCAGCGCGCATGGCCGTCTGGCGTTCAACCGGCACCTGGCCGGTCAGCGTCATGTGAAAGCGGAAATCCTCGAAAACGTAAGGATAGCCCCATTGCAGGAGATGATTGCGCTCGCTTTCGCTCAGCCGCTCCGGCCGGCGGCGGGCGATGTCGCCTTCCGAAAGTGCTGCGCGGAAGGGCTCGAAATGGGTCACGCTGGCATCGGCCAGCGCCTGCAATTCGTCACTTTCAGTGCCCGGAATCAGGGCAAAGAAGGCGCCGAGTTGGCCGAGCACGATCTTCGGGAGGTCGAACGCATCGATCTCTGCGGCAAAGTCGTCGAATGCGGCGAACAGGTCCGCCTCGCTGCGCCCAGGCGCCAACTCGATCGGCGCCTTCAGCGTCGCATGGAAGCCGTAGCGGCGCGGCTCGTCGGTCAGCGCCGCCAGTTCGGCGGCATCGAAGCCATCAGCGACAGGCTGGTCAAGCGGGCTGCCATCGAAGGCGTCCCGTCCCAGCCAAGTTGCAGCACGGATCGAAAGCGGATCATTCTCCGGGGGAGCAAAATAGAGTGCGTAGCGCATGACCTCTGTCGGACTCGGGTGTCGCGAGTCGACCCTGTTTAAGAAGCCGTTGCTCTATAGCCGCACTGTGACATTAACGTGAAGATGGGCCGATTAATCTCGACCGCAAAGCCGTCGACAAGGTGTCGAAAATATAGACGACGAGGAAGATCAGCAACACCATATAGGCGACATTTGCCCAGTTGGCATTGGTGCGCATCGCCTCCCAGAGTTTCAGACCGATACCACCGGCGCCGACGGCACCGATGATCGTCGCTTCGCGCACATTCGATTCCCACTGGTAGAGCGTCTGGCTGACCGTCACCGGCACGATCTGCGGCATGACGCCGAAGCGCTGCACTGCGATCGGCGAGGCGCCGACCGAGCGGATGCCCTCACGCGGCTTGTTGTCGATATTTTCCAGGCCTTCGGAATAGAGCTTGCCCAGCGTACCGGTCTCAGTGAGGAAGATCGCGCCCGAACCGGAGAGCGGGCCGGGGCCGAAGGCGCGGGTGAGGAACAGCGCCCAGATCAGCATGTCGACGGAACGCAGGAAGTCGAAGAAGCGCTTCAGCGCCGTGTTCAACGCGCGGTTCGGCGTGATGTTGCGGGCGGCGAGGAAAGCGAGCGGGAAGGCGAAGATCGCCCCCAGCAGGGTGCCGAGGAAGGCCATGATGATGGTCTCGAACATCTTGGTCCAGACATCGCCGTGCTGCCAGGCATTGTTGTTCCAGATGTTGTCCCAGGCCAGTGACAGGTTGGACTGGTCGGGGTCGATGCGGGGACCGGATACGATCAGGCTGATCACCTCGCCGGTGGATTTGCCGAAGAACGGCGATTGGGTGTCGAAGAGGAAATTCGCCCAGCCCCAGAAGCGCTTGCGTACCTTGACGCGGTCGACGTCAACACTCACGTCACCGGACAGGCCGAGGTCGACGAGAATGGTGTCGGGATAGACGGTGACGTAGTCCGGAACCGGGCCAACCAGTTTCGGACTGCCGCTGGTCACGTCGATACGCAGATCCTGTCCGTGGGTATGAACGGTCGTGCCAGCCTTGGTGATGGTGATGCCGCCGCTGATGTCGACATGGACAGTACCGTCGGGATTGTTCCTGACCCAGTCCGGATGCGGGTCACTGCCCAGCACCGAGAAACGCGAATATTTGGCCTGGATCGAGCCGTCGCTCCTGATGCGGAAATCCGGCTGGACGTCATAGCTGATCCATTGGATCATATAGATGCCGAAGCGTTCCCAATGCGCTTCTGAAACCAGCTTCGGCAGGTCGAAGAACCAGACGGCGTAAATCGCATAGATGAGCGTGCCGATGACGATCAGCAGACCGCCGAAGCGCTGGCGCGGCGAGCGGTAAAGCAGCTCCGGATAGCGCTGCTCGATTTCCTGCATGCGGATTGCGTCGAGAGTCGCCACGGCTGACCTCTTAGTGCTGGAGGAGGAAGGCATGCTCGCCGACGAGGCGGCGGCGGAGCCAGGCGGAGAACTGATCGACGGCCACGATGGTGATGAACAGCAGCAGCAGGAGCGCGATCGTCTTGGCGCCGAAACCGCGCGAGATGGAGAGCTTCAACTCTTCACCGATACCGCCGCCGCCGACCGCGCCGATGATGGTGGAGGCACGCACATTGATTTCCAGGCGCAGCAGCATGTAGGAGGTGAAGTTCGGCAGCACCTGAGGCAGGGCGGCGAAGCGCACGCGCTCCATCCAATTGGCGCCCACCGCCTTGATGCCTTCGTCCGGCTTCATGTCGATGTTTTCGACGACTTCATAGAAAAGCTTGCCGAGCGCGCCGATCGTGTGCAGGCCGACGGCGATGATCGCGGCGACCGGGCCGACCGAGAGGATCGCGGAAAACAGGCCGGCGATCACCAGTTCAGGGAAAGCGCGCAGGATTTCGCAGGTGCGCTTGGCAAACGTGCGCGGCAGGAAGGACGGCGTCATGTTGCGGGCGGCGAGGAAGGCGAGCGGCACAGCGAAGACGAAGCCGATGATCGTCGCGACGAGTGCGACGTTGATCGTGATGATCATCAGTTCGAAATATTCGGGGATATAAAAATCGCCCCAGACATAGACGCGCCCCTTGGCGAAGTTGAATTCCTCGCCACCGTTGTCATGGATGCTGGGCCTATCGAACAAAGCACGCCAGACGTCGTTCCAATCCTTGGGGATCAGCCATTCGAGAAAGTCGAACAGATGCGGCAGGCGCTCGAAGAAGTGACCGGCATTGGCCTCGTCGGCGAATTTTACCGAGCCGATGAAGCCGGCGACCAGGATCACCAGCCCAAGGATCGTGTAGAACCGGCGCCGGGCGACCATCTTGTCCCAGGCGCTGACGATTTCGCGGGTTTCGTCCTTCAATTGCCCATGCATATCGGCACGCAAAGGCGGTTGAGTATCGGCAATGGTCATGGACGTTCCGCCCGCTGGAGCATGTCTGCCGAAATTCGGTCCCGGTTAAGAGACAAGACATGCATAGAAACAAGAAGCCAAAGCTACGCTCTGCTCGTGGTCACGCGAAAAGGGCGGCTGTCTCCAGCCGCCCTTCCATTCCATGGTTCCGATCAGCCGCCGATGGCCTGCTTGCGGACGTCGACGATGGCATTGTAGAACTCGTGCTTGACCGGGACGTAGCCCTTGAAGTCGCCGCCTTCGATCGCGGTGAAGCAAGCATGGTCCTTGGCCGGCAGTGCGGTGAAGAAGGCAGCCAGCTTGGCCTGCCATTCCGCACCGAGTTCGTTGCGGACAACCAGCGGGCCGTTCGGGATCATCGGCGAACGCCAGACTTCAACCAGCTTGTTCGGGTCGACGGCGCCCTTTTCGACTTCCTTATGGAACGTGCCCGAGGTGAAGCCGTCCTTGAAATCGCCAATGCCCGAGGAATCGTCCACGGCAACGTCGACCTTGCCGTCATAAGCGGCGAGCAGGTTGTTCTCATGACCGCCGTTGAACTGGGTCTTGGCGAAGAACTTGTCGTTCGGCACGCCGGTGGTCTTCGGAATCTGCGTCAGGGGCACAAGGTAGCCCGAGGTCGAATCCGGATCGGCGTAACCCAGAACCTTGCCCTTGGCGTCCTTGATGTTCTTGATGCCGGAAGACTTGAGAGCGAGACCGATCGAATAGTAGCCGGTCGCACCGTCTTCCTGCTGCGTGGTCAGGATCGGGGTGACGGCCTTCGGATTCTTCAGGTAGACGTTGGCATAGCCGGACGCGCCGAGTTCGGCGAAGTCGAGCGTGCCGCCGAGCAGGCCCTGGATAACGCCGTCATAGTCGGCGGCCGGGAAGAGCGAAACCTTCTCGAAGCCGAATTCCTTTTTCAGGTGATCCTGAAGGCAGGCATAGTTGCGAAGACGGTCAGCTTCGTTCTCACCGCCGAGAATGCCGACGCGGAATTCCTTGATGTCTGCAGCATGCGCAGCGCCGGCGAGAGCGAACAGCGCCGTTGCGGCAAAGAGTGCTTTCTTCAACATGGGTTCTCTCCTGGTTGACCATTGTCAGGTCGTCTTGCTTATGAAGAAGTGCCCTTGACGCGGGCGGGCGATCGCAGCCAGCCTGTCAGTGGCCGGCGAGTACCAGCGGTTCAACGCCGGCAGATTTTTGTGCGGCATTCGCAATGTTGATCGCGGTCGAGGTCATCGTTTCGTCGATGCCGGCGCCATCCTTGTCGGTGCCGTAGATGGTCCTGACAGCCTCGGCGTTGAGGTCCTCGGGCCTGCCATCGAAGACGACGCGGCCCGCGGCCATGCCGATGATGCGCTCGCAATAAGCGCGGGCGGTGTCGAGCGTGTGCAGGTTGGTGACGACGATGATGCCTTCGCGCTCATTGATGTCGCGCAGCGCATCCATGACGATCTTGGCGTTCATGGGATCAAGCGAGGCGATTGGCTCGTCGGCGAGCAGCACCTTCGGCTCCTGCAACAGGGCACGGGCGATGGCAACGCGCTGCTGCTGGCCGCCCGACAACGTGCCGGCGGCCTGCAGCGCCGTCTGCTCGATGCCGRGGCGCTCCAGGGCGGCAATCGCCATGATGCGTTCTTCGCGGGTGAACATGCTCAACACGCTCGACATCGTCGAACGATGATTCAGCCGGCCGAGCATGACATTGGTCAGCACGTCGAGGCGCGGCACGAGGTTGAATTGCTGGAAAATCATGGCGCAATCACGCTGCCAATGGCGAAGGCTCGGGCCGCGCAGCTTGGTGACATCCTTGCCGGAGAAGGAGATCGAACCCGACGACGGATCGGCCAGCCGGTTGATCATGCGAAGCAGGGTGGACTTGCCGGCGCCGGAGCGGCCGATGATGCCGACCATCTGGCCGGCGGGGATATCGAGCGTTACGTTGTCGACGGCGATCTTGGCGCCGAACTGCCGCGTGACGTTCCTGAATTCGAACATCCCTGCCATTCCCTGTTATATCTATAAGTTAGGGGATGATCTAATGCCGCTAAATTACGGAGCCGTGTCAGTGCGATGACAGTTGGATGACAATCCACATTGGCGCAATGCGGTGAAATAAAAGGAAAATCCGCCGAAAGAACCGGCGGATTCACGACAAAGTTGCGCAGAGGCGGTCAGGCTGCCGCAACGATCCTTGCAGCGGGCTGGCGGATGCCTTCACCCTCGAGGATCGGAAGGACGCGGTCGCGGAAATAGGGAAATTCCTCGGCATAATCGACGAAGGACAGGGTCGTGCCGCCAAAGCCTGCTCTGTGCAGCGCGATCAGCCCTTCGGCCACCTGTTCCGGCGTGCCGACAAGCGGGAAACCGCCATGACCGGCGGCCATGCGGTCGCGGATCAGAGCCAGGAGATCATGCGGGAAGGACTGCGCATGGGCGAATTGCAGGCGCACGAGATTGTCGACCGCTTCCCAATCGGCATTGTCCTTGCCGAAATGCTGCAGATAGTCCTTCGCCTCCCTCTCCGTCGGCCGGCAAACGACATGCGAGAAGGTCAGCACACCGACATCGCGTCCGATATCCTTCGCCTGCTGCTTCAGTGCGGCGATCTCCTCAGACGAACGGGCGAGATCAATCGCCGGCGTGAACAGGAAATCGGCGTTGCGCACGGCAAAGGTGCGGCCTTGGCCTGACCCTGCGGCATTGAGGATCGGCGGCTTGCGGGCAGGGCGGGGATCGCCGAGCACATTCTTGAGCTTGAAGAATTCGCCGTGCCAGTCGAAGGCTTCGGTCCGTTCCCAAAGCGCGCGGACGATGGCGAACCATTCGTCGGCATAGGCGTAGCGATCTTCATGACCGGCGGGCAGCTCGAGACCCAGCGCCTCATATTCCGGCTGGTTCCAGCCGGCGACGATGTTGAGACCGATGCGGCTGTTGCTGATCTGGTCGATGGTCGCGAGTTGCTTGGCAACCACGACCGGATGGTTTGCCGCCACATGGATGGTAGCGAAGACGTTGAGGTCGCGCGTATGGGCCAGAAGTCCGGCGGCCCAGGTGACGGTCTCCAGCACACTGCCGTGGAAATTGGTCTCGCCGCCATAGCCGATCCAGCGGGCGATCGGCAGCATGAATTCGATGCCGGCATCATCCAGCATTTTTGCCAGGCGAAGATTGTTCTCCCAGGAATTGACCCAGCGCTTCGGCACTTTGGTGACCGACATGCCGCTGGAGCAGTTGGAGGCGAATGTGCCGAGCACGAACTGGTTCGGTGTGAACATGCTGTTCTGACTGGTCATTTTGTTCCCTCGAAATTATGATAGAATTTACAATAAAAAGTCTATCTTAAAATCGACTGTTGTCAACCAGCCAGACCGGCTAGGTTGAGACGATTGAGAAGGAGAAGTCTGGATGGCCGAGAAAGGCAAGACGAGCGGCAAAACAACGGAAGGGCTCGATCGGAGCTGGCATCTGGCGCGCACGCCGGTGGAAATCGATGTTGCCGAGATCGAATATGCGCTGATGCGCACCAACCAGGCGTTCGAGCGCTGGCAGACGGAATGCCTGGCATCAGTGATCGATTTCGCAGCGAGCGGCGAAGAAAATGCCATGCTGCACATCATCCGCATGAACGATCGCCCCAAGACGATCAAGGACCTGGCGCGGCTCGCCAATCGCGAGGACATTCCCAACATGCAGTACAGCCTGCGCAAGCTGATTTCCGCCGGCCTGGTGGCCCGAGAAGGCAGCGGCCGCTCCGGCGTCACCTATTCGGTGACGGAGCTTGGCCGAGAGGTCACCGACCGTTATGCCGAAGTGCGCGGCACGCTTTTGATTGACGCGATCTCATCGGTGCCGAACTTCCCGCAGCGGCTTGAAGAGGCGACGCGGACGCTCGAACTGCTGACCGGCATCTATGAGCAGGTGGCACGGGTGGCGGCGACACACCGGCGGACGTATAAATAGTGCGTAGATCGTTTTAGGCGCGGACTGTTTGCCGGCTGTCGAAGTCGGCGAGCGAGGATGGCGAACTCGGCCGGAACCATCTCGCCAGAAGTCCACGATTGGTCAGCTGCCGCATCGTCATCCCCGCTGCGGTTCCCCTGAGCAGCGCCACCTTGCTCAACGGCAATCGGGCAAGGCTGAAACCGATCCCATCCATGCGCGGATAGAAGAAGGACTTGAGCTGTTCGCAGCGGCGCAGGTCTGCCGTGATCGGCGAGAGCGCTTCGCGGTAGGCAGCGCCGGCGGACGTGGCGCGCCCGGTCTCTGCGGCATGGATCGCATCGGCAACCGCCAGGCCGGAACGGACCGCATTGTGCAGGCCTTCGCCGAACAAAGGCTCGACAAGACCGGCCGCATCGCCGGCAAGCAGGATGCGGTTCGAGCGCGGCAACCCGTTCGCACCGCCGAAGCCGAGCGGAAAGCCGACGATATGCTCGAGGTCATCGAGGCCGAGCCGGGCCTTGCAATAGGCGCGTAACAGGTCCTTGCTCAAATGGACCTGGGCGTCATGGGTATAGATCCCGACATTGACGTGATCACCCTTCGGGAACAGCCAGCCATAGCCGTTGTCGACATAGCCGAAGAAGAACTCCGCATCGGGCATGCGGCCGATTTTCGCGAGCGGCATCAGGCCTTCGATGGCGAAGCCTCGCTTGAACGGGATGCCGGCGATGGTCAGCCGCCTCACCGTGCTGTTGGCGCCATCGGCGCCGACGAGATATTTCGAACGGATCGTGCGGTTCCTGAAACGAAGCTCGACTGCGTCCACCTGCTCCTTGATCGCTTCCAGTCTACCGTCCACCTCGAAGTCGACGCCTGCCGCAATCATCTTCTCGACATTGAACGCGTCGAATTCTTCGCGGACGACGAAGGCGCAAATCGGATCGGCGCCAGCAAACATTTCGAGGCGCTCTCGCCGGTCGCTCTTCACGCCGATCGCAAAGCGGTCCGTGACACTGCGGATGATCGGGCCGACCGAATGGGGCAGGGCATTCAACGTCTTGACCGTCAGGCCGCCGGCACAAGGTTTTACCCGCGGGAAGGCGGCCTTGTCGACGACGAGCACCTTGATGCCAAATGACGCCAGCCGAATGGCCGCCATCGCGCCGGACGGGCCAGCGCCGATAACCGTGACGTCGAAATCTGTTTTGGCGCTCATGCGTTAGGCGACTTCCGAATTGGTTGCGCGCCCTGTTACATCGCTTTTACGCCGGCTTCCAGTTCGATTGTTACGGCCGGTCGGATGCCCGGCCGGCCAGTAACAATTGGTCTTATGCTGCCAGCTTCTTCAAATAAGCATCCGCTTCTTCCGGCACAGCGAACCACGGGAAGAAGTCAAGCGGGTTGTCAAAACCGTTGGCGATGCGTTTGGCCAAGGACGGATAGGCCTGTGCCGTGCCCATGATGGTAAGCACATGCGGCGGAGGCGGCTGCAGCAGGGCGTTGGTCCAGCCTGTCACATATTGCGCATAATTCCAGTAAGTGTCGAAGGTCGACTGCATGAAGGCGGCATCGTAGGGCCGATCGCCACGAGCGAGGATCGCATCCATATAAGTCTTGGCCGATTTGGAGGCATTGTTCGAACCTTGGCCGGTGATCGGATCGTTGAGTACAACGGCATCGGCCATGCCGAGCACAAGCGCGCCGGAAGGCAGTCTGCCGATCGGCTTGCGCACCGTCGGGGCAAAGGCGCCGGCGAGGATGCCGTTGTCGTCGGTCAGTGTGACGTTTCGGTTGCGATCAGCTTCCCAGGGCAGGAAGGTGCGCAGAATCCAGAGCGATTTCGCCAGATGTTCGTCAGGCGTCTTCACATCCTTCCAGCAGTCCATCGGACCGCCGGGGATGCCCTCGAACACCATGATGTCGCACGGGCCGTTCACCGTCAGCGCCGGGAAGACGAAATATTCGCCGACCGTCGGGATCAGGTTGAAGTTCACCGCCGAATGGTCCGAGCGCGGCAGCATGCCCTTGACATAGGTGAGCGCCAGCGCCCGCTGCGGCTTGTCGAACGGCGATTTCTCCGCATCGCGCTCGAAGAGTTTTGCTATGTCGCCCTTGCCGGCTGCTACGATGACCAGGTCGGAAGATTTCGCATAGTTTTCGAGATCGTCGATGCTGGCGTCGCGAATGGTGATCATGCCGCCGCGGCGTTCGAACTCCGTCATCCAGCGCGGGATTTTTACACGCTGGTCGACGCTCTGCGCCGGCCGGTCGAGCTTGCCGTTCCAGTCAATCGCCTTATTGCCGGAACCATCAGGGGCCGGGACGCAGAAATTGATCGAATCGACCGTCGGGCATTCCGCTTCCCAGAAATTCAGCCCGATGTCGCGCTCGTTCTGCAGCGACGCGCCGAACATGCATTGGCTCGACAGAACCTTGCCGGTCCTGACTTCGTCGGCCGTCCGGTTCTGGACGATCTCGACGTCATAGCCGTTGATGAGAAGGCCGCAGCCGAGCTGCAGGCCCGACTGGCCGCCGCCGACAATGGTGATCTTGCGCTTGCTCATGGTTTCGTTCCCTTGTTCTCGTTGGTCGATCAGTCCATCAGCTTCGGAATGGCCGGCACGTTCTGTTCCGGGCCCATGGCGGTGTAGCCGCCGTCGACGCAGATATCGGTGCCGGTGACGAAGCTGGCATTGTCGGAAAGCAGGAAGGCGATGGCCTCGGCGACCTCTTCGGGATTGCCGGTGCGGCCGAGCAGATGGAAGGGTGCGGCGACCTTGTCAGTCTTCTCGCGATTGTCATGCGTGAGCTGCACCATGATATTGCTCCAGGTCCAGCCCGGCGAGACGGCGTTGACGCGGATGCCGTCCGGCGCCAGGTCCATCGCCTGATTGCGGGTGAGCTGCAGGATCGCGGCTTTCGACACCGGATAGACCCAGCGGCCGGTCTGGGCGACCCGGGCCGAGATCGAACCGAAATTGACGATCGCGCCTTTGTTGGCCTTGAGGTGCGCCCGCGCCGCCTGCATCAGCATCACGGAGCTGACGATGTTGATATCCAGCGCCTTCAGCCAGTCAGCGCGGCTGGTCTCCGCCCCGTTGTCGAGATAGGTGCAGGCAACGTTGACGAGGAAATCGAGCCGGCTGGTGGTCTCGACCGTTTTTGCAACGAGGGCGGCGATCTCGTCATCACTGGTGATGTCAGTCCGGATGAAATGCGCCAGGTCGCCGAGACGGCTAGCCGCTGCGCTACCGTCAGCCTCGTTGATGTCGGCGATCACCACTTTCGTTCCATAAGCGATCAGCGTTGCGGCCGCAGCCTGGCCGATCAGCGTCGCGCCACCGGAGATGATCGCCGTCTTTCCAGTCAATCCACGCATGGAATTCCCCATTCTCTTGTCAGGATTTTTTTGCAGGCGAATGTATCGACTTCTAAATCACACCCGACGCGACCTGCGTCGTGGTGAAACCGCCGCCGACATAGACAAGCGGCTCGGCATTCACTCGGCCGCTCACCGTCTTGCGGACGCGGCCGATCAGGATCACATGCGTCGCGAATTCGACCGCCTGGTCGAGATCGCAGTCGAAACTGGCAATGGTACCACTCAGAACTGGCGCACCGGTTTCATGCTCCTCCCAGGCGCCCACCTGGAAGCGGTCGCCGGCGGCGAGCCCGCTGCGGCCGGCAAATGTCTCGGCCACCGTCTGCTGCTCGCGCGAAAGCACATTAACACAGAAATTGCCGCTCTGCGGGGCGAATTGGCCGACCCAGGTGTCGCGGTTGATGCAGGCGATCACCGCGGGCGGCTCGACGGTGAGCGAGCAGACGGCGGTGGCGGTGACGCCGCGCGGCTCGCCATTCGTGCCCCGCGTGGTCACGACGGTGACGGCGCCCGCCACCTGGCGCATTGCTGAACGGAACTCTTCCCTGTCCATGGTCAAAACCTCCCGGACTTCCATTCGTTTGAAATTTAAAGTATGTTGATGATCCGCTCGGAAAGCTGTTTTCACAATCCGGATTGCGCGAGCCACTATCCGGATCCGGCAAGGCTTTCTCGATAGCATGAGGGGACCCGATGCAGATAAAGCATGTGCCGCTTTCCCGTTTCGCCGCCGTCGACACACGCTCGCCGGAGGATGCGCGTGACGCGATCGGCCGGATTTTCTGCCCGCATTTCCTCAACCCGCTTGAGCGCGAGCCGAAGCTTTTTCACGCCCGGCATCACACGGTCGTGCAGGCCGATTATTCGGTCAATTTCGTCTCCTACGGATCGACGGTCGAGATCGATCCAGGAGAATTGTCGCGCTTCTTCCTTTTGCAACTGCCAATCGCGGGCTCGGCCACGGTGCGATGCGGCACGCAAGTGGCGGAGGTTAGCTCCGGTATCTGCGCTTCGCTGCTTTCGCCGACGCTCACCTCGCGCATGGTCTGGCACGAGGGCTGCGAAAAGCTTATCATTCTCATCCGCCGTGAGGCTTTGGAGGCGCAGTTCGAGAGCCTGACGCATCAGACGAGCCGGGCGATAGAATTCGATACGGCTGTCGATCTCACCGGTCCGGTCGGCTTGGCGATCCTGCAGCATGCACAACTCATGCTCATGGCCGCCGAAACCAGCGACCGGATTGCCGATGCGTACAAGGCCACGCTCCGGGACGGCATGAACACCTTGCTGCTGACGGGGCTTGCCAGCAACAAGACGGCTTCGTTCTCGCGGCCGGTGCCGGCCGCCGATCCGATTGCCGTGCGTCGCGCGCAAGAATTCATGGATGCACATGCCGAACGCGCCATCGCCATGGCCGAGATTGCCGCGGCGTCGGGCGTATCGCTGCGCTCGCTTCAGGATACATACCGTAAGGTAAGGGGCATGACGTTAGGTGAGGGGCTGTTGGCGCTCAGGCTCGCACGATTCCGCGCCAACCTGCTTGCGCCGCAGGAGAACGTCTCAGTGGCTGACGCCGCCTTTGCTGCCGGGCTTGGCCATCTCGGTCGCGCCGCCGCGGCCTATCGCGACTGTTTCGGCGAAACACCGTCCGAAACGCTGCGCCGGCGAAAATGACAGGCGGACCGTTGGCGGTCCGCCCATCTCATACCGGATCGCTCATTTTTCCGGACTCTTCGGGTCCCAGAGCTTTGTCTCGGATGTCTTTTCATATTGCATGCCGTTCGGATAGCTGATCGCCTCGAACTGCAGACCCCAGGGCGCCTGGAAATACATGATCGTCTGGCCACCGGCTGGACCGTCCTTGATCGGGATCGGCCCCATGCGGGTGGCGATGCCTTTCTTGTCGAGATAGGCCTTGGCGGCAGCGACGTCATCGACGTAGAAGGCAATGTGAAAGGCGCCGATGTCACTGTTTCTCTGCACGATCGTCTTCTGGTCCGGCGCCGCATATTCGAACAGTTCGATATTGGAGCCAAAGCCGCAGCGCACCTGGGTGATCTTCTTGATCACAGCCTTGGAATCGACGCCGAGCGCGTCGGTCATGAACGTGCCCTTGCCGTCGGAAAACGGGCCGAAGGACATGGCGGCCTTGCAACCCAGCACATTGGTGAAGAAATCCACAGCCTTGTCCATGTTCGGGACCGTCACGCCAGTATGATCGTGGCCACGCAGGCCGGGCATCGAGTCTGCATGCGTAAGGCTGGCGCCGGCCAGCATGACCGCCGCGGTCAGGGACGTCATCAGAAGATATTTCATGGTCAGTTCCCCTTTCGTGATGCGGGCATGGCTTCGCCGATCGCCGGCGCCCGCAGGTCCGGCGCGGTAGAGATGAAATGCACTCAAATCACACCGCCAGGGGCGGTGACTTCAGGCCACGGCGTCGTCGACGGGGCTTTGCCGGTCGAGCCAGTCGGGGTCGATTTCCGGCAACGGGATCGCGTCGAGAAGCGCGCGGGTATAATTGGATTTCGGCGCGGCGAAGACATCCTCGCAGCGGCCTTCTTCGACCACGCGGCCGAAGCGCATCACATAGACCCGGTCGCAGACGGCGCGGATCACCGACAAGTCGTGGCTGATAAAGGCCATGGCGAGGCCCATGTCACGCGACAGATCGCGCAACAGATTGAGCACCTGCGCCTGGGTCGAGACATCGAGACCGGATACAATCTCGTCGGCGAGGACGAAATCCGGCTCCAACAGGGCAGCGCGGGCAATGCCGACGCGCTGGCGCTGGCCGCCGGAAAGCTCATGCGGATTGCGGTCGAGCACGACTTTCGGCAGCGCAAACCGGTCGAGGATTTTCTGCACCCGCTCTTCCGCCTGCCGTGCATTGGTGGCCAATCCATGCAACAGGATCGGCTCGACCAGGATTTTCCGCACCGAATGGCGCGGGTTGAGCGAGGCCATCGGGTCCTGAAAGATCATCTGCATGCGCCGGCGTAGCGGCCGCATCTCGCCGTCGGGGAGCTGCGTGATGTCGCGGCCGTCGAAGCGGATTTCTCCGGCGGAGGCGTCGACCAGCCTCAGCAAAGCGCGCCCGAGCGTCGTCTTGCCGGAACCGGATTCGCCGACAATGCCCACCGTCTCGCCACGACGGATCGAGAGATCGACACCGTGCAGCACCTTGTGGCCGGCGCCCCCGAACAGCCGGTTGGCGCCATAGGTGACCTCGATGCCGCGAGCGGTGAGAAGATCGTCTGCCATCACTTGATCCCGATCTCGGCGCGCAATTGTTCGAACACGGTTTGCGGCACGGGCTCAAGCCCGGCATTCGGCTGATCGTAGCGCGGGCCTGCGGCGAGCAGTGCCTTGGTATAGGCATGTCGGGGAGCGACGAGCACATCGGCCGTGCGGCCTTCCTCGATCACCTTGCCGGCATAGAGCAATGTCACGCTGTCACAGATCTGGGCGACGACACCGAGGTCATGGGTGACGAAGATGACGCCGGTGCCATAAGCTTTCTGCATCCCGCGGATCAACCGAAGGATCTGCTTTTGCACGGTCACGTCAAGCGCAGTCGTCGGCTCGTCGGCGACGACCAGTTTCGGCTCGAGTGCGAAAGCCGCGGCGATAAGCACACGCTGGCGCATGCCGCCAGACAGTTCGTGCGGGTAGGAGCGCAGCACGCGTTCCGGCTCGCGGATATGCACTTCATCGAGCAACGAGGTAGCGCGCGCGTGTGCCTGTTTAGAGGAAAGGCCACGACGCATGCGAAGCCCGTCGGTCAGTTGCGCCTCGATCCGCCGGCCGGGGTTGAGTGCTGTCTGCGGGTCCTGCGGGATCAGCGAAATCTCGCTGCCCATGATGTTGCGTAGCGCTGGAGCCGGCAAGGTGAGCAGGTTCTTGCCTTCGAAGAGGATCGTGCCGGCTGTCACCCGGACGGTACGGGGCAGGATGCCGAGCAGCGCCTTGGCGATGGTGGATTTGCCGGCGCCGCTTTCGCCGACAAGGCCGCGCACTTCGCCACGTGCGAGCGACAGCGCCACATCGCGCAGGATGGGCGCGCCGCCATCGCGATCCGAAACTGCCGAGAGCCCGGCTATGGAAAGCAGCGTATCGATCATCGGCGCATCATCGGGTCGAGCGCCCGGCGCAGGCCGTCGCCGAGTTGGTTGAAGGCAAGTACGGTGAGCAACAACATCACCAGCGGCGCCACCATCACCCACCAGCCTTCATAGACGATCTGGCGGCCCTCGGCGATCATCCCGCCCCAGGTCGGCGTGTCGGAGGAGACCGAAAGGCCGACGAAGGAGAGGATGGCTTCGACGATCACGGCTATGCCCATTTCCAAGCTGACGAGCGCCACGAGAACAGGAGCGACATTCGGCAGGATTTCCGAGATCAGGATTCGGAAGCGCGGGAAGCCTATGGTGCGCGCGGCGGTGACATAGTCCATGCTCGCCTGCGCCATGGTTTCGGAGCGGACGACGCGGCAGAAGCGCGTCCAGTCGATGATGACGATCGCAGCGATCACCGAATGCACACCGGAGCCGAAGACCGCGACGAGCAGGATAGACAGCAGCACCGGCGGAAAGGCCATCCAGATATCGACGAGCCGCGAAATCACAACGTCGACCCAGCCGCGATACCATCCGGCAAGCAGGCCGAGCGAGGTGCCCAGGAGAGCAGCAAGGCCAGCGGCGATGAAGGCGACGGTGAGCGCGATCTGGCTGCCATAGATCAGTCGCGACAGCACATCACGGCCGAGATCGTCAGTGCCGAACCAATAGCCGGCTTCGGCATCGGTGAAGCCGGCCGGCGGAATGGTGCCGAGAGACAGGTCCTGTTCCAACGGATCCTGCGGGGCGATCCAAGGCGCCAGGATGGCAAGGGCGATCAGGATCATGATGAAGCCGCCACCGAAGATGACCTTGGGGTCGGAAAGAGCAGCGCGCAGCAACTTACGCATGGCGCAGCCTCGGATTGAAGGCCGCGACCAGCAGGTCGACCAGCAGGTTGATGATAATGAACAGAGCGCCGAAGACCAGCACGAGGCCCTGGATCAGCGGCAGGTCGCGATTGATCACCGCATCGATCGCCATATTGCCGATGCCGGGATAGGCGAAAATCCGCTCGATGATCACGGTGCCGCCGATGAGAAAAGTGAATTGCACTCCGGTGAGCGCGATGGTCGGGCCAACGGCATTGCGCAGCGCCTCCTGCAGGATAAGCCGGATCGTCGACATGCCCTTAAGGCGCGCGAGCAGGATATAATCCTGCACCATGGCTTCGAGTAGCGCCTCCTTGAGTACGCGGGCAATGATAGCGGCCAGCGGTAAAGCGAGCGCCAGCACCGGCATGATCATGTGCGCTGCGATATCGCCGAATTCGGTGAAGCGCAGCCGCATAAGGCTTTCGATGAGATAAAAAGGGGTGACGAAATCGATCTGCGTGGTCGGATCGATGCGGCCGGACAGTGGCAGGACGGGAAAAAAGACGCCGAGAACCAGAACCAGCACCAGCGCCCAGACGAAATCCGGCACTGCCAGCACCGTACCGTTGACGGTATCGACCACCGGCTCCAGCGGTGTGCGCCGAACCAACGTGCCAAGGATCGCAACGGCACCGCCCAGCAGCATGGCAAAGATCAGTGCGGCGACGGCCAGTTCCAGCGTCGCGGGCAGGCGTTCCGCCAGCAGTTCGAGAACATTGCGCCTGAGCGAGATCGACGTGCCGAAATCGCCCGACAGGATGGCCTTCAGCCAGATCCAGAACTGGCTCATGATGGTGCCATCAAGACCGTAATGGGCGCGCATCTGGGCGATCTGCTCCGGCGTCGAGCCGGGCGAGATCATCATGGCGATCGGATCGCCGGGGACGACACGCAGCAGCACGAACACCACGATCGCCACGCCGAGCAAGGTGACGGCGGCGAGCAGGAGCCGGTTGAGGATGGAAAGGGCAAGCATCAGACAATAATTCCGCGCCGCGCCGGTTTTTCGGGCGGCAAAAGCGTAAAGAAGGCAGGGTGAAGCCACAAGAGTGCGCAAGTCAGGATATGCGGTGGCAAACCGTCAATCATTTTGGATCTCCCCACGACCTGCAGCGCTGTCACATATCGGCAAAACGTCGAGTTTGGCGGAGACGCCGGCCAGGGGCTCCCTCTTCTCCCCAGCGGGGAGAAGGTGGCCCGAAGGGTCGGATGAGGGGGCTTCCCGCGTGGGACGGCCCCCTCATCGCCTCGCATTCGCTCGGCACTTCTCCCCGCTGGGGTGAAGAGGGAGCAAGTGGCTCGCCCAGCGGACTTCCCATACGCGATAGCCCTGCCACCGCCTGGGAGAGGCAATCAACTCGCCAAGCCGACCAGGCCAATCAAGCCTTCGCCACCAGCGTCGGCTGCAGTGCACCCGACACATTCGGCGTCACCTTGACCGACTTCTTGTAGAGGATCGGCTGCGCATATTGCAGCAGCGGGATCACATAGCCCTGTTCGGCAATATATTTGTCGACGGCCTTCCAGCCGGCGATACGCTTTGCCTCGTCCTTCTCGCCCCAGAGCGGCCCGATCTTGCTGTCGAGGTCGTCGGTGTTCCAGACCGAGTGCGGCGAGGGGCCGAACATGGCAAAGCCGGTCGAAGTGGTCGGGTCGCCGATCGCATTGCCCCAATTGTAGAAGGCGGCCGGCGCCAGCTTGTCGGCAGCGCGCAACTCATAATGCTTGGCGATTTCGTAGACTTCGATCGTGGCCTCGATGCCGACCTTGCGCCACATGCCGACAATGGCCTGGATCATTTCATAATCCTTGGGCTTCAGGCCGCGCGTCGTCTGGATGGTGAACTTGGCCGGCTTGTCCTTGGAGTAGCCGGAGTCGGCCAGCAGCTTCTTAGCAAGCTTCGGATCGTGCAGCACCTTGATCGAGGCGTCATAGGCAGTGTATTCCGGCGTCTCCAGCGTATCGATCGGCACGCCGTAGCCGCGCAGCAGCTTCTTGACGATCGCCTTCTTGTCGATCGCGTGGCAGGCGGCGAGGCGGACGTTCTTGTCGAGCATCACCTCGATATTGTTGATGAACAGCATGCCGATATCCGAGACCGGCTTGCAGACGCCTTGAAGACCCTTCTTGCCCTTCAGCCGGTCGTAATCCTCATAGGGGATTTCAAGCGTGATATCGGAGGAACCGGATTCGATTTCGGCGACGCGGCTGGTGGCATCCGGCACGAACTTGAACACGACGGTGTCGAAGGCCGGCTTGCCGCCATAATAATTCGGATTGGCCTTGAGACGCAGGAAGGCATTGCCTTCATAGGCATCGAACATATAGGGGCCGGTTCCGATCGGCTTCTTTTCGAAACCTTCCGCGCCAACCTTTTCGTAATAGGCCTTCGGCAGGACATAACCGGTGAGGAAGGCCATCCACATGAAATAGGTGGGTTCGAAGCGGACGACATCGCCGGTGATCTTGTTGCCGTCGACCTTGTAATTGTTGGCCGTCGACCAGATGAACTGGATCGGATTGCCGGTCTTCTCATTGGCGGCGCGGTTGAGCGACCAGACGACGTCTTCGGCGGTGAACGGCGAGCCATCGTGCCACTTGACGCCGTCGCGGACTTCCATCCACACCCTGGTCTTGTCGTCGTTCCAGCCCCACTTGGTCAGAAGACCGGGCTGGAATTTCAGGTCCGGACCCTGGCCGACATATTGATCGAAAATCGAGCGGTAGATCGCCTGGATCGTCGGATTGACAGCGGATGGACCGACCGTCGGGTCGAAAGACGGCAGGTTGACGTTGAAAGCGATCGTCAGCGTATTGGCGTCTGCGGCCAACACCTTGGTCGTGCCAGCAAAGACACTCGTCAAGAAGCTTGCAGCGCCCAGTTGGAGGGCCTGCCGGCGTGTAATATCGAACATTTCAGTTCTCCCTCGTTCCCCTGTTCCCCGACGCCCGGTTTCCTCCGCGGACGCCGCCGATCAATTTTTTATCGGAATGTTTTAATCTTAAAATTTTTGCAGATTGGTGGCAAGTGGATTCTTGCGCGACCCATCGCTGAAATGGAGTAAATTCATCGCTGATCGCGATCGGTCGCGAACAATTATATGCGTAAGCATATAACTGGAACTGAGTACATGCACGACAATGCAGCGCACACATTTGTAATTTGACAAAGACCGGCCTCGAGAAATATGCTCTTGCAAATGAATGACGTCAGACCTCTTCGAAGAGGCAAGGGGAATTGGAATGGCTGAGAGATCATTTGCGCGCGAGGTCGAGGACCTCAAGCTTGGAGAAGGCGACATCTTCCGCGGCGAGGGCATTCTCGCCATCACCAAGGCGCTGCTGCAATCGGGCGTTTCCTATGTCGGCGGCTATCAGGGCTCGCCGATTTCGCATCTCATGGACGTGCTGGCTGATGCCAAGGACGTGATGCAGGATCTTGGCGTACATTTCGAGACATCGGCTTCGGAAGCGGCTGCCGCCGCAATGCTCTCGGCCTCGGTCATGTATCCCGTCCGCGGCGCGGTGACCTGGAAGTCCTCGGCCGGCACCAATGTCGCCTCCGATGCGCTCTCCAACCTCTCCTCCGGCGGCGTCACCGGCGGGGCGCTGATCATCATCGGCGAGGATTATGGCGAGGGCTCCTCGATCATGCAGGAGCGCAGCCATGCCTTCGCGATGAAGTCGCAGCTATGGCTGCTGACGCCGCGGCCGAACCTGCCGTCGATCGTCCGCGCCGTCGAAGAAGGTTTCGAACTTTCCGAGGCATCGAACACGCCTGTCATGCTGCAGGTCGGCATCCGCAGCTGTCACGTCCACGGCCAGTTCGTCGCCAAGGACAACAAGCGGCCGGCCCATTCGCTCAAGACCGCGCTGGAAAACCCGGTCCGTGACGTCAATCGCATCGTGCTGCCGCCAGCCTCCTTCATGCATGAAAAGGAGAAGCTGGAGAAGCGCTGGCCAGCCGCCGTCGAGTTCGTCAAGAGCCGGGAGTTGAATGAGTATTTCGGCCCGAGCGAGGGTGAGATCGGCATCATCCTGCAGGGCGGCCTGTATAACGGCGTCATGCGCGCCCTGCAGCAGCTCGGTCTTGCCGATGTCTACGGCAATTCGTCCGTGCCGCTTTATGTGCTCAACGTCTCCTATCCGCTGGTGGATGACCAGATTGCCGATTTCTGCATCGGCAAGCAGGCCGTGCTGATGGTGGAGGAGGGGGCGCCGGAATATATCGAGCAGGCGCTCAACACTATTCTCCGCCGCCGCGACATCCAGACGAAGGTGTCGGGCAAGGACGTGCTGCCGATGGGCGGCGAATATACCGCGCCGGTTCTGGTCAAGGGCGTCAAGGCCTTCCTCGAAACCTATCAGCGCGTCCTGCTCGGCAACCAGCCGCCGATTCCCGACCCGTCGCCGATCCTCAAAGATCCGAAGATCAAGGCGCTTGCCGAAGTCGTGCCGCCACGGCCGCCGGGTTTCTGTATCGGCTGTCCGGAGCGGCCGATTTTCGCGGCGATGAAGCTGGTTCAGAGCGAACTCGGCGAGCATCATGTGTCGGGCGACATCGGCTGCCACCTGTTCTCGATCCTGCCGCCGTTCAATATCGGCTCGACCACCATGGGCTATGGCCTGTCGCCAGCCGCGGCCTCCGCCTTCAACGTCAAGGCCGACAAGCGCGTGATTTCGGTGATGGGTGACGGCGGCTTCTGGCACAATGGCCTGGCGACCTCGATCGGTAATGCCGTGTTCAACAAGCAGGATGGCGTCATCCTCGTGGTCGACAATTACTATTCGGCGGCGACGGGTGGCCAGGACATCATGTCCTCGCGTGCCGTCAATCCGCGCCGCAAGACCAACAATTCGATCGTCGATGCGGTGAAGGGCATCGGTGCGACCTGGGTGCGGCAGATCGACCGGACCTATGACGTCGCCAAGATGCGCAACACGCTGCGCGAGGCGCTGACCACCAAGGAAGAGGGACCGAAGATCATCGTCGCTTCCTCCGAATGCATGCTCAACAAGCAGCGCCGGGTGAAGCCGCAATTCGCCAAGGCGGTGAAGGACGGCAAGCGCATGGTCAAGGAGCGTTTCGGCGTCGACGAGGATGTGTGCACCGGCGATCACGCCTGCATCCGTCTCTCCGGCTGTCCATCGCTGTCGGTCAAGCATACTGATGATCCGCTGAAGGACGATCCGGTGGCGGCGATCGACAACAATTGCGTCGGCTGCGGCAATTGCGGCGAGGTGTCGGAGGCGGCCGTGCTCTGTCCGTCCTTCTATCGTGCTGACATCATCCACAATCCGACCGGCTTGGATAAGTTCGTCAAGAACCTGCGCAGCAAGGTGATCGGTTGGCTGCAGGCGCGCCGCGCTGCATCCCGCATCGTGTTTTCGGATTGAGGAAAGCCCCATGAACGAACATGTCTCCTTGAATGCCGACAACACCGCTCGCCTCGCCACCGACAAGCCTCTGTCGCTTGCCATCCTCGCCATGGGCGGGCAGGGCGGCGGCGTGCTCGCCGACTGGATCGTCGATCTCGCCGAGCGCCAGGGCTGGATGGCGCAGACGACGTCTGTGCCGGGCGTTGCGCAGCGCACGGGCGCCACGATCTACTATATCGAGATACTGCCGGAGAAGGACGGCCATGCGCCGATCTTCTCGCTGATGCCGACGCCCGGCGATGTCGACGTGGTCATCGCCGCCGAACTCATGGAGGCCGGCCGCTCCGTCCTGCGCGGCCTGGTGACGCCGGACAGGACGGTGTTGATCGCTTCGACGCACCGCTCCTTCGCGGTGGCCGAAAAGCAGACGCCCGGTGATGGCATCGGCAATCCGGAAGTGGTGATCGATGCCACCGATTTCGCCTCCAAGCGGACCATCGCGTTCGACATGGAAACCCTGGCCGTCAAGAACGGCAGCGTGATTTCCGCCTCGATGTTCGGTGCGCTTGCCGGTTCCGGGGCACTACCGTTCGGCAAGGAGGCTTTCGAGGCGACAATTCGTGCCAGTGGCAAGGGCATCGAGCCGAGTCTCAAAGCGTTCAACGCCGCTTTCGACCGGGCGCAGAACAAGCCGCGCGACGAAGTTTCGGCCAAGCCGGTGAAGCGGCTCGACCCGCTGCCGCAGTCGGTCGGCCATCCGGTGCTCGACAAGCTGGTCAATCGGATCCGCAACGACTTTCCGGCTGAGGCCCAGCCGCTGTTGTTCGCCGGCGTCAAGAAGCTCACGGATTTCCAGGATCCGGACTATGCCGGTGAATATCTCGACCGGCTGGAACAGCTTCTCGCACTCGACAAGGCCAGTGGCGGCGAGGCAAGGGGATTTGCCTTCATCGTTCAGGCGGCGAAATATGTCGCTGTCGCCATGACTTATGACGACGTGATCCGCGTTGCCGACCTGAAGGTGCGGCAATCGCGCTTCGAACGGGTGCGCAAGGAAGTCGGCGCCAAGGACGACCAGATCGTCTACATGACCGAATATATGCATCCGCGCATGGAAGAGGTCTGCGGCACGCTGCCCATGGGCCTCGGCCTCTGGATCGAGAGCCGGCCGAAACTGTTTGCCTGGCTCGACCGGCGCGTCAACAAAGGCCGGCGGGTGCAGACGGGTACGCTCTTCTGGTTCCTCAGCCTCTATATGGTATCGGCACTGCGCGGCCGCCGGCGCGGCACGCTCCGGCATATGCGCGAGAACCAGCATATCGATGCCTGGCTCAAGACCGCGACCGACCTCCTACCGAAAAACTACGACCTCGCCGTCGAAGTGCTCAATGCCCGGCGCCTGGTCAAGGGCTATTCGGACACGCATTCGCGTGGGCTGTCGAAGTTCGACAGGGTCATGTCGGCCCTGCCGATGCTGGTGGCGCGCGACGATGGGGCGGACTGGATGAAGCGGTTGAGGCAGGCAGCTTTGTTGGACGAGAACGGCATTGCGCTCGACGGCGCATTGAAGACGATTGCGACGCTATAATTGGCTTTTGTAAAGTCTCTCCTGTCTCAAAACCGGATTCTGCCAGAATTTCCGCTTATTCGGCAGGAAAATATTAACTTTTGCGCCAGGAAATCAGCTTGTTGCAAGCTTACTGTTTTAGAACAAAAGAATAGCAGGGGTTATCGACCCGCTCGCTGTCGCCGCCACGCTGCCGATATTCGGGGGAGCGGATCCGGCGTTCGGAGGACAAGATGGATTATGACTGGACGGGAGCGCGAACCCGCAGGCTCGCGCTGTTGAAGTGGACGTCTTTCCTTCTCGGCGCCGGCCTGCCGCCGACGCTGCTGTTGTGGCTGCACTTCGTGCAGTGACGCTCGCCGTCAATATTTCCAGCCGGCTTCCTTGGAGCATTCCTCCTGTGCGTCGGCATGGCTTTTTTCCCAAGCAGTGATCGACACCGAGAAATCATTGGCCTTGCCGCTGGCGCATTGGCAATAGGTTTCGAGCGTCTGCTTGCTCTGGCCGGCATCGGAATTGTCGTCGATGCACTGGTCGATCTGCGCGTCTTCGTCATTGTTGGCGTAGACTGGGCTCGAAAGTGCTACGGCTCCGAGCAGGCTGGCGGCGAACAGGATGGTCAGCGAAATTTTCATGGCATATCCCCCAATTGATGCGTCGACCATCTGCGGGCGAGCGATTCCGACGCGGGCGGATCGTAGCCTGTCTTTGCGACAGTTGCTCCGACCATTTTTGGGATGTTTGAACCAAGCAACCGTCCGCCCCGTGAAAAAGGGTGGCAGGATCGGCTCGATAGAGGGTGATTGAGAAGGATTGTGCTTTTGAAGTCGACGTTGAGGTAGTGCGTGTGGAATCACTGCCAATCCAGACTCTGAGTCTCCCCGCGGCCGGTTCAGACCATGATCCCGGCCCTCTATCCATCTGCTGATGGAAAATGAACGTCGAGGAGCAAGAAGGCTGCGGGGCGTCGTTTCCGCCCTGTGCCTGGCGGGGCAGCGATCCGCCTCCGGCAAGATAAGCTTTTATTATCAATATGTTCCCAAGGCTTTGTATTGCCGCAAGATCGCCGCGAAGCAGTTCGCCGGCAAATATTTGAATATAAGTCAATCGCACATGCTGCAACGCAAGGGCGCAAGTCAGCCTCGCGCAAGCTTCGAGTGGTTAATGGGGGTTAACTTCTCTTAACAAGTTTTACCGCCATGCAAATCCAGACAAGCTCGAACAGCTACAATCAGGCCCCGCGGCCTTCCGGCCAGGAGCGAAAGTCCGCTGAAACCGAGGCGAACGGCACGTCGAGCCGCGTTCGTCGCGACGACGCGATCACCGGTAGCCAGGCAGTGCTCAGCAATTCGCTTGCCGATGCGCTTTGGTCGATCCATCAGTCCTCCACGGTTGAGGACCAGCCGTCCTATGCGACGGTGGAAGATATCTATCGCGCCTACGCGAACTGACCCAGAACGCCTTTAGAAGTAAACGCTGAGCGCCGCACGGATATCCGCAAGCGGCGCTTTTGCATTTGTCCGGTCGAATGTCTGGCCGGTGATCATCTCATAGGCATGGATGTAGACCTCCGATGCCTGGGCGACCAGTTCCTCCGGAATCACCGGGATTTCATCCTTATAGGGATCGCAGCGCTCCGCCACCCAAGCGCGGATGAAGTCCTTGTCGAAACTCTGTGGCCTTGTGCCGTTGGCGAGCGCGGTCGGATAAGTTTCCGCCATCCAGTAGCGGCTCGAATCGGGCGTATGGATTTCATCGGCGAGGATAATATTGCCCGCCGCATCCGTGCCGAACTCATACTTGGTGTCGGCGAGAATCAGGCCGCGCCTGGCGCTGAGTTCCTGGCCGCGCTTGAACAGTGCCAGCGCGTGGCGTGTCACCATTTCCCATTGCGCTTCCGTCAACAGCCCGCGTTCGAGAATCTCGGCGCTGGACAAGGGCTCGTCATGGCCGCCGTCGAAAGCCTTGGTGGTGGGTGTGATGATCGGCTCGGCAAGCTGTTCATTGTCGCGCATGCCGTCCGGAAACTTGGCGCCATACATGTCGCGCTCGCCGACCTTGTACTTCGTCAGGATCGAGGTGCTGGTGGTGCCGGCGAGATAGCCGCGCACGACCACTTCCACCGGCAGGATATCGAGCCGCTTGCCCACCACGACATTCGGATGCGGATAGGCGACGACATGATTGGGGCAGATGTCGGCGGTCTGTTCGAACCAGTGGCGCGCTGTCTGCGTCAGCACACGGCCCTTGAAGGGGATGGCCGTCAGGATGCGATCGAAGGCGCTCAGGCGGTCGGTGGCGATGATGATGCGATTGCCATCCGGGAGATCGTAATTGTCGCGGACCTTGCCCTTGTAATAATTGGGCAGCTCCGGGATATGGGCATCGTCGAGCACAGCGGGCAGGGTCATCGGCACAACCTCTTCATGGGTTTATCGCCGCGATAAATCAGCGCCCCGGCCAAAGGTCAAGTGCCGCCTGGCCGCCGTCGAGATTTCTGGTGCAAGCTCAATGGGTGCTGAGCGTCTTCGGGCGGTATTTGCCTTTGCTTTCCAGGCTGAAATTCTCGCTGACGGCCGGATGCCTGAAAGGATCGCCGCTCTCGTCGATCACCAGATTCTGCTCCGAAACATAGGCGACATAGGCCGTTTCGGCATTCTCAGCATAGAGATGGTAAAAAGGCTGGTCGCGCGACGGACGAACTTCGACCGGAATGGAGTTCCACCATTCTTCCGTATTGGCAAATTCCGGATCGACATCGAAAATCACCCCCCGGAAGGGGAAGAGGCGATGCTTTACCGCCTGGCCGATCTGATATTTTGCAACGCGTTCACGCATGTCCTTACCTCGTATCCACACCGTAAATGTGGTGAAAATCGATCAGGTTTCAAGACAAATCGCACTGCCACGAGCGCGTCATAATAGCGTTACAATTGTGGCAGCCTTATTGCCGGGCGGAACAATATCGTGCATTTTCCAATGCATGGCGTAAGAAGAAGAAAAAGCGACAGGCAGGGGTAGGGCGTGGTCAATCAGTGGGGTAGGGATGGCAATAGCGGCTCGGGCAATGCGAGCTCTCGCTCCGCCGCAGGCGTCGTTATTCCAGCAGTCATTGCGTTGATTCTCGGTGTTGGCGGCGGCTATGCCGGCGCCCGCTTGATGAGCGGCGTTTCGGAGACGGACATTGTCGCGCGAGACAAGCGCATCGCCGAGCTGAGCAAGACGCTCTCCGATATCAAGTTCGACAGTCAGAGCGCCCCAACCCAGCAAACCGTGTTGCAGCAGCGCGTCAAGGACCTGCAGAGCCAGGTCGACCAGTTGAAGCGAGAGAAGAACGCGTTGCGGACGAATACGGATCAGCAAAACGCAAAGGCGAAGGATGACGCGGCGGCCGAGATCGCGGCGCTGAAAAAGACGATCGAAGAGGCCGGCGACCTTTCCGGCGAGCTCACGCGCACCAAAAAATCGATGAAAACCTCCCAACTGCAGATCGTCGAGCTCAACAAGACCGTCGAGGACCAGAAGGCTGAGATCGGCAAGCTGCAAGCCGCGCAGCAACAGGCAAACGATTCCGGCAGCCCGGCGCTGGTGCTGCTCCAGGCCCAGAAAACCATGCTGGAGTCGCAGCTTGACGATGCCAAGAAAGCTGCGGCGGACATTCCCGAACTGAAATCGCGGATCGCCGCGCTCGAAGATCAGGTCACCAAGGCTTCGGATGATTCCGACCAGAAGGCTGGGCAGATTTCCGCATTGCAGAAGCAGAAGGACCAGTTGCAGGCCAAGCTCGACGCCGCAAGCAAATCCACCGATGCCGCCGATCAGCAGGCGCGAAAAATCGCCGACTTGCAAAAGCAGCTCGACGATATGGCGCAGAGCCTTGCCGCGCGTGACGACGATGCGCGCCAAGCCGACGACAGCCTCAAGGCTGCTCGCGCCGATCTTGAAAAATCACGGGACAACGTCAAGACACTGACCAAGCAGAACACAACGCTCACGACGGATCGGGACGCGCTTCAAAAGCAAGTCGCGTCGCTCAAGGATACAGTTGCTGCGCTGAAGACAAAGACACCACCTGCCAACGACCAGACACCCAACAACTCGACCGATAACGGCCAGGACAATAGCGGCCTGACGCCGCGGAACAGTGACGATGTGCAGAAGGCGGTCGCCGACCTACCCGGCTTCGACGGGCTGACGCCGGACAAGCAGGCCCTGCTCACCAATATGCTCGTCAAGGGCGCCTGCGTCACCGATTCGCTCAAGGCAGCCTATGGCCACGTTTCGCCGATTTCATTGCGCAGCCTTTTCCGCAACCTCGGCGGCAGCTGCTGAACAGGGAGGATAGAATGCGGATTTTGACGATGATCGGCTCAGCGGTTCTCGCGGCGGGCCTCATCTGCCTGCCGGCGAGAGCGGCCGAGGTCGAGAAGAACATCATGACAGGCGGCCCGACCGGCACCTATATCAAGATCGGCCAGGACATTGCCCGCCTCGGCAAGCAATGCGGCCAGACACTGAACGTGATCGGCAGCGCCGGCTCGTTGGAAAATTTCCAGGGCGTGCGCAACCGCAAGAACACCCAGTTCGGCATCGTGCAAAACGACCTGCTCGACTATCTCAAGACGTTCGAAGCCAAGGATAAGGATATCCAGCAGGCAGTGCGCGGCGTGCGCATCATGTTCCCTCTTTATAATGAGGAAGTGCATGTTCTGGCTGTGAGCTCCGTCGCCAATCTCGAAGGTCTTTCCGGCAAAAAGGTTGCGATCGGCGTCAAGGACAGCGGCACCTACCTGACCGCGACACTGATGCTCGACATTCTGCGAGTGAAAAACGTGCAGAAGGTGCTGCTCAATCCGGATCAGGCGCTGCCGAAACTCCAGTCGGGCGAAATCGACGCCTTCTTCTATGTCGCCGGCGCCCCGGCGTCGCTGTTCCAGAGTGCCGGTATCGATGCGACGAAATTTCACCTGCTGCCGATCAAGGAAGCGCCGCTGCTCGCTACCTATATTCCAAGCACTATTCCCGCCGGCACCTATCCGTTCGAGAAGGATGCGATCGATACCGTGTCGGTGAAGGCGGTGCTGATGACCTTCGAATATGACAAGAAGCGCAATGCCTATCAGCGCGACAGCTGCAAGGCGGTCGCCGATTTCTCCAGCCTGATCCTCAACAATCTCGACCAATTGCAAAAGACCGGCCATCCGAAGTGGAAGACTGTCGACCTGACGGCGCTGCCGCCGGGCTGGAAGGTCGGCGCCTGCGTCAAGGAAGGCATGGCGCTCGATTACAAGCCGACCTGTGCCGCTGAAAGCAAACCGGCCAGCGATGACCAGTCCGGCGATAACGACGACTACCTCAATCTGCTGAAGCAGCGGCTCAAGAAGTAAGCGCCCTGAGCCGCCTGTCGATGTAGCGCCTTTCGGATGCCAGGAGATCGAAGCTCCTGGCATCGGCATAGGCGGCAGCCGCACCGGCGGTGTCACCGGCGCGATCGAGGAAATCCGCCTTGGCGAAATGCGCGAACTTGTAGCTGGCGAGCTCGCCTTCGGTAAGCCGGGCGATGATTGGCAGGGCAGCCTGCGGGCCGTCGCGCATGCCGAGTGCGATGGCGCGGTTCAGCTCTACGACCGGACCGGGATCGGCGAGCCGTAAAAGGTCATAGAGCGCGACAATTTGCGCCCAATCCGTTCGGTCCGCCTCTGTCGCACGCGCATGCTCGGCCGCGATTGCCGCCTGCAGCACATAGGTCGAATAGGGTGGATGCCCCATTGCCTCATCGACCAGTTGAAGACCTTCCTTTATAAGATCGGCATCCCAGAGGCCGCGATCCTGGTCGGCGAGCAGGATAATGTCGCCACCGGCATCGAAACGGGCTGCCTCGCGTGAACGCTGGATCAGCATCAGGCCGAGAAGCCCATCGATATCGGGCGACGGCGCCGTGGAACAGATGAGCCGCGCCAGGCGGATCGCCTCACCGCACAGTTCGCTACGCAGCACCTGCGTGCCGGCCGAGGCGGAATAACCCTCAGAAAACACCAGATAGACGACGCGCAGCACGACGTCGAGGCGCTCGTCACGCTCCGCCCCTTCGGGCACGGCATAGACGATGCGCTCCTCTCGGATACGATTCTTGGCGCGGACGATGCGTTGCGCCACTGTCGTGGGCTTCGTCAGGAAGGCGGCCGCGATCGCCTCCGTCGTCAGGCCGCAGACCTCGCGCAGGCAGAGCGCCGTCTGCGCGTCGGCAGGCAAGGCCGGATGGCAGCAGACGAAGATCAGCCGCAGCATGTCGTCGGGCATCGTCTGGTCCTCGTCGGCTTCGGGCGCGGCTTCAAGCTCCTGCAGGGCCGACAGTTCAGGCGTGATCGCGTGAAAGCGCTTGCGACGCCTGAGCATATCGATCGCCTTGAAACGTCCCGTCGACACCAGCCAGGCGCGCGCATTGCGCGGCATGCCCTGCTGCGGCCAATGCTGCGATGCCGCAAGGAACGCCATCTGCACAGCCTCCTCGGCGAGATCGAAACTGCCGAGCAGGCGGATCAGGGTAGCGAGAACCTGTGGCGCTTCGCGGCGGTAGACGGCGTCGATCGATTCCATGGCTTACCGGTCCGGATCCGGGATGTCGTAGATCGGCCGTACCTCGATCGTCCCGAACCGTGCCATCGGGATGCCGCCGGCGACCTCGATCGCCTGCGCCATGTCGCGCGCTTCGATGAGGATGAAGCCTGCCAGCTGTTCCTTCGATTCGGAAAAAGGCCCATCGGTCATCGACATCCTGCCGTCCCTGACCTTGACCAGCGCAGCACTATCAGGCGGCTGCAGCGCCTGTGCCTGGATGAGAATGCCGCGGGCGCGCAAATCCTGATCATAGCTGATAGAGTCGCGATCGAGCGTCTTCTTTTCCTCTTCGGTCTGGTTGTCGAATGTGCCGGTCTCGAAGTGAACGAGGCAGAGATATTTCATCATGAACTCCCTTGGTTGACCGCCATAGTCGCATAGAAGACGCAGCTTTCGACAGGATGGAGGAAAAATTTCCCTGTCGGGTCGTGAAAACCTCGATTCTCCGTCCGGTCACTCATTGGTGACTGCGCCGCCGAACGTTGAGCAGGTAACGTTATGACGCGCACCCAGCCGCGTTGCAGAATGGAGATTTCGGTGCATATCAGTAGAAAAATTGCCGTTGCCTGCGTCCTGGCGCTCGCATCGGCGCATATCGCATCCGCTGCCGACTGGACACATTATGGCAATGCCCGTTTCGGCTATTGGGTCGATATCCCGCCCGGTTTCTCGCAGGTCGCCGAAGCCGAAAACGGCGATGGCGGCACATCGACGTCCCCCGACGGCCGCGCCGAACTGAGCGTCTGGGGCGGGTATATGATGAAGGACAGTTTTGCCGAAGAGGTTGCCTGGACCATCGACATGGACAAACAGGAGGGCTGGACGATTTCCTATGACAAACGCGCCGCAAAGGCGGCGAGCTGGTCGGGAACCAAGGGTGACAAGGTGTTCTATGAGCGCACCGTCGTCGGCTGTGATGGCGCAGCGGCCTATTTCAGGCTCGAATATGATCTGAGCGCGATCAAGGCCTATGACAAGATTGTCGGCAGACTGGTCAAGTCGTTGAATGGTTGCGGTCGATAGGCTGCTTCAGAAACGATCGAGGGGCGGTCTTGCCGCCCCTCGAAACATCTGCGCTCTGATCGCAATCGGTGCTCAGACCGAATAGTACATGTCGAATTCGACCGGATGCGGCGTCATTTCAAAGCGCATGACTTCCTGCATCTTGATCTCGATATAGGCATCGATCTGGTCGTCATCGAAGACACCGCCGGCAGTCAGGAACTTGCGGTCCTTGTCGAGGCTGTCGAGCGCTTCGCGCAGCGAGCCGCAGACGGTCGGGATCTTGCGCAGTTCCTTCGGCGGCAGGTCGTAGAGGTCCTTGTCCATCGCCTTGCCGGGATGGATCTTGTTTTTGATGCCGTCGAGGCCGGCCATCAGCATGGCAGCGAAGCCGAGATAGGGGTTCTGCGCCGGGTCGGGGAAGCGGACTTCGACGCGCTTGGCCTTCGGGCTGGAGCCGAAGGGGATACGGCATGAGGCCGAGCGGTTACGGGCCGAATAGGCGAGCAGGACCGGCGCTTCATAGCCCGGCACCAGGCGCTTGTAGGAATTGGTCGTCGGGTTGGTGAAGGCGTTGATCGCCTTGGCGTGGCGAATGATGCCGCCGATATAAAACAGGCAGGTTTCCGACAGGCCGGCATATTCGTCGCCGGCGAAAGTCGGCTTGCCGTCCTTCCAGATTGACTGATGCACGTGCATGCCGGAGCCGTTGTCGCCGAAGATCGGCTTCGGCATGAAGGTCGCCGTCTTGCCATAGGCATTCGAGACCTGATGCACGACATACTTATAGATCTGCATCTTGTCGGCGTTGCGCACCAGCGAGTCGAACTTGACGCCAAGCTCGTGCTGGGCGGCGGCAACTTCATGGTGATGCTTTTCGACCACGACGCCCATTTCGGTGAGCACGGTCAGCATTTCCGAGCGCATGTCCTGCAGGCTGTCGACCGGCGGGACCGGGAAATAGCCGCCCTTGATGCGCGGACGGTGGCCGAGATTGCCGGACTCGTAATCCATGTCGTCGTTGGACGGCAGTTCGGAGGAGTCGAGCTTGAAACCGGTATTGTAGGGATCAGCCTTGTACTTGACGTCGTCGAATACGAAGAATTCCGGCTCGGGGCCGACGAAAACCTGGTCGCCGATGCCGGAGGCCTTGAGATAGGCCTCGGCCTTCTTGGCGGTGCCGCGCGGGTCGCGGTTATAGGCCTCGCCCGAGATGGGGTCGAGAATGTCGCACATGATGACCATGGTCGACTGCGCAAAGAACGGGTCCATATGGACGGTGGCCGGATCGGGCATCAGCACCATGTCGGACTCGTTGATCGCCTTCCAGCCGGCGATCGAGGAGCCGTCGAACATCACGCCGTCGGCGAACATGTCCTCGTCCACCGCGGTGATGTCCATGGTCACATGCTGCATCTTGCCCTTGGGGTCAGTGAAGCGAAGGTCGACGAATTTGACGTCGTTGTCCTTGATCTGCTTCATGATGTCTTTTGCAGTCGTCATTTCGAGTTTTCCCTTATTGATGACGATATTGATCCCGGCTCCCATCGGCCGGGCATTCCTTAGATGGCGTCGATGCCGGTCTCACCCGTGCGGATACGCACGACTTCCTCGATATTGGAAACGAAAATCTTGCCATCGCCAATGCGGCCGGTCTGTGCGGCATTGCGGATCGCATCGATCACGCGCTCGACGTTCTCGTCGGCCAGCACAACCTCGACCTTCACCTTCGGCAGGAAATCGACGACATATTCGGCGCCGCGATACAGTTCCGTATGGCCCTTCTGACGGCCAAAACCCTTCGCTTCCGTGACCGTAATACCTTGCAGGCCGACTTCCTGAAGGGCTTCCTTCACCTCGTCGAGCTTGAAAGGCTTAATGATCGCTTCGATCTTTTTCATGAGAAAATGTCTCTCCGCTTCTCCCGTTCGGCAGGTTCTTCCCGCCGGCCCTCTCGATGCACAGAACGTGCCAGATTTTCATTGCAGACAATGTTTTTGCTTGAAAATCAGCCAGACGAGGGCGATCATGCGTGAAATACGACAAAAAACCAGAGGAAAATTTGCAAAAATCGCAAAATTTTCGCTGGCGGATCAATCCCATGCCGGGACCCGCAAGGGGTCGACACATCTCAATGGCTACATGAGATCAATAATTGAGCATTTGCCTAATATTTGACTTGCACTGCGGCCACTTGGACAGGCGAGCCTTACGGACGGGCCGTTGCCACCCTCTCAGCCCCCGCCCGTCTTGCCATTATTTTGTGCAATGGAGGCACTCTTGCGCCTGATCGAACCCGAGGCTGTGGCGAAGATCGATGCTGCCACCATCGCCTCCGGAATCCCCGGCTATCAGCTGATGCGCGCCGCCGGACACGCCGTCGCGGCGACAGCGCTCAAGCAATGGCCTGGCGCAAAGCGTTTCGTCGTGCTAGCCGGGCCTGGCAACAATGGCGGCGACGGCTATGTGGCCGCCGGGCTATTGGAGGACAGCGGTGCGGAGATTGCTCTCTACCAACTGGTTTCGAGCCCGCCCGCAACGGAAGACGCACGGCGGGCGCTGCTAGACTGCAGGATCACTCCACAACCGCTGGCGATATACGATCCCACTCCGGGCGATGTCATTGTGGACGGGCTTTTCGGTGCGGGGCTGGCACGCGATCTGTCCGACGATCTCGTGTCATTGATCGATCGTCTCCGCGATGCGGCTTTGCCGGTGCTGGCGATCGATATGCCGAGCGGCATCGACGGCCGCGACGGCAGGGTTCGCGGCGGCGCGTTCCACGCCGATGTCACGGTCACGTTCATGGCGCTCAAGCCCGGCCAGTTGCTGCTGCCGGGCAGGGAACATTGCGGCCGGATCGAAATCGCCGATATCGGCGTCCCGGCCCGCTTGGTCGCTGAGCATGCAAGCGCGACCGATATCAATGGGCCGCACATCTGGGAGCAATACGCCAAGCCAAAAGACAGCGGCGGACACAAATATTCGCATGGCGCATTGGTCGTGTTTTCCGGTTCGGCAAGTCATACCGGCGCCGCCCGGCTGTCTGCCGCGTCCGGTCTGAAAGCCGGGGCGGGGCTGGTGACGCTGGCCAGCCCGACCGAAGCGATGGCCGTCAATGCCACGCATCTGACCGCCGTGATGCTGAAGGAGATCGACGACATTGCCGTCCTTAAGGACTGGCTCAGCGATTCCCGTCTCAGCGCCTTCGTGCTTGGCCCCGGTTTTGGCATCGGCGACAAGGCGAGAGACTTTGCGCTGGCACTCCGGGATCGCAAGCTGGTGCTCGATGCCGATGGCATCAGTTCATTTAGAGATTGCCCGGAGAAACTATTCGAAGCCTATTTCGCCGGCGAACCGCATCTCATACTGCCACCGCATGAAGGCGAGTTTGTCCGTCTCTTTCCCGACATTGCCAGAGACGAGGCTCTTTCGAAGGTCGACAAGGCAAAGCGCGCCGCCGAGCGCTCTCATGCCATCATCATCCTCAAGGGCGCGGACACCGTCATCGCTGCACCGGATGGTCGTGCCGCGATCAATAACAATGCACCACCCTGGCTCGCAACGGCTGGTTCCGGCGATGTTCTGGCGGGCATCTGCGGTGCGCTGCTGGCCCAAGGTTACCCGGCGTTCGAGGCGGCCTGTGCTGCCGTCTGGCATCATGGAGAAGCGGGCAACAGGGCGGGTAAGGGGCTGACGGCGGAGACCCTCGTGGATCATCTCGCCGTGTAAGGCGAGCCGTGTGAGTCTATCCAACCCATCTCCAATTGTCGGAATCTGCAGCTAAGAACGTCCGAACGCCCGCTTAAATAGCAGCACACCGAAGCGGATCGTCTTGTAATACCTGCATCTCGCGAGATAGAGGAGATCGCTCACCACGTTGGTTCGCTGTGCCGGGTCATGCAGGACCACACCACGATACGTGCCACCAGTTGCTTCTCCGAGATAGCCACGAATATCGGCCTTCCGGCTGTTGCAACTGAGCCATTCCTTAAACTCGTCCGCTGCTTCCTGCTCGTCGAAAGCGACAGTCGAATACCAGATGTCGCTCCCGCCGATTTTCCAGGCATTCCGCCTCACAAGCGCGACCTGCCATCGTTCGCCGACCATGACGAATATGTCCCGCGGTTGGAGTGAATAAAACCGAAAGACGAATGCCGCCAAGGGCCTACTCCGCCGCCACCTTCCTGATCGGCCGCCGCTCCAGAAGCTCCTTCAGGAACTGGCCGGTATAGGAGCGCTTCTCCTTGATCACCTGCTCCGGCGTGCCTTCGGCGATGATCTCGCCGCCGCCGTCACCACCCTCGGGGCCAAAGTCGATGATCCAGTCGGCGGTCTTTATGACTTCGAGATTGTGCTCGATGACCACTACGGAATTGCCCTGATTGACCAGTTCGTGCAGCATTTCCAGGAGTTTGACCACGTCGTGGAAATGCAGACCGGTGGTCGGCTCGTCGAGGATATAGAGCGTGCGGCCGGTCGATTTCTTCGACAGTTCCTTGGCGAGCTTGACGCGCTGCGCTTCACCGCCCGACAGCGTGTTGGCCTGCTGGCCGACCTTGATATAGCCGAGGCCGACTTCGCGCAGCGAGATCAGCTTGTCGCGCACCGCCGGCACGGCGGCGAAGAAATCGCAGCCTTCCTCGACCGTCATGTCGAGCACATCGGAAATCGACTTGCCCTTGAACTGCACTTCCAGCGTCTCGCGATTGTAGCGCTTGCCGTGGCAGACATCGCAGGTGACGTAGACGTCCGGCAGGAAGTGCATTTCGATCTTGATGACGCCGTCGCCCTGGCAGGCCTCGCAGCGGCCGCCCTTGACGTTGAACGAGAAACGGCCGGGCTGGTAGCCGCGTGTCTTGGCTTCCGGCAGGCCGGCAAACCAGTCGCGGATCGGCGTGAAGGCGCCAGTATAGGTGGCCGGATTGGAGCGCGGCGTGCGGCCGATCGGCGACTGGTCGATGTCGATCACCTTGTCGATATGCTCGAAACCGTCGATCCGGTCGTGATCCGCCGCATTCTCGCGCGCGCCCATGATGCGGCGTGCGGCAGCTTTGTAGAGCGTCTCGATCAGGAAGGTGGACTTGCCGCCGCCGGAAACGCCCGTCACCGCCGTGAACACGCCGAGCGGGATCGAGGCGGTGACATTCTTGAGATTGTTGGCGCGCGCGCCAAGAACCTTGATTTCCTTGCCCTTCTTCGGCTTGCGCCGTTCGTCCGGCACGGGCACGCCGAGTTCGCCGGAGAGATATTTGCCGGTCAGCGAGTCCTCATTGGCCATGATGTCGGCCGGCGTGCCTTCGGCGATAACTTGGCCGCCATGGATGCCGGCCGCAGGGCCGATATCGACGACATGGTCGGCCGTCATGATTGCGTCCTCGTCATGCTCGACGACGATCACCGTGTTGCCGATGTCGCGCAGATGCTTGAGTGTCTCGAGCAGCCGCGCATTATCACGCTGATGCAGGCCGATCGACGGCTCGTCGAGCACGTAGAGCACTCCCGTGAGGCCGGAACCGATTTGCGACGCCAGCCGGATGCGCTGGCTTTCGCCGCCGGAAAGCGTGCCGGAATTGCGCGACAGGCTGAGATATTCGAGGCCGACATCGTTCAAAAATTTCAGCCGGTCGCGGATCTCCTTGAGGATGCGGACGGCGATCTCATTCTGCTTGGCATTGAATGTCTCCGGCAACGTGTCGAACCAGGCACCGGCCACCTTGATCGACATGTTCGACACTTGGCTGATATGCAGCTTGTTGATTTTGACGGCCAAGGCCTCCGGCTTCAGACGAAAACCGTTGCAGGTCGGGCAGGGGGCGGCGCTCATGAAGCGCTCGATATCCTCGCGCGACCAGGCGGAATCGGTCTCCTTCCAACGGCGCTCAAGGTTCGGGATGATGCCTTCGAAGTTCTTGGTGGTCTGGTATGAGCGGGCGCCGTCGGCATAGTTGAAGGTGATTTCGCGTGTTCCCGTACCGTTCAATACGGCATCCTGCGCTTCCGCCGAAAGGTCGCTCCAGCGCGATGAGAGCTTGAAGCCATAGGCTTTGCCCAATGCTTCGAGCGTCTGCGCATAGTAGGGCGAGGAGGATTTTGCCCACGGTGCCACGGCGCCGTCACGCAAGGTGCGATGCGCTTCCGGCACGATGAGATCCGGATCGATCTTCTGCTGCGAGCCCAGGCCATCGCAGGCCGGGCAGGCGCCGAAGGGATTATTGAACGAGAAAAGCCGCGGCTCGATTTCCGGTATGGTGAAGCCGGAGACCGGGCAGGCAAATTTTTCCGAGAACATCACCCGTTCATGCGTCTCGTTCAGCGACTTGTTGGCCGAACCGCCTTCTGCGGTCTCTTCCGGCGGCAACGGCTTGTCGGCGAATTCAGCGATCGCCAGGCCATCGGCGAGACGCAGGCAAGTCTCGAGGCTATCGGCAAGGCGGGCAGCCATGTCCGGCCGGACGACAATGCGGTCGACCACCACGTCGATGTCATGCTTGTATTTCTTGTCGAGCGTCGGCGCTTCGGCGATCTCGTAGAACTGGCCGTCGACCTTGACCCGCTGAAAGCCCTTCTTCATCAGCTCGGCGAGTTCTTTCTTGTACTCGCCCTTACGGCCGCGGACGAGCGGCGCCAGGATATAGAGGCGGGTTCCCTCGGCGAAGGCGAGCACCCGATCGACCATCTGGCTGACCGTCTGGCTCTCGATCGGCAGGCCGGTCGCGGGCGAATAGGGCACGCCGACGCGGGCGAAAAGCAGGCGCATATAGTCGTAAATCTCGGTGACCGTGCCGACCGTCGAGCGCGGATTGCGCGACGTTGTCTTCTGCTCGATCGAGATCGCCGGCGACAGGCCGTCGATCTGGTCGACATCCGGCTTCTGCATCATTTCCAGGAATTGACGCGCATAGGCCGACAGGCTCTCGACATAGCGCCGCTGGCCCTCGGCATAGATCGTGTCGAAGGCAAGTGACGACTTGCCTGAACCGGACAGACCGGTCATAACGATCAGGCTGTTGCGCGGCAGATCGAGATCGATGTTCTTGAGATTGTGCTCGCGCGCACCGCGTATGGAAATGGTCTTGAGTTCGCTCATCGTCTCTGCTTTACGCCCTGTGATCCGTCCTTATACGCTATCGCGCACCAACCAACGTCGCTATCATGCGAAAATCCCGCTTTTCCACAATCGCGACGCCGTTGACAAACATCGCGGAAGTCTATAGAACAAAAACAGAACGAATGGAAGCCCCGAAATTCTGTGGATTGGAGATAGTGAGGGGCGCATTGGTTCAGTCAAACGGCTAAAGTCGGCGAACTCAAGGCTCCCGGCGCGTGTGGCGTCGTTATGTGGACAGGATATTGGTATGGCGGGCAGTGTAAACAAGGTCATTCTCATTGGCAATGTCGGTGCGGATCCGGAAATCCGTCGCACCCAGGACGGCCGGCCGATCGCCAATCTCCGGATTGCCACGTCCGAGCAGTGGCGCGACAAGAATTCCGGCGAACGGCGCGAAAAGACCGAATGGCATACGGTTGTGGTGTTCAACGAGGGCCTCTGCAAGGTCGTCGAGCAATATGTGAAGAAGGGCGCGAAGCTCTATATTGAAGGCGCATTGCAGACCAGAAAATGGCAGGATCAAACCGGCAACGATCGTTATTCCACGGAAATCGTGCTGCAAGGCTTCAGTTCGGTGCTGACCATGCTCGACGGCCGTGGCGAAGGCGGCGGTCGCGGGCAGGCCGGCTATGACGATTATGATGCCGGCAGTCCCGGCTATGACAACAACAGCCGGCCGAGCCAGCCGGCGCGATCGCCCTCGAACCAGAGCAGAGGTGCGCAGAGCGCGCCGTCCTTCTCGCGCGATATGGACGACGATATTCCGTTCTGATCCGAGTCTTTCGTCTTGTCGCAGGTTCTTGTCGGAAAACCGTGGGACACCTTTCCGGAACCTGCTTGGACTGACGTCCGGCACGGCCCGTCTGACTATGGGCCGGTGTAATAGGTCATGATCGCGCGATAGCCGTCGATGACGAATTGCACGGCAAGTGCCGAAAGCAGCACACCGAGGAGACGGGTCAGGATGGCGCGGCCCGTCTGGCCCAATATCCGGTCGATCTGGTCGGCGATCAGCAAGGCGATATAGATCAGCGCAAAGATCACGGCGATGACAAGGATCAGTTGCGCTCGCGGAAAAGGCGCGGGCAGATTGCCTGCCAGCAGAATGACGGCGGAGATCGAGCCGGGGCCGGAAATCAGCGGTATCGCTAGCGGGAAGACGGCGAGGTTCTGGATGTGATCGCGGGTGATCGCGATCTCAGTGCTCTTTTCCTTGCGCTCCTGGCGCTTCTCAAACACCATTTCGAAAGCGATATAGAACAACAGGAAGCCGCCGGCGATCCGGAACGCCGGCATCGAAATGCCGAGGACCGAGAGCACGCCGGCGCCGGTGAGCGCGAAGAAAACCAGGATGCCGAAGGCGACCAGGGTGCCGCGCAGCGCCGTCTGCCGGCGTTGGGCGGAGTTCATCCCGGCCGTCAGCGCCAGGAAGACCGGCGCCAGGCCTGGCGGATCGGTGGTCACCAGAAGCGTGGTAAATGCGTTGAGCAGCGTCGCGGTGGTCGCCATTTTCCCCTCTTTTTGACCTCTATTGTTACCGGGCCGGGCGCTATCCGGCAAGGGGCGTAAAAAGGCCGCAAATGCTTGGCTTAAACGGCAAAAGCCTGTTCATAAGACTGCCTCGAAATTAGCCTTCCGGCAGGCTTTCCGCTATAAAGGCGGCACCGATTCACAGATGCAGAGAATGTGACCGTTTTGTCCGAAATTACCCCACCCGGCGGCAAGGGCCCAAGCGGCATCGAACCGATCTCCATCGTCGAAGAAATGCAGCGCTCCTATCTCGATTACGCCATGAGCGTGATCGTGTCGCGCGCGCTGCCGGATGTGCGCGATGGGCTGAAGCCCGTGCATCGCCGCATCCTCTACGGCATGAACGAACTCGGGATTGACTGGAACAAGAAATACGTCAAATGCGCCCGCGTCACCGGCGATGTCATGGGTAAATACCACCCGCACGGCAACCTGGCGATCTATGACGCGCTGGCGCGCATGGCGCAGGATTGGTCGCTGCGCGTGCCGCTGATCGACGGCCAGGGCAATTTCGGTTCGATCGACGGCGACAAGCCCGCGGCCGAACGCTACACCGAGTGCCGGCTTGCCAAGCCGGCGCATTCGCTGCTCGACGACCTCGACAAGGAAACGGTGGATTTCCGCGACAACTATGACGGCTCGCTAAATGAGCCGGTCGTGGTGCCGGCGAAATTCCCCAACCTGCTGGTCAACGGCGCCGGCGGCATCGCCGTCGGCATGGCGACGAATATCCCGCCGCACAATCTCGGCGAAGTGATCAATGCCTGCATCGCGCTGATCGACAATCCCGAACTGGAATTGCCGCAAATCATGGAGATCATGCCGGGACCGGATTTTCCCACTGGCGCGCTGATCCTCGGCCGCTCCGGCATCCGCCAGGCCTATGAGACCGGTCGCGGCTCGGTGATCATGCGCGGCAAGGCGCGCATCGAACCGATGCGCAACGACCGCGAACAGATCATCATCACCGAGGTGCCGTACCAGGTCAACAAAGCGACGATGATCGAGAAAATGGCCGAACTCGTGCGCGAAAAGCGCATCGAGGGCATTTCCGATCTGCGTGACGAATCCGACCGCGATGGCTATCGCGTCGTCATCGAGCTGAAGAAGGACGCCAATGCCGATGTGATCCTCAACCAGCTCTACCGTTTTTCACCGCTGCAGACCTCGTTCGGCTGCAACATGGTGGCGCTCAATGGCGGCAAGCCGGAGCAGCTGAGCCTGCTCGACATGCTGCGCGCCTTCATTTCCTTCCGCGAGGAAGTGGTTAGCCGGCGCACAAAATTCCTGCTGCGCAAGGTGCGAGATCGCGCCCATGTCCTGGTGGGTCTCGCCATCGCCGTCGCCAATATCGACGAAGTGATCAACCTGATCCGCCGCGCGCCCGATCCGCAGACGGCGCGCGAACAGTTGATGGAGCGGCGCTGGCCGGCGCATGACGTCGATGCGCTGATCCGGCTGATCGACGATCCGCGCCACAAGATCAACGACGACAATACCTACAATCTCTCCGAGGAACAGGCGCGTGCCATCCTCGACCTGCGCCTGCAGCGCCTGACGGCTCTCGGCCGCGACGAAATCGGCGACGAACTCAACAAGATCGGCGCCGAGATCAAGGACTATCTCGACATCCTGAGCTCGCGTCTCAGGATCATGACCATCGTCAAGGACGAGATGGCCGCGATCCGCGACGAGTTCGGCACGCCGCGCCGCACCGAGATCATGGATGGCGGCCTGGAAATGGAAGACGAGGACCTTATTGCCCGCGAGGACATGGTGGTCACCGTTTCGCATGCCGGCTATGTCAAGCGCGTGCCGCTCGTTACCTATCGGGCGCAGCGGCGTGGTGGCAAAGGCCGTTCTGGGATGACGACGCGCGACGAGGATTTCGTCAATCGCCTGTTCGTCGCCAACACGCATACGCCGGTTCTGTTCTTCTCCTCGCGCGGCATCGTCTACAAGGAAAAGGTCTGGCGCCTGCCGGTCGGCACGCCGCAATCGCGCGGCAAGGCGCTGATCAACATGCTGCCGCTCGAACCCGGCGAGCGCATCACCACGATCATGCCGCTGCCGGAGGACGAGGACAGCTGGGCCAATCTCGACGTGATGTTCTCGACCACGCGCGGCACCGTGCGGCGCAACAAGCTCTCCGACTTCATCCAAGTCAACCGTAACGGCAAGATCGCGATGAAACTGGAGGAGGAGGGCGACGAAATCCTCTCCGTCGAGACCTGCACCGATCAGGATGACGTGCTGCTGACGACGGCGCTCGGCCAGGCGATCCGCTTCTCGGTCGACGAGGTGCGTGTCTTCGCTGGCCGCAATTCGATCGGTGTGCGCGGCATTTCGCTCGCCGAGAGCGACCGGCTGATCTCGATGACGATCCTCGGCCATGTCGACGCGGACGCACCTGAGCGCGCGGCCTATCTCAAACGCTCCGCCGCCGAGCGCCGCGCCATGGGCGTCGACGAGGAGGATATCCAGCTTGTCGGCGAGGAGGTCGCGGAAGAGGGCGATGTCAGCGACGAACGCTACCAGTTCCTCAGAGAGCGTGAGCAGTTCGTGCTCACGGTCTCGGAAAAGGGTTTCGGCAAGCGCTCCTCGTCCTATGACTTCCGCATTTCCGGCCGCGGCGGCAAGGGCATCCGCGCCACCGACACGTCCAAGACGGCAGAGATCGGCGAGCTCGTTGCTGCCTTCCCCGTCGAAGAAGCCAACCAGATCATGCTTGTGTCGGATGGTGGCCAGCTGATCCGCGTGCCGGTGAATGGTATCCGCATCGCCAGCCGCGCGACCAAGGGCGTGACCATCTTCTCCACCGCTGCGGACGAGAAGGTGGTGTCGGTCGAGCGGATCAGCGAGCCCGAAGACGAGGAGGGCGTGGCTGAGGGCGGTGAAATGTCGGAAGAGACGACCGCCAGCGATGGCGCTCCCCAGACCGAATAAACATAGCCGCCCGCCTCACCCTGCGGCGGGCGTCGCTTTTTCCGGATCGTGGAGAGATTTCACGATCCGTGATTTGTGATCTCCACGCCGAACTCAATGCGATGCTGGAGCCAATTCTGCTACAAAAGCAGCCAACGGAAACCTGTCGGGGACAGTCAGTTCCGTAGCGGGGACGCTGAGCGTCAGAGCGTAGATCGGAGCTTGCGTAATGTGTTCCAAGCCCAGGATGGCCTTCGCCCGGGCATGATCGATGGCTGCGGTCGGACAGGCTGTCAGGCCGTAGCCCGTCGCGGTCAGCATGATGTTCTGGCCGATATGTCCTGCTTCGATCAACACAACGCGATAAGCGTTCGGATCTTCATATTTCCACATCGTCCGTTCAAGCATGGCGCAGAGCAGAATGAGACACGGTTTGTCATCACCCCATTCCTGGCCGCCGATGAGGGCGGTGATTACGTCGGCGTCGAACTCAGCCACGCGCTCAAGCGAGTGCTGCAGAGCGGAATAGTGATAGACGCCAGCAGGGAGGCCCCTCACATCCCTGGCAAAGACGTAGGCTTCGAAAGGATTGCGGGCGCCGCCCGAGGGCGTCATGGATAGCGGCAGTTCCCCGACGCAATTCATTCTCGATCCGGTGATCCCCAAGCCGGAAAACAGACAATCGGAAAGCTGCTCCAGGGTAATCGGATCCGGCCGGGCCTGCCGCACCGTGCGGCGCTTGGCCATCAGGCTGATCAGCGGCTTGTTCGAAAGTGGATCGGGCAGAGGCAGAGCATGCGCGCCGTTCATCTGGAACAGATTGATCAGCCCAACGGAATTCGCCTTCTGTCTTTGCAGGGCTTCCGCCTGATCGACGGTGATGAACGCATTGTCCTGCACGCTGAAATGCATGAGGGCGGTGGGCAGCCCCCAGTCCCAGGCCCCGGCAAAGGCATCTTCATTCCGAGCCGGAACGGATCCCTCCTCGATCACGGCGTTGACCGCGACGAGGTTTGCGATCGTTTCGGCAAGCTCGCCCTCCTCGAAGTCGGGCAGCAAGGCCCCGATCTCGCTGAGGTCCAGCCACGACTGCATATCCGTCAGGAAGGCCAGAAGATCGCGGCTGCATTGGAAAACCGATTTCGTCAGAAAATTGTAGGCATTGATCACCCCGTCGCCGGGTATGAAAACCAGTGTCGCAGAGCACTTGAACCGCATCGCTAAGGCCTCTCTTAATCCTGCCGCACGGGACCGTGCGGCAGGATTTCAGGTCATTCCGGCCGGAACTGCATGCCGGGACGCACGAAAATCTTCGTGGCGGCCGGCGCAGCGGTGACGGTCAGGTTCGGCTTCTGCTTTGCAGTTTTGGTCATGTCTCTCTCCTCTTTTTGGAAGCGCATCGGTTTCGCCCCCAGGCAGATTCGATAAAACACGTCCAGCGGATAGTAAAGTAAAAATGCAGAAGCATATTACGCTATTGTAGCGTATTTATTGATTTTTATTGGCGTATATTACGCGCTCGAACTTAATAGACGCGGTTTCGAAAAATGCTTGCAAAATAATAACTGTGGAATAAGATAGTTATATTGTGCTAACAAGGCGTTAAGTGAGGCAGTCATGGGCGCAACAACAGACAAATACAACAAAATAAACGGCCTTCTTACGCCGCCCTCGAAGAGGCAGCGTGCAGTATACATTCGAGAAGAACTGGTAGGTCTCGCAAGATTAGCGCGTGAGAGCGAACTCGGTATGCTTGAATACCTTATCGCCATGGCTGTCGAGGAAGCCCATGCAGATGCAAAAGCTTCAAAGTGAAAGATCGTTGAGCACGGTCTTCATGATTTCCTGCTTCTGCTGCGCCAGGATCATTCGCGTAATCTCATCGACAACCGCGTCATCCTTATGATAGCGGCGCGACTGGCGTAGCGCCTGACGGAAGGTGACTTCCGGAGGAGCCGGGCGCATGCAGACGGCGGCAAAGGATATGCCTGCCGGCGTCAGGATTGTTGCATGCCCGCCGAGAACCGGTTTTGACAGCGGAATCCAGCGAAGCCGGATCATAGACGGCTCCTGATTGCCGCGCTGGTTGACGCCGACAAGATGCAGCCAGCTCAGGCGCTCGACCACAATGCCTTTATGGTCGCCAACCTTGTGCCACCAGATCCGGTCCTTCGGCTCGGCAGTCCCCGTAATCCGCCTGAAGGTCACAACGTCATTCTTGCGCTCCAGGAAGACCGGCGCACAGACGATGTAATCCGGCTGTGTCGGAACGGATATCCAAAGGAAATAGGTGCCTGGTTTGATGGACGCCGCCGGCTCGCCCCAAAGCGGCCGGATGACGTCGATGGAGGCCTTCTCCAGCGAGCCTTCGGTATTCCTGACTTCGCGAAGCAACAGTTCCGTGTCGTCAGAAAACAATTGCGTGTCGGAAATTTCAAAATAGTCGCATATTCTCCGGATCGTTCTGCTTTCGGGCATGGTGCTGCCCGTCAGGTATTTATCGAACTGCGTCCGGTTCAGATCCATATCCCGACATACTGCGTTGACGCTTCCGCGCAAGCTGCAAAGTGCCCTTAGATTCCTGGCCAAATTCGATTGCAGAGACATTCTTCTTTCTCACCCCATCGCCTCATCTTTAGCGTGAACATCGGCCCAGGACAAATATTGTCACGCTGCAATCCGCTCAATCAGCCCGATCGCCATTGCCGTTGCCTGTTTTTCATTCTAGGTTGCAGCCGAGAGGACACGCTAGACGGGACAGGATCCTCATGAAAAAAGAGGAAGCGACGATTGAACGGCTGAAATTTATGCTGACGGAGCTTATCAACTTGCGAAATCTTGCGATGGAAGATTATCGCTATGAGCTCTATGAACTGATCGATGCGGCAATTCTTGAGGTCGGGCGGGAAATCGACAAAGTGCTGGTATCGGTTCATTAGGTTGCGTTTTACCGAGGATCAATGCCAAGCCAGCTCATGACAATCAGGACCGCCGCTGCTGAACGGCAAGACTGGCTTTGCTACTATTGCGGCCGTGCCATGTGGGATGCGGATGGCGAGGACTTTCGCAAGCGACATGGCGTTACCAAGAAAATGCTGTGGCAGTTCAAATGCACTGCGGAGCATGTGATCGACCGCGCCGCCGGTGGCGGAGACACCCCCGACAATGTCGTTGCGGCCTGTCTGTTTTGTAACAACACGCGCTCGGAATGGGGTGTCGGTTCGGCCGATTTCAAGGTCATTGCAGAAAAGCTGGAGGCTGCCGGCCGATGGAGACAGGGGCACGGCATGCGAAAGATCTCGCTTCCCAAGGCTTTGGCGGCCAAATCTCAGGCTCGGACGGGCTAGAGATCGCCGGATTTCGAGGTTGATCCGGGCGTGCCTGCCGTCCCCGCCTGACAGAGCCTGCAGCTTATCCTCTGGCGGTAGCGAGCTTACCCACGCGTGTCCTTCTGCAGCTGGCGCCTGCTTTTCTCGTTACCGCTACAAAGGCGGCACATCTAAATGACCGGGAGGCAGACCTTCTCGGGCGCGCTCGGCCATCATCTGATAGGCCCGCTCGAGATGGCGCGCCATGCGATCGGGGTTGAAAAGCGGTGATGTGGCCCGATTGAGGCGGAGCCGGTCGCGGATTTCGGCAAGCCGCGCCGGGTCGCGCGCCAGTGCTACGGCGGTGCGGCAATAGTCTTCGTCGCTGTCGGTCGCCAATTCCTCGATGCCGCAGGAATTCAAAAGGCTCCAGCTGACGCGCGAATGGTAGCAGTTCCCCCTGACGGTCAGGACCGGCAATCCGCCGCGCAGCATGTCGGCCGTGGTCGAGTGGCCGTTATAGGGCAGGGTGTCGAGCGCGAGATCAGCGTGCTGCAGGCGCTCGATATGGTCGGCGAATCGTGGCGTCTTGCCGTTGAAGTAGATGCGCTGCGGATCGATCCCCAGCCGCGCGAATTCCGCCAGCAGGTTTTCCGCCGCAAGCGCCTCGCCGCAGGCGAGCCATAGCACTGAGTCGGGCGTTTCGCCGAGGATGCGCGCCCAAAGGTCGATCGTGCGCGGGGTGATTTTCTGTTGGCCGCTGAAAGAGGCGAAAACGAAGCGAGTTTCGGGGAGACCCCAGTCACGGCGCGAGGATCGGCTGGCATTTTCTCGGAGCACATCGTTCGGCATTTGCACTTCGGGCAGCCGGCAGAGCTTTTCGCCATAGAAGGGTTTTGAAGACTCCGGCGTGACGACAGGGTCCGTGATGACATAATCCATGCCTGCGCCAAATACGGAGCCCGGATAGCCGAGATAGGTTGCGGTCAGCGGTGCATCGGTGCGCTGCATGATCGGCAGCCGGTCGCCTTTCGTGTGGCCCTTGAGGTCCACCAGGATGTCGATTTCCGCGGCGGAGATCGCCTCCGCGGCCTGCTGGTCCGTCACGTCGGCGATCGGCACAATGGCGGCGCGCAACTTTTCCGGCCATTTCTGCTGGAACTGGCGAACCTCCGGGCGGCTGTAGCAGAACAGCCGGATATCAACTTTGCCGGGATCGTGACGCTCCAGCACCGGACGGAAAACGGCCATGACGACTTCATGGCCGAAATCATTGGAAATATAGCCGATCCGAAGCGCGCGCGACGCATCGCCGATCTTTCGTCGTGGACGCGGATAAATGTCTTTCGACGCCAAGCGCCTTGGATTGGCGGTCGGCGCCATCTGCGCCTGTTCGTCGTCGCACCAATAGAGCCGGTCAAGCGCCGTCTCGTTGAGGAAAATCTGCTCGGCAACAGCGCTTCTCGGGCTGACCATCATAGCGTCAAAGGCGCGCTGCACCGGAAAATCGCAGGCCCCGCGGGCCAAAGAATATCGTTGGACCAGGAGAAAACCGTCGCCAGGGCAGGTTTCCAGGCCTTTGACGATCTCCAGATAGGCTCGGGCAAAATCCTTCTTTCGCTCCCGATAGAAATTGACGATGAAATAAACGTGCTCGCCATTCGCCCGGTCGAGATGATCAAGCAGCGGCTCGAGTGTTTCGATGGGCAGATTCGCATGCACCGCGCGCAAGACATTGAGCGCAAGAGCAGAATCACCGGGATTGGCGCGAATGGCAGCAGCCGCGGCGGCGGCCCGTTTCTCGATATGCGCGGCCCTCAGGTAAAGTGTCGCCGCCGATTTCAGGGCGAAAGCGCGTTGCTCAGGAACGCGGCCGGCGATCGCGACAAAGCAATCTGCCGCGGCGACCGTGCGTCCGAGCTTCAAATTGGCATTGGCCGCATAGGCTAGGAGCCGCGGATCGACACCGTGAATATCGCTGTCCGGCAGCAGCGCTAGGACGCCTTCATAATTGCCGTTGACATAGAGATTTTGCGCCCTCTCGGCGATATCGGGCGACAAACCTTCGATGACGGTCATGGGCAATCCTCGAACGCAGCGGGCAAGCTGCCTGTAGGCCAAGAGGCCGGAGGGTATCATGGGGAAAATGGACCGAAGCTTGCATGCTCAGAAAAAAGAAAACCGGACGGGCAGGGGAGCCGTCCGGTTTAAAAAAGCGCGGGTTTAGCGGGGAGGGAGGGGAGCCCGCGCTTCGGGGAGGAGATCAGAAAGCCGCTCGGCGCGTATGCGCTTCACGCGTTGCTTGGTTTTCACGGATCGAGTTGACGATCGACGACACAGCCGTTGCGACAAACATCACGGCGATCAGTCCGGCCATCAGCGTCAGTGTCATGTACATCATCTCGAATTCCTTTCGGCTCAGTGCCGGTTCAACGTGGCCGGTTCATCGTGAAATCATGTTTGCCATGCATTTCGACCAACCGCTGTTTCCACGGGAACACTGCCATTGGTTCGGCTGTTCCTATCAACTTGACGCCATTTAACCACCGATCGACTGAAACCTTCTTGAATGCTTCGTTCATTCAACGTTCATTTGGCGCATTGGTTGCATCTGCAGTAAAAAAATGTGGTATCGATATGATCAGCAGATCAACTTCGCCCGTTCGTCCGATGATGCGCGTCGCCACGAAAACCTAAGCTTGCGATTAAGCTTTTTGCGCCATACGTCTACTGCACGAGAGTATGGGCGGAAGGTAGAGCAGGGATGAGTGGCTTTGGGCGCCGGTTGTTTCTTACGGGCGGATCGTTGGCGCTGGGCATTGGCATCGGCCGCTGGTGGCTGCCGGCGACCAGCGGCAAGGGACCAAAGTTTCCCAAGGTCGACCCCTTTGCCGCGGCGAAAGGCAGGCTGCTCGATGATGCCAGCGAGCTGGAGCCCACCGAGATAGACCGGCAGGTGATGATCAACAGCGATTTCGACGTCGCGTTCATCCACCGGGTCCGCGCGCTGGTCATCGAAGCGCGAAAGCGGAAGATCCCGCTGATCGCCAGCACTGCGCGGCATTCCATGGGCGGCCATAGCCTGCCGGAGCAGGGCATTGCGCTGACGCTATCGCAAAGTTCAGTCAAGCCCGATATTGCCAGCAAGACCTATCGCGTCGCTGCCGGCACGCGCTGGCGGACAGTGGTTTCGGAACTGGACAAGATCGGCTTTTCCCCGGCGGTGATGCAGTCGAACAACGATTTTGGTGTCGGCAGCACGTTTTCCGTCAATGCGCATGGCTGGCCGGTACCGTTTTCCAGTGCCGGCAGCACGGTGCGCTCGATCAAGATCATGATCCCTGACGGTACGATCCAGACCTGCTCGCGCACGGAAAATCCCGACATTTTCCGGCATGCCATGGGCGGTTACGGCCTGTTCGGCATCATCCTCGAGCTGGAGCTCGACATGGTGCCGAATTCGCGGCTAACGCCGACATTCGAGCCGATGCCGGGCAAGGATGTCGGTCCGTTCTTCGCCAAGGCGCTCAAGGACGATCCGACGATCCAGATGGCCTATGGGCGTCTCGACGTCTCGCTCGATCAGTTCTTCGAGCAGGGCATGCTGATCACCTATCGGCCGTCCGCCGACCAGAAGAACCTGCCGCCTGTCTCAGGCTCCGGCATTGTCAGCGAGGCGTCGCGCCTTATTTTTCGCAACCAACTCGGATCGGACTTCGCCAAGCATCTGCGCTGGTGGACCGAAACCGAACTCGGCCCGGAACTCGAGGGCGACGCGACGCGCAACAGCCTGCTCAACGAGCCGGTGATCGCGCTCGCCGGATTCGACGATAGCCGCACCGATATTCTGCACGAATATTTCGTCGCGCCGGAGCGCTTCCCCGATTTCATCAAGGCCTGCCGGGAGGTGATTCCCGCTTCGTATCAGCAGTTGCTCAACGTCACGATCCGCTACGTCAATACCGACAAGGACAGCGTGCTCGCCTATGCCACGGGCCCACGCATCTCCGCTGTCATGCTGTTTTCGCAGGAAAAAACGGAACGTGGCGAGGCCGACATGGCATGGATGACGCGCCGGCTGATCGAACGGGTGCTCGCCATCGGCGGCAGTTATTATCTGCCCTATCGGCCGCATGCCTCGCTCGACCAGATGCAGCGCGCCTATCCGAAGATGGCGGAATTCGCCGCCTTCAAGCGTCAACTCGACAAGGACATGATCTTCCGCAACAAGATCTGGGACCGGTATTTCTCGAAAGTCTGAGGAGGGACGATGAACCGACTGCGCCTGACGGCCCTTGTCTATTTCCTGATCCTCCTGTTTGCGGCATCGCTCAACTATCTTCCGTTCATTCCGGTTATCGAGGGTAAGACGTTCGGCATTTTCGCGCTCGATATCTATGACGATGGCCTGCATCTCGCTTCCGCGCTGTGGGCGGGTCTGGCTGCCTGGTTCGGCGCGCGCGCCTCGCGCTTCTTCCTGTTCTATTTCGGGCTGATCTATTTCGGCGACGGCTTTCTGGGCCTGATCACCGGATCGGGCTATCTCGATCTCGGCATCATCAACTACGGCATTGTCGACCTGCCGTTCGGCTTCAAGATCATGGCCAACCTGCCGCATCTGGCGCTCGGCAGCATCGCCTTCATCACCAGTTTCCTGTTCAAGGCGGACGCAAAATGATCCGGTTCATCTTCAGGCTGATCAAATGGCTTGTGATCCTCGTCGTGCTGGTGGTGATCGCGGCGGCCTGCCCGATTGCTTACATCGAATTCGCCTGCCGCGGCGACGTCGCGCCGAATGACTACAAGCCTGTGATCACGGACCAGAAATACCAGCGGCAGGAGGCCAACACCTATCTTACCTATCCGGAATGGCACATCGTCTATGCTTATGACGGATTGGCCGAGACGCTGAAGACCGGCGACGAATACCAGTTCGACTATGTCCACAGCGTCAACGGCTTCTGGGCCTCGACCTGCAAGCTGATGAAGGTGGCGGACGCGCATGGCGGCGCCGATCAGGCGACGCGGATGATGATCTACACGATCGGAGCAAGTTTCGACCTCGAAATGGGGCTGAAGGCAGCTTACGAAGAGACCGTCGGCCGGCTGTTTGCAATTCTGCGCGGACCGCAAAAGACGCCGCAGGACGAGGAAGCGCTGAAAATGGCGGTGGATTACTCCGCCTTCCTCCGCCAGACGCCCTGGTACAAATATGATTTCGACAAGGCCAATCAGGCACTCTGGGCCGCACCGGTGAATGATCCGGTGCGCGGCTGGGAACGACGGCTGGCGCTCGGCGGGGAATGGAAAGCGAAGACTTACTATGCAAAGGCCATCACCGCCGCGGTGGACGCGACCGGGCAGGCCGATCTGACGATCCGTTCCGTCGTCACCGGGCTCGACGATACGGCGCTCAAAGCGATCTCCAATGTGACCGTGGTTTCGGACAGCGCCGGCGGCATCGTGATCGAAACGCCGCGTTACGATATATTCACCCACGTTCTCGCGGCGATCGTTGCCAAGGGCGGCTCGTTGCGCGAGATCGCTGGCAATGACGATGTCATGGTGTCCGTGACCATTCCGGCAGACGCAAACTATGGCGGACCTGGCGAGGTGATTTCGGAGATGAACCGCGATGGTTTCCAGACAAAACGGCTACTCCTGAATTTGAAAGTGTCGGAGCTCGACAGTCTTTTCAAGGTGATGTCGATCGGAGACCCCGGCATCGAGCATGTGTTCGACTATTGAGGAGCCATGCGTGAGCCTGTTGCTCAGATTGCTGAAGACGCTGGCGGTCGCGGTGCCGATCGCAGCCGTGGCAATGGTGCTGCCAGCCGCGATCCTGCTAACGGCCGGCAAGCCCCAATCGGTGATCGTTATCTTCGCCAAGACAGCAGATCCTGACCGCCTGCCGCGCGAAATCACCATCCTGTCCTGGGACGCGCATATCGCCCGGCTGGACGGCGTTGATGCCGTCACCGCCCGGAGACTTTATGCGGAAGGAGCAGCCCTGGTGATGCCCTTTCGCAAATCCGGCTGCATGTCCTATCGCAAGGCTTGATCTCAGCCCTCGTGCCTGTCGAGGAATTCCTCGGCGCCGAGATTGCGGAAATCATCCAGCGCATCCCTGAGCCGCTGGTGATCCCAATCCCACCAGGCAAGCTTTTCGAATCGTTCGGCGGCCTTGCGGGAAAAGCGCTCGCGGATCGGCTTCGCCGCCACGCCGCCGACGATCATATAGGGTTCGACATCCCTGGAAACGACGGCGCCGGCGCCGATCACCGCACCATTGCCGACCTTGACACCCGGCAGGATGGTCGAGCCGTGGCCGATCCAGACGTCATGGCCGATCGAGACGAAATTGTCCCGCCGCCAGGCGAAGAAGGCCTTATCCGTATCGGCATCCGGCCAGTAATCGCCTGAGCGGTAGGTGAAGTGGTGCAGTGTTGCCCGAGTCATGGGGTGGTTGGTGGCGTTGATGCGGACATTGGCGGCGATATTGGCGAATTTGCCGATCTTGGCGCACCAGATCATGCCATATTCCATCACATAGGAATAATCGTCGATTGTCGTCTCGGAAATCCGGCAATGTTCGGCAATCTCGGTATAGACGCCGAGCGTGACGTCGGTCAGCTCGGCCGTCGGGTCGATCATTGGTTCGATGCCGAGCTTGGTCATGCAGCAGCCTTCCGGGCGGAGAATTCCGAGACGTCGACGATACGGTCGGCGACCTGGTTGCGAACGTCTTCGTCATGGAAGATGCCGAGCAGGGCCACGCCCTGCTTCTTCTTTTCATCGATCATCTCGACCACGACGGCGCGGTTCTGAGCGTCGAGTGATGCGGTCGGCTCATCGAGCAAGAGCACCGGATGGTCGGTGATGAAGCCGCGGGCGATATTGACGCGCTGCTGCTCGCCGCCGGAGAAGGTTGCGGGCGGCAGCTGCCAGAGCGTGTCCGGCAGATTGAGGCGCGCGAGAAGATCGGCGGCCACCTTGCGAGCATCGTCGAGTGCCACGCCGCGCGCGAGAAGCGGCTCGGCGACGATGTCGAGCGCCGGCACGCGCGGTACGGTGCGCAGGAACTGGCTGACATAGCCCAGCGTGTGGCGACGGATGTCGATAACCAGCCGCGGATCGGCCTTCGCGAGATCCTCGATGCCGTCCTTGTGGCGGATCAGGATCTCGCCCTTGTCGACACCATAATTGCCGTAGATCATTTTCAGGATCGAGCTCTTGCCGACCCCCGACGGGCCGCCGAGCACGACGCATTCGCCGGCATCGACGGTGAGCGCAACATGTGTAACCACGGGCAGACGCAGGCCGCCGCGCAGATGCATGGTGAAGGTTTTGGCCAGGTCTCTGACGATAAGCGGTGCTTGCATGATCGTTCTACCTTCAGACTTGCAGGATCGAGGAAACGAGAAGCTGCGTATAGGGCTCGCGCGGATCGTCTAGCACGCGGTCGGTCAGGCCCTGTTCGATGACATAGCCGTTCTTCATCACCATCATCCGGTGCGAAATCAGCCGCGCCACGGCCAGATCATGCGTGACGATGATCACCGACAGCGAAAGATCCTGGACGAGGCCGCGCAATAGGTCGAGCAGGCGGGCCTGCACCGAGACGTCCAGCCCGCCGGTCGGCTCGTCCATGAAGACGAGGCGCGGGGAGGTGACGAGGTTGCGGGCGATCTGCAGGCGCTGGCGCATGCCGCCGGAGAAGGCGCGCGGCTGGTCGTCGATGCGGTCCTCGTCGATCTCGACGCGGGTCAACCAGTCAGTGGCCGTGGCACGGATCTGGCCATAATGCCGGTCGCCGACCGCCATCAACCGCTCGCCGACATTGGCGCCGGCAGAGACCGCCATGCGCAAGCCATCGGCAGGGTTCTGGTGGACGAAGCCCCAATCGGTGCGCATCAGGAAGCGGCGTTCCGCCTCGCTCATGCGGGCCATGTCGCGCAGATTGCCGTCGCGCGTGCGGTACTGGATGCTGCCGCTATCGGCCATCAGCCGGGTCGACAGGCAGTTGAGCAGCGTGGTCTTGCCGGAGCCGGATTCACCGACCACCGCCAGCACTTCGCCGGGCCAAAGATCGAAGCTGACGTCCGTGCAGCCAATACGGCCGCCATAAAATTTCGACAGGCCGTGGACTTTCAGAAGGGGTTGGTCGGTCATTGGAGAATCTCCAGGTAAATGTGGCCTCCGCGGCTACCCCCCTCTGGCCTGCCGGCCATCTCCCCCTCAAGGGGGGAGATTGGATGGGGCGCGCTCATTGCGCCCATTGACGGGTGTTTGCGCGGTGCTCGGGACTGATTTGAGGCAATGTCGGTGCCTCCTGCCAATCTCCCCTCTTGAGGGGGAGATGCCCGGCAGGGCAGAGGGGGGTGAGCCACGATCGCCATCATTCCGCCGCCTCCAGTTCACTCTGTTCGCCGACATGGCCCTCGGCCCGGCGGGTTTCGCAATGATCGGTGTCGGAGCAGACGAACATCCGCTTGCCCTTGTCGTCGAGCACCACTTCGTCGAGATAGACATTGCGGGCGCCGCAGAGCGCGCAAGGCTTCTTGAACGACTGGATGGTGAAGGGATAATCCTCGAAATCGAGGCTCACCACGTCGGTATAGGGTGGCACCGCATAGATGCGCTTCTCGCGACCGGCGCCGAACAGCTGCAACGCCTCAGACATGTGCATTTTCGGATTGTCGAATTTCGGGATCGGCGAGGGATCCATGACATAGCGGCCCTCGATCTTCACCGGATAGGCATAGGTCGTGGCGATCTCGCCGTTCTTGGCGATGTCCTCGTAGAGTTTCACATGCATGAGGCCGTATTCTTCCAGCGCATGCATTTTCCGCGTCTCAGTCTCGCGCGGCTCGAGATAGCGCAAGGGCTCCGGGATCGGCACCTGGTAGACCAGCGTCTGGCCGGCAACGAGCATTTCTTCCGGCACACGGTGGCGAGTCTGGATGATCGTTGCTTCGCTGGTCTTGGTCGTGACCTTGACATTGGCGACCTTCTGGAAGAAGGCGCGGATGGAGACAGCATTGGTCGTGTCGTCGGCGCCCTGGTCGATGACCTTGAGCACGTCGTCGGGGCCGATGATCGCTGCCGTCACCTGCACGCCGCCGGTGCCCCAGCCATACGGCATAGGCATTTCGCGGCTAGCGAAGGGCACCTGATAGCCCGGGATAGCAATGGCCTTCAGGATTGCGCGGCGGATCATCCGCTTCGTCTGTTCATCGAGATAGGCGAAATTGTAGGGTGTCGCGGCTTCATCGATGCCGAGCTTGTCTGCAAGACTATTCATTCCGCAGCTTCCTTCTGTTCGTCGGACACGGCGTTTCGGTTGGCCTGGTAGTCCGCGCGCATGCGCCGTACGAGATCGAGTTCAGCCTGGAAGTCGACGTAGTGGGGCAGTTTCAGATGCTCGACGAAGCCCGTCGCCTGGACATTGTCGGAGTGCGAAATGACGAATTCCTCGTCCTGGGCCGGCGCGACGACATCTTCCTGGAATTCGCGGGCGCGGAGCGCACGGTCGACAAGCGACATGGCCATGGCCTTGCGCTCGCTCTGGCCGAAGACCAGGCCATAGCCGCGGGTAAACTGCGGCGGCTGCTTGGCCGAGCCCTTGAACTGGGTGACCATCTGGCATTCGGTCACCTGGATGCGGCCGACGGAGACCGAAAAACCGAGTTCCGGCACGTCGATCTCGACTTCGACCTCGCCGATGCGGATTTCGCCGACGAAAGGATGAGTGCGGGAATAGCCGCGCTGAGTCGAATAGCCGAGCGAGAGGAGAAAACCTTCGTCACCGCGGGCGAGCGCCTGCAAGCGAGAATCCCGTTCCATGGGGAATTCGAGCGGCGTGCGGGTAATGTCGCCGGTCAGGTGGCCGGCGGGCATCTTGCCGTCGTCTTCGATGAGGTTTTCATGCGCCAGGATCTCGGAGACGCGCATGACGCGCTCGCCGGTCGCTTCCTTTTCAAGCGGCATGTCAGGCTCGCCATCACCAGCCAGTGACGGATCGATCAGGCGATGGGTGTAGTCGAAGGTGGGGCCGAGCAGCTGGCCGCCCGGCAGGTCCTTGTAGGTTGCCGAAACCCGGCGCGCCACCAGCATCTTGGCCGTGTCGATCGGCTTGGAATAGCCGAAGCGGGCCAGTGTCGTGCGGTGGGCGCGGAGGATGAAGATCGCCTCGATCATGTCGCCGCGGGCCTGCTTCAAGGCGATGGCGGCGAGATCGCGGTCATAGAGCGAGCCCTCGGCCATGACGCGGTCGACGGCCAGCGCCAGCTGTTCCATGATCTGCTCGATGGTGATCGACGGCAGTGTGCGATCGCCGCGGCGCTTGTCGGCGAGCAGCCGGTGGGCGTTGGCAATGGCTGCTTCGCCGCCTTTGACAGCTACATACATGTCAGTTTCCTCCCTTGCGGACGCGCACCGTGCGCGGCAGGCAGATCATTTCCAGACCGGCGACGAGCACGAGGTCGACGCCGCGCGGATAATGCCCATTGTTTTCCTTCCACAAGTCTTCGAAGGGACCGGGCAGGCCAACAACGTTGATCGTGGTCGATTCCTGGATGCCGGGGCCGGCGAGGATGAAATCCTGGCCGCCGGTGAAGGCGGGCATTTCGAGGATGATCGTGGTCGAGCGATCCGGATATTCCTGCGTGCCGGCCGCAAAGGTCGAGAGCGGCGGCAGTGGCGCCGACTTGTCGAAAAAGGCGAACTGCGCCTCGGTGCGGTCGTCGGTCACCAATGCGCCGGTCTGAAAAGCGAGCCAGCCGGGAAGGCCGGCATCGACAAGCGAGTGGCAGAGATAGACTGGGGTATCGTGGTCGCAGAGCGTCAGCGCGATCGCACCGGCGCCGGCACCCATGGGGACGGGCGGGGCGGCGCCCTGCTCGATCGCCTGGATCGTGCCCGGCCGGGCCATGCCGTCCATCATCGCCTTGAACACCGATTGCGACTGGAACACAGGCTGTTCGAAGCCGCCGGCATAGATTGCGTTTTGCGATGCCATCAGTCTTCTCCCCGCACCATGGTGAAGAAATCCACCTTCGTTGCAGCTGTCTGGCGTTCGCGTTCGGCATCTCGTTCAGCCAGCGAGGTTTCGATGCCATCAAGTAATGTCTCGATCGACTCGCCATGCTCCGGGCGTTGCGCCAGCGCGTCGAAGATCGCGGCGAGTTCCGCCTTGCGCCGCGACAGGCCGAGCGTCTGGCCATGACCGATTTCGCCCGTGCCTAACCGCACGGTGGCGCGGCTGACCGTCGCTTCACCGAGATTGAAAGGCGAGCCGCCGCCGCCAATGCGGCCACGCAGCATCACCAGGCCGGTTTCCGGTCCGCGCACGCGGGTGACTTCGGGCTTGTCGGCCAGCGCTTCCCAGGCGGCAATCAGCAGCGCGTCTTCAGCTTTCGCCAGCAGTTCCATGGTCCGGCGGCGCTTGTCCTGGCCGTCGCTTGCAGGTCTTTCGATCGGCATCGTCTCCACCTCGGTCGTATCGTCGTTCAGATCGGTCTTTACGCTACTATCTTTTTGACTCAGGATGTCTATTTGTCTATATAACTAGACATATCGCTTCTGGTAAGCCCCAAAAGTGACAGGCATGTGACATGAACGACGTTTTCACCATTGACCGGAACAGTGGCATTTCGGCCTGGAAGCAGATCGCCGACCAGATCAGCCGTTCGATCGCCTCGGGCGAGTTCGACGACACCGGCATGGTGCCGCCCGAAACCGTGCTGGCCGAAAAATTCGGCGTCAACCGGCATACTGTGCGCAGCGCCATCGCCTCGCTTGCAGATGAAGGCCTGCTGAAGCGCGTGCAAGGGCGCGGCACACTCATTGAGAAACGGGAGAAATTCGTCTTCCCGATCGGCCGGCGGACTCGCTTTTCCGAAGGCCTCGGCAAACAGGCGGCCGAAATGGGTATCACGCTCATCTCGTCGGAAGAAATCGAGGCAACACCCGAGATCGCCGATGCCTTGAAGCTTGTCGTTGGCGCACCAGTGTTGAGACTGAGGACTGTGGGTTCCGCCGACGGCCAGCCAGTGTCGACCGCGGTTTCGCATTTCGACAAGGCGCGTTTTCCCGGAATGGCAGAGCTCGTTGGCCATCACCACTCGGTGACCAGGGCTTTTGCTGCCCAGGGCGTCGAGGACTATGTGCGTGTCTCGACGGAAGTAACAGCCAGGATCGCCACGGCGCAGGAGGCCGGCCATCTCAAATTGTCGCCAGGCAGCGTCGTGCTGGTGGCGCAGTCGATCAATGCCGATCTCCAGGGACGGCCGATCCAATATTCGCGCAGCGTGTTTTCCGCCGACAAGATCTCGCTGAAGCTCGATACCGGCGCCTGATATTCCCTTTGCTGATGGCCGGTGGCGTAAATTTGGTTTGCGTCGCCCGCCCATGCGCGCCATCTTCCGGGCAATCGCATCGCAGGAAACCATCATGTCAGACAAAAGCCCGCTCGCCGGCATCAAGGTTTTGGAACTCGCCCGTATCCTCGCCGGTCCCTGGTGCGGCCAGACGCTCGCCGATCTCGGCGCCGATGTGATCAAGGTCGAAAGCCCGGAGGGCGACGATACCCGCAAGTGGGGACCGCCCTATATCGAGAAAGAGGGGGAAAAGTCCGCCGCCTATTTCCACGCCACGAACCGCGGCAAGCGCTCGGTGATCGCCGATTTCACCACTGAGGAGGGCAGGGCGCTGGTGCTGAAGCTCGCCGCGCAATCCGATGTGCTAATCGAGAATTTCAAGCTGGGCGGATTGAAGAAATACGGCCTCGACTATGACAGCCTGAAAGAGGTCAATCCGCGGCTGATCTATTGCTCGATCACGGGTTTCGGCCAGGACGGGCCTTATGCGGCACGCGCCGGCTATGACTTCATGATCCAGGGCATGGGCGGCATCATGGACCTGACCGGCGAACCGGATCGCGAACCGCAGAAAATCGGCGTCGCTTTCGCCGACATCTTCACCGGCCTTTATTCGGTGATCGCCATCCAGTCGGCACTGATCGCCCGCGAAAAGACCGGGCGCGGCCAGCAGATCGACATGGCGTTGTTCGACTGCATGACCGGCGTGCTCGCCAACCAGGCAATGAATTTCCTCGCCTCCGGCAAAGTGCCGAAGCGGCTCGGCAATGCCCATCCGAACATCGCGCCGTACCAGACGTTTCCGGTGGCTGATGGGCATCTGATCGTTGCCTGCGGCAATGATTCCCAGTTTGGCCGGCTGGCGGCGATTCTCGGACTGGCAGAACTCGCCGATGACCCGCGCTTCAAGACCAACGCCGCCCGGGTCGAAAATCGCACCGCGCTGACCGAGTCCATGGAAGCCAAGACACACGCCTGGAAGCGCGACGATCTGCTGGCGGCACTGGAAAAGGACGGCGTGCCGGCCGGCCCGATCAACAGCGTTGCCGATGTCTTCGCGGATCCGCAATTTCTGCATCGGGCGATGCGTATCGAGCCGGAAGGAATCCCCGGCATCCGCACGCCGATCCGGTTTTCCGAATCCGAACTCGAACTTGATGCTGGTGCACCACGGCTTGGCGCACATACCGGGGATGTCGTCGCAAAGCTCGGCGGAAATTAATATCGCATTCCGCGGCGCGGCACTGCGAAATCCTAGCAAAAACAATAGGCTGGCGGAGGTTTCCGGCGAAAAGCCAGGGCTTGTGGCAAATTGTCATAAAAGCGGCTTGACACTTGGGACCCGAGACCGTAGGAAGCCGCTCACAAGCATGGAGACGTGCTTCGAAGAATGGAATGCGGGTGTAGCTCAGTTGGTTAGAGTGCCGGCCTGTCACGCCGGAGGTCGCGGGTTCGAGCCCCGTCACTCGCGCCACTTCTTCGAAAAGGTTTCCTGCCCAGCAATGCGCGGGTGTAGCTCAGTCGGTTAGAGTGCCGGCCTGTCACGCCGGAGGTCGCGGGTTCGAGCCCCGTCACTCGCGCCATTTCTCCTCTTCTTGAGACCAAATCTGGAGGCAAGATGTTTTGCTCCAGCGTATCGACCTGTTTCCTCTCCAGAGCCAGGCAACGGTTCGGCCAAGCAGGCGTTGATTGAGGAAGCGGGGTCTCAAGTTTTTGTCTTTGTTTAGTTTTAAGTTTCCAGTCTCCGGTCTCCCGTTTCAGTCTGGGTCTCTGTCTGTGTCTCTGTGTTTCGTACCGGTTCGATACCGGTATCAAAGGGGTATCGTAGGGGTACCGCCATTTGCCGTTATCCAACGCCCCGGCCGAAACCTGGGCGGCCTCGGTCGGCGGCTTTCCCTCGGGAATTTCGAGGCTATCGGATCGCGATAAGGTGGTCCAAGGACGGAATTTCCCGCCAGATCGGCGGGCGCCAGTAGACGCCTTCTCCGACCAGTGATGTCCATCCCACGGTCAAGCGGTAACCGTGAATTTCGGTTCCGTTCACGCGGCACAGTTCATACAGCTGGGTGACCACAATGGGCCTCTCCGGCATTGGCCGATCGAGGAAATCGGTGTTCAATCTGGTGTGCTGCATCAGAGGGGTAATTTCTGCAGGCGGTTCCGCAAGTCTGAGAGTCACCACGCCAGGGCTATCAGGACCGATCTTCTTCTCGAAGATGCTGTCGGCATAATCTTCGTCATCACGCGGCGTGAACCGGCCGCGCCGGGAATAGAGGCTCGCACCCGCAAGGCTCGCTCTTTTGAGATACGGACGATGTTTCCGCGAGTAAACATCGACATAACCGGCGGTATCGACAATGTCGGACCGGATGGTAGTGAACCCGGCCGCATGCGGGCATTCGGCAAAGCGATAGGCGGCATTGGTCAGGACCAGAAGGCCACCGGCTACCAGATTGTCGCTCAGCAGTTTTATCATTTCATCGAAGCGCGACACCGGGAATACAGCTTCTATCTCCGCCGGCGCCGGAAAGACGCAGAGCACCGCAGACGCGAGAATGAGATCAAACGGACCGCGCGCTGCGATCTCCTCTTCGGACGATGCAAAAACAGTCGCGACCGAGCCAACGGCCCGCTCACTGGTTTCGATCAGCGCCGGGTTGATGTCACAGCCGAAGATTTCGTCCTCAGGGAAGAGGTAACGTAACGTGACCACCTCTTCACCGACGGAACAGCCAAACGAAAGGATTTTCAGCCTCCGCCCGGGAGTCGTGGTCCGCAATCTTTCTCGCGCCGTCAGAAGATGGTTGATGTCTCGAAAGAGGACGGTGTGAAAATTATTCTGAACTTGTCGCATCGAACCAGCTTCCTACGCCCTTTATTGCCCTGTTTGAAAAGATCGCATGCAGGAACGCTGCGGAGCGTCCTTCTCGGGAAAAAACACGCGCAAGTCAAGGTTTCCAGCATCGTCATAAGTACCGCCGATCAAGGTACATCAAGCAGGACTCCGGCCGTGTTCGACGCACAGCAACGGAGATCCGCCTGATTAAACTGAGATCCATCAAAGTTTCTCGAAAAACCTTGGCGAAAAGCAATTTTTGTTCCGCATTGTGCTCTTGTAGAACGGCGGAACCTTCCTCGATGGATCTCGGCAGCGAACCCAAGCAGTCACAGCAGAAGCAGCGCAGAAACGCGGTTCGCAGGCGGTCCGCCTTGCCGGTGATGATCCGGTATTTGGGCGCCGAAACGCCTGGCCGCATCCACGACATCTCGGTCAGGGGCGCTGCCATCGACACGCAAGGTCATTTCCTAGGGGTGGAGGGCACGACCGTTCGCATCGAATGCCTGGAATTCTGCTTTCTGGAGGGTCGCATCCGTTGGCAGCGCAAGGGACGGATCGGCGTTGAATTCGATCCCTCCACCAATGCGGTGGCCAAAGTGCAGGCCTATTTCAGATTCTATCACAAGGATCCGGTGGTTCAGAAGGACTGAGCGGACCGAAAAGGCGTGTCACGCCCCTGCCGGGCGGATGTCTGCCAGATACATCGGCCCGCCCTTATGTGCCGGAAAACCATAGCCGTTGATCAGCACGAGATCGATGTCGCCGGCGCGAGCAGCAATCCCGGATGCCAGGAGTTTCCGACCTTCGGCAGCCATGGCCGCCAACAGGCGATCGACGATCTCTTCCTTGCCGAACGCGCGCGCAACAATGCCTTTGGCTGATCGAGAAGCCTCGATCATAGCCGTCACCTCCGGATCGACCTCGCGCTTGCCGCCGTCATAGCGATACCAGCCGCGACCGGTCTTTTGGCCGAAGCGGCCGGCTTCGCAGAGCCTGTCGGCGATATCGACATAGCGCTCGGCGGAATCTCGCGTCGCCGCCTGGCGCTTGCGGCGCGCCCAAGCGATTTCGAGCCCTGCCATGTCGAAGACCGCGAACGGCCCCATGGCCATGCCGAAACCTTCCATGGCAGCATCGATCTCGGCCGGGGAGGCGCCATCCTCGACCAGGAATTCCGCCTCACGCCGGTATGCGGAAAAGATGCTGTTGCCGATAAAACCCTCGGTGACGCCGGAGACGATCGCCAACTTGCCGAGTTTCCTGGCAACAGCCAGACCGGTTGCCAGCACATSCGGCGCGGTTCTGGCGCAGCGCACCACTTCCATGAGGCGCGTGATATTGGCGGGCGAAAAGAAATGCAGGCCGAGCACACGTTCCGGATGGGCTGTCGCGGCAGCAATCTGGTCAGGGTCGATATAGGATGTGTTGGTGGCGAGGATCGCGTCTGGCCGGACGATGCCGTCGAGCTTGCGGAAAAGCTCGGTCTTGACGGTCATGTCGTCGAAGACTGCTTCGATCACCAGATCGGCTTCCGCGAGTTTATGGAAGTCGCCACTGACGGAAAGGCGGGTCAAGCGGGCCGAAAGCCCGGCCTCGTCGATGCGGCCGGATTTCAGGTTGCGCTCGAGAAGGCCGATGATGCGTTCCAGTCCCTTCTGGGCCGCTTCGTCCGTCTGCTCGACGCCGATGACCTGATAGCCGGCATCCAATACCGCCACAGCGATGCCGGAACCCATCAGGCCGGTGCCGACAATGCCGATCCTGGTGATCGGACGCGGCGCAACATCTTTCAAGCCTTCGACCTTGGCCGCCTCGCGCTCGGCAAAGAAAACGTAACGCAGGGCTGCGGCTTCAGCGGAATCCTTTAGTCGGATAAATGTATTTCGTTCGTCGGCTAAGCCATCGCGGAAATTGACGCTTGCCGAAGCCAGCACCAGACGCATGGCTTCGAGAGGAGCGGCCTGGCCCTTAGCACGAGAGCGGATCTTCGCAGCAGCCGTTTCGATTTTATCGGCGGATTCGGCCGGAATGGCAAGTTCACTTGTCTTGCGCAGGGGAACCACTTCGCCGGATTTGATTTTTGCCAGTGCGTCAGCCACGGGATCGTCGGAAACGGCATCGACGATCCCCAGAGCCAGAGCCTCGGCCGCCTTGACGCTGCGGCCGGTGCCGACCATGTCGAGGGCGGCTGAAAGACCGATGATGCGCGGCAGGCGCTGGGTGCCGCCGGCACCCGGCACGATGCCGAGCTTCACCTCGGGAAAGGCCACACTCGCGCCGGGAGCAGCGATGCGGACATGGCAGCTGAGCGCCAGTTCCAGGCCGCCGCCGAGCGCCGCACCGTTGATGGCGGCGATGACCGGCTTGGCCGAGCGTTCGATCGCCGCGATTACGGCCGGCAGCGTCGGCTCGGCCGGCGGCTTGCCGAATTCGGAAATGTCGGCGCCGCCAACGAAAATTTTTCCCGCGCCCGTCAAGATGACGTGATGGATCGAGGCATCGGCAGATGCGTGCTCGACCGCCGCCATCAGGCCGCGGCGAGCCTCCGCCGACGTCGCATTGACCGGCGGATTGTCGATGGTGACCACCAATGTCGCGCCTTCTTTATTGCCGAAGACGCGCGGCGAGAATTCCAACCTGTCGTGATCACGCATCGATGTCACTCATCAGGGACAACGGCGGTCGCCTGGATTTCTATCTTGGCCCGCTCTTCCACCAGCGCGACCACCTGCATCGCCGCCATGGCCGGATAATGCCGGCCGATGATGTCGCGATAGGCCTGGCCGATCGACTTGAGGCTAGCGAGATATTCGGCCCTATCGGTGAAATACCAGGTCATCGAGGTGATGTGCTTCGGCTCGGCACCAGCCTCCTGCAGCACCGCGACGATGTTCTTCAGAGTTTGGCGGACCTGACCGACAAAATCGTCGGTCTCGAACTCGCATTGGCCGTTCCAGCCGACCTGGCCGCCGATGAAGACCAGACGGCCGCGGGCCTCGACGCCATTGGCATAACCGATCGGCTTGGCCCAGCCTTCAGGTTGCAGGATTGTGTGCATCATCGGTCTCCAGATGGTTTGTCAGTGCGGCGCGGAAATCGTCCGGCCAGGCTTGCGCCTTGTGTGTATCGAGCGAGGTCGCGACCAGCCGCTGCCTCGCGGTCCAGAGCGTGTCGCCGCGGGCAGACACATTATAGTCCAGATCGACGGAGGACCGGCCGATGGCGCGAACGCGGACTTCGAAATCGAGGTCGTCGCCATGAAAACCGGGCTTCACGAAAGCGAGGTCGAGCGTGACTGTCGGCGTGCCCATACGGCGATCGCGGATCATTTCCGCACGCTGGCCGCCGAACGAGAGGAAGAAATCCTCGGCAACGCTGTCCAGTATCCGCAGATAGGACGGGTAATAGGCGATCCCCGAGGGGTCGCAATCGCCAAAGCGAAGAGGGCGCGTTGCCTTGAACATCAGCCCGCTCCCTTCATCAATTCGCGAGCCACGATCAGCTTCTGCACCTCGGTGGCGCCTTCATAGATGCGCAGAGCCCGGATTTCGCGATAGAGCTTTTCGGTCATCTCGCCGCTTTTGACGCCGCGGCCGCCGAACATCTGCACGGCGCGGTCGATGACGGCCTGTGCTGTCTCGGTGGCCGTCATCTTGGCCATCGCCGCTTCCTTGGTGGTCGGCAGTTTCTGCACGTCGCGGCGCCACGCGGCGCGATAAGTCAGAAGCGCCGCGGCATCGAGGCCGGTCGCCATGTCGCCGAGAGCCGCCTGCGTCAGTTGCAGATCGCCCAGCGTCGCGCCGAACATTTTTCGCGTCCGGGCATGGTGCAGCGCCTCGTCGAGCGCCCTCCGGCCGAAGCCGAGCGATGCGGCTGCGACCGAGGCGCGGAAAATGTCGAGGGTGCGCATGGCGATCTTGAAACCTTCGCCTGGCGCGCCGAGCCGACGCGATGCCGGAATGCGGCAATTGTCGAAACGGATCGTTGCCAGCGGATGCGGGGCGATCACCTCGATCCGCTCGGCAATCGAGAAGCCGGGATCATCGGCGAACACGACGAAGGCGGAAATGCCGCGCGTGCCCGGCGCCTCACCGGTGCGGGCGAAGACGGTGTAGACGTCGGCGATGCCGCCATTGGAAATCCAGGTCTTTTCACCGTCGAGGACATAAGAGTCACCGTTGGCGCGGGCGGCGCAGGCCATGGCGGCGACATCGGAGCCGGCCTCTTTTTCCGACAGTGCAAAGGCAGACAGCCATTCACCAGAGGTCACCTTCGGCAGCACGGTGGCCTTGAGGTCCTCCGATCCGGAAAGGCCGATCGCGCCCGTGCCCAGGCCCTGCATGGCGAAGGCGAAATCGGCCAATCCGTCATGCCAGGCGAGCGTCTCGCGCGCCAGGCAAACCGAACGGGAATCAATGGTTGTCTGGCCGGCATTGCCGGTCGCGACCCCGAGCAATCCAGCGCCTCCAAGCAGTGTCACCAAATGGCGACAGGCCTTGTCGACATCATGATGATCGACGGAAGCGAGGACGCCGGAGGCGGCAAAGGCATCGAGCTTTTCTGCAAATGCCTTATGGCTGGCATCGAAGAACGGCCAGTCGAGATGTTCGCGGGTGGGGCCGGGGGGCGAGGTCATCAATTGCCCTCGAATGCCGGTTTCTGCTTGGCGGCAAACGCCTCGAAGGCACGGCGGAAATCGCCGGTCGCCATGCAGATCGCTTGCGCCTGGGCTTCCGACTCGATCATCTCGTCGATGCCCATCGCCCACTCCTGGTTCATCATCGTCTTGGTGATGCCATGCGCGAACCATGGACCGTCGGCGAGCGAATGCGCCAGCGTCGTCGCAGCAGGAAGAAGCTCCGCCTGTGGATGCAGCGCATTGAAGAAGCCCCAGCGCTCACCCTCTGCCGCCGACATCGAGCGTCCAGTATAAAGCAGTTCCGAAGCACGGCCCTGGCCGATGATGCGCGGCAGAATTCCGCAGGCGCCCATGTCCGCACCGGCCAGGCCAACCCGGGTGAACAGGAAGGCGGTCTTGGCTTCGGGCGTTGCCAGCCGCATGTCGGAGGCCATGGCAAGGATCGCGCCGGCGCCGACGCAGATGCCGTCGATGGCGGCGATGATCTGTTGCGGGCATTTGCGCATTGCCTTGACGACATCACCAGTCATGCGGGTGAAGGCGAGGAGATCTGGCATCTTCATCCGGGTGAGCGGTTCGATGATCTCGAACACGTCGCCGCCGGAGGAGAAATTGCCGCCTGCACCAGTGAGCACGATGGTGCGGACATCCGAGGCGTAGTGCAGATCGCGGAACAGGTCGCGCAGTTCGGCATAGCTTTCGAAGGTCAGCGGATTCTTGCGTTCGGGGCGGTTCAAGGTGAGTGTCGCGACGCGGCCGTCCTCGCTCACCTCCCAGAGGAAATGTTTTGCCTGATAGTCACGGAAAGGTTTCAGGTGACCCTGCATCGATGCCTGTTCGCTCATCCCGCCATGACCTCCCCACCGGCGACCGCGATCGCCTGTCCATTGATCGAGCCGGCGCCTGGCGACGCGAGCCATAGAACCGTGTTCGCGACTTCCTCTGGCGAAACGAGACGCCCCTGCGGATTGGCCTTGGTGAATTCGGCAAGCGCCTCTTCCGGCGTCCGTCCCGTCTTGGCGACGAGCGTGTCGATCGAACGGGCGATGATCGGTGTGTCGGTGAAGCCGGGGCAGACGGCGTTGACCGTGATGCCCTTCCTTGCCAGTTCCATTGCCAGCGCTCGCGTCAGGCCGACGACGCCGTGCTTGGCGGCGCAATAGGCGGAGACATAAGCATAGCCGGTGAGACCAGCCGTCGAGGCGATGTTGATGATCCGCGCGCCTTCGCCATGTGCCTTGAGATCAGGCAGCACCGCCTGCGTCACCTGAAAGACGCCGGTGAGGTCGACCGACAGAACATGCGACCACATGTCGAGCGTGGTCTTTTCGAAGGGCGCGCTCGGCGCTTCGCCGGCATTGTTGACGAGGATGGTCACCGGCCCGAATTTTTCGCGTGCTTTTGCAAGCCCCGCGGCAATCGCTGCGACATCGGTGACATCGAACCCGTCGGCGATAAAGGCGTGATCGGAGTCCAACGAAACTGCCAATTCTTCAAGCGGCTCACGGCGGCGGCCGGCAAGCGTTACATTCGCACCGGACTGCACCAGAGCCCGCGCAATGGCGGCCCCGATGCCGGAGCCAGCACCGGTGACAAGCGCATGATGACCGCTTAGATTGCCCTGGTTAGCCATGCGAAAACCTCACTTCGCTCCCGCAGCCGCTGCCTGCTGGGCACGGGCGAGGTTGGTCTCATATTGCGCCTTGCCGGAATAATACTGCTTGGGCCAAGGGATCGTGCTGATGCCGATCTTGGCCGCCTCGTGCAGCGCCCAGGCCGGATCGGCAAGGTGCGGACGGGCGACGGCGCAGAGATCGGCGCGGCCGGCGGCGATGATCGAGTTGGCGTGGTCCGCCTCGGAGATCGCACCGACGGCAATCGTCGGGATACCGACTTCGTTGCGGATCTTGTCGGAGAACGGGGTCTGGAACAGGCGGCCATAGACCGGCTTTTCTTCCTTCCACACCTGGCCCGACGAGCAATCGATCAGGTCGGCGCCGGCCTCCTTGAACATCTTCGAGAAGATCGCCGCATCCTCCGGCGTGTTGCCACCTTCGAACCAGTCGTTGCAGGAAAGGCGCACGGAGATCGGCTTGTCCTCCGGCCAGACAGCACGGATGGCGCGGAAGACTTCCAGCGGGAAACGCGCCCGGCCTTCATGGCTGCCGCCATATTCGTCGGTGCGGCGGTTGGTCAGCGGCGACAGGAAACTGGAGAGCAGATAGCCGTGGGCGCAGTGCAGCTCCAACCAGTCGGCGCCGGTGGTGACGGCGAGCTTTGCGGCGCGGACATGTTCGTCCAGCACGCGCTGCATGTCGGCGCGGTCCATCGCCTTCGGCACCTGGCCGTGCTTGAGATAGGGTAGCGCTGACGGGGCGACCAGCGGCCAGCCGCCTTCCTCGACCGGCTGGTCGATGCCTTCCCAGGCAAGTTTCGTCGCACCCTTGCGACCGGCATGGCCGATCTGGATGCCGACCTTGGCCGGCGTGTTGAAATGCACGAATTCGACCAGGCGCTTCCAACCTTCCGCCTGTTCCTCGTTCCAGAGGCCAAGACAGCCGGGCGTGATCCGAGCATCCGGCGCGACGCAGGTCATTTCGCCAAAGACGAGACCTGCGCCACCCATGGCGCGCGAGCCGATATGGACGAGGTGGAAATCGTTGATCAGGCCGTCCTTGGCCGAATACATCGCCATCGGCGACATGACGATGCGGTTCGGCAGCGTCACATTGCGCAGCGTATAGGGCGTGAACATCGGCGGCAGGCAGCGGCCGTTGGTCGAGGCATCGAGCCCGGCCTTGCGGGCGAACCAGCGCTCATAGCCTTCCAGCCAATTGTGGTCGCGCAGGCGCAGATTCTCGTGGCTGATGCGCTGCGAGCGGGTCAGCATGGAATACATGAATTGTTCCGGCTCCAGCGTATCGGCATAGCGGCGGCCGACCACTTCAAACCATTCCATGGCGTTGCGGGCGGCATTCTGGATGCGGGCGACGTCGACGCGGCGGATTTCCTCATAGGTGGCGAGCACCGCAGGAATCTTGTCCTTGGTGTGGCCGTGTTCCTGGAATTGCCGCGTCAGCTCGATTGCGTCGTCAATGGCGAGCTTGGTGCCTGAGCCGATGGCGAAATGCGCCGTATGGGCCGCATCGCCCATCAGCACGACATGCGCCGAACCGTTGAAATGGCTCCACTTGCCACAGATCAGCCGCTGGAAATTCAGCCAGGCCGAACCACGCACATGCCGCGCATTGGTCATCAGCGAGGCGCCGTCGAGGACTTCGGAAAACAGGTTCTCGCAGAAGTCGATCGAGCCCTGCTGGTCCAACTTGTCGAGACCGTGGGCGAGATAGGCTTCCTCGGTCGTCTCGACGATGAAGGTCGAGGTGCTATCGTCGAACTTGTAGATATGCGCCTGGAACCAGCCATGATCCGTCTTGCGGAAATCGAAGGTGAAGGCGTCGTAGGATTTGTTGGTGCCGAGCCAGATATAGCGGTTCGGCCGTGTGATCATGTCAGGCTCGAAGATATCGGCATATTTGTTGCGGATCTTTGAGTTGAGTCCATCAGAGGCGATGATCAGGTCGGCATCGGGGAAGTCCTGGTCGCCATTGACCTCGGTTTCGAACTTCAGTTCGACGTCGAGTTCCTCGCAGCGCTTCTGCAGGATGTTGAGCAGCTTCTTGCGGCCGATGCCGACGAAGCCGTGGCCGGAAGTGCGTTGCGTCTTGCCCTTGAACAGGACCTCGATATCGTCCCAATGATTGAAAGCGTCCTGGATTTCGGCCGCACTTTCGGGGTCCCAGACCTTCATCGATTCCATGGTGGCGTCGGAGAACACCACGCCCCAGCCGAACGTGTCATAGGGCTTGTTGCGTTCGACAACGACGACCGAATGCTCCGGATGATTCTTCTTCATCAGCAGGCCGAAATAGAGCCCGGCCGGACCGCCTCCGATACAGACGATGCGCATTTCCACCTCCATCTCAGGGGCGCCGGGACTCATCGCCACCACGCCATTATTTTAAGTTTAAAATATAGAGACGCAGGCGCTCTGTCAACGCAAGAAGCACGACATCGCCAATTATTTTATACTTAAAGGATTTTGCAATCCGGTGCTTCCCTGGAGAAATCCAAACTGCACGCCGCGGGTTCCGCGGCATTTGCCGGTCGCTCCGTCAAGGCTTCGTTTTGGGTAGCGAAGGCGGCAATTCCCATGTATCAGACAGTGGCAATGGACAATCCCGGCAGACTGAGACCGGGAGAGCGGGGGAGCCGGATGAGGATTTTCAGCTATCTCTTCAACTACAAGGCCGCGCCCTATGCCGAAATCCGCGCCTTTGCAGTGCATCTGCTGACGGCTTCAGGTTCGTTCCTTGCGTTCCTGGGCGTCGTCGCCGCGTCGGAGAAAAGATTCGTCGACATGTTCTGGTGGCTTGGCCTGGCGCTGCTGGTCGACGGCATCGATGGACCGATCGCGCGAAAGGTGAAGGTCAAGGAAGTCCTGCCCAACTGGTCGGGCGACACGCTCGACAACATCATCGACTATGTCACCTATGTGCTGCTGCCGGCCTTTGCGCTCTACGAGAGCGGCATGATCGGCCAACCCTGGTCGTTCATCGCAGCAGGGCTGATCGTGGTGTCTTCGGCGATCTACTATGCCGACATGGGCATGAAGACGGAAGAATATTTCTTTTCCGGCTTTCCGGTGGTCTGGAACATGGTGGTGTTCACGCTGTTCGTCATCGACGCGAGCGCCACGACGGCGCTGACCCTGGTCGTGGTGTCTGTGCTGCTCACCTTCCTGCCCATTCATTTCCTGCATCCGGTGCGGGTCAAACGACTCAGGGCGCTTAACATGACGGTGTTCGTGATCTGGGCGATCCTGTCGGGTATTTCGCTGCTCAAATATTTCCACTCACCCGCCTGGGTGGTCTGGGGCGTGGTCGCGACCGGGCTCTATATGTATTGTATCGGGGCTGTCCTGCAGCTCTTTCCCGCGCTGGGACGAAAGGACTGAGTGATGAAAAGCAAGGCTATTGTTCTCAACCGCCAGGGCGGACCGGAAGTCCTGGAATATGTCGAGATCGATGTGCCACAACCCGGCGTCGGCCAGGTGCAGATGCGCCACAAGGCCATCGGCGTGAATTTCATCGACAATTATGTCCGCAGCGGCCTCTATCCGGTGCCTGGCGGCTTTCCCTATATCGCCGGCAAGGAGGGAGCGGGTGAGATCATCGCCCTCGGCGACGGTGTCACGGAGTTCAAGGTCGGCGATCGCGTCGCCTATCCCGGCACGGACGGCGCTTATTCCGAAATCCGCAACATCGCGGCCAAAGATCTGGTCAAAATCCCTGACGACATCGCGCTCGAAACCGCTGCCGCGATGATGATGAAGGGCATGACGGCGGAATATCTGCTGAACCGCACCTACAAAGTCGGACCGGAGACAGTGCTGCTGTTTCATGCGGCGGCCGGCGGCGTCGGCCTGATTGCCGGCCAGTGGGCCAAGGCGCTCGGCGCCACTGTGATCGGCACGGCCGGCGGCCCGGAAAAGGTCGCGCTGGCGCTGAAGCACGGCTATGACCATGTGATTGATTATCGCAGCGAGAATTTCGCCGAACGGGTCAGGGAATTGACCGGCAGCAAGGGCGTCGACGTCGTCTATGATTCGATCGGCAAAGATGCTTTTCCGGCCTCGCTCGACTGCCTGAAGCCGCGCGGGCTTTGGGTCGCCTTCGGCCAATCGTCGGGGCCGATCGAACCGTTCAACATGGGAATCCTGGCGCAAAAGGGCTCGCTTTATGCGACCCGGCCGACCATCTTTTCCTATATCCGCGACCGCAAAGAATTGGATGACTGCGCCGAGGCTCTTTTTTCAGTTGTGCGAAGCAACAAAGTGGTTATCAATATCCATCAAACCTATCCGTTGGCCGACGCCGCAAAGGCCCAGGCCGATCTGGAAAATAGAAAAACAAGTGGAACGACATTGCTGATACCCTGACGCTCAGATCAGGGATCGGATCAGACTGGGGTGGTTCGTGGCCGACGCGGATAAAGAGGGCTCTCGTCCTCTGCTGGAGGTACGCAAGATTACCAAGCTGTTCGGCACATTTGCCGCCTGCAGCGACATAGACCTTACCGTCCAGCCCGGTGAAATCCACGCGCTTCTCGGCGAAAACGGCGCCGGCAAATCGACATTGGTGAAGATGCTGTTCGGCGTGCTGGCGCCTAGCGCGGGCGAGATTCGCTGGCGGGGCGAGCCGGTCGTCATCGGCAGCCCTAGCGAGGCGCGGCGGATCGGCATCGGCATGGTCTTCCAGCATTTCTCCCTGTTCGAAGCGCTGACGGTCGCGGAAAACATCGCGCTGTCGCTGGACGGCAAGGTGCCGCTGTCCAAGATCGCCGAGGAAGCCGCGACGTTATCTAGGGCTTACGGACTGCCGCTCGATCCGAATGCGCATGTCGCGGATCTTTCGGTCGGCGAAAGGCAGCGGATCGAAATCGTAAGAGCCCTCTTACAGAATCCCAAGCTGATCATCCTGGACGAACCAACCTCGGTGCTGACGCCGCAGGAAGCGGACAGGCTGTTCGAGACGCTGATGAAGCTGAAATCGGAGGGACGTTCTGTCCTTTACATCAGCCATAGGCTCGAAGAGGTGCAGCGCATCTGCGACCGCGCCACCGTGCTGCGCCACGGCCACGTGACCGGCGCTTGCGATCCGCGCCGGGAAACACCGGCCTCGCTCGCCCGGATGATGGTGGGCGCCGATGTCGCCGAAGTGGAAAAAGCCTCGGCCGACAAGGTCGGGGCGGTCGTGCTGCAAGCCCGCAGGCTGAACGCCGCGGCCCGCACGCCCTTTGCCGTCGCGCTGAAGGATATCTCGCTCGCGCTCAAGACGGGCGAAGTGCTGGCGATCGCCGGCGTGGCAGGCAACGGCCAGGGCGAATTGTTCGACGTATTGTCAGGCGAATATCTGGTTGCCGACGCCGATGCAGTCTCGGTGCGCGGCAAGCCCGTCGGCCGTGTCGGCATTTCAGGACGCCGGCTGCTCGGCGCGGCCTTCGTGCCGGAAGAGCGGCATGGTCATGGTGCCGTGACCGGCATGAGCCTGTCGGACAATCTCGTGCTATCGCGCAATGTCTCAGATGCCAAGGCTTTCCTGACAGGCGGCTGGCTGCAGATCATCCGCAGCGGCGTGGTCAAGACCGCGTCGAAACGTATCTGCGCCGAGATGGATGTGCGCAAAAGCGGCGAGGATCCCGCCGCTGGCTCGCTTTCGGGCGGCAATCTGCAGAAATTCATCGTCGGCCGCGAGCTCGACCGGCAGCCATCTGTCATGATCGTCAACCAGCCGACCTGGGGCGTCGATGCGGGTGCTGCGAGCCACATCCGCCAGGCGCTGGTGGATCTGGCAAAGGCCGGCTCGGCCGTTCTGGTGATCAGCCAGGACCTTGACGAGATTTTCGAGGTCGCGACGCATATCGCCGTCATTTCCGATGGCCGGCTGTCGCAGGCTTTCCCGGCGCAGGAACTGAATCGCGAGAAGATCGGCCTGTTGATGGGCGGCATGCACGACAAGGCGAAGGAAGCGGCTGCCCATGCACATTGAACTGGAAAAGCGGCCAAAGGCCTCGGCCTTCTACACGTTCGCATCGCCCTTCATCGCCATGGCGCTGACGCTCGTCTGCGGCGGCATCCTGTTCGGCGCGCTCGGCTACGATCCGTTCAACGCGCTCTATCTCTATTTCATCGATCCGCTGACGGAAGTCTGGTCGCTGCATGAACTGGCGGTCAAGGCCGGTCCGCTGATCATGATCGGCGCCGGGCTGTCGGTCTGCTATCGCGCCGGCAATTGGAATATCGGCGCCGAGGGGCAGTTCATCTTCGGCGCCATTTTCGGCTCCTTCCTGCCGATCGTCTTTTACCAATGGACGTCACCGCTGGTGCTGCCCTTGATGCTCATCCTCGGCATGATCGGCGGGGCGTTTTATGCGTCGATCCCGGCGCTGCTGAAGACAAAATTCAACACCAACGAAATCCTCACCAGCCTGATGCTGGTCTATATCGCCCAGCTTTTTCTCGACTATCTGGTGCGCGGCCCCTGGCGCAATCCGGAAGGCCAGAATTTTCCCGAAAGCCGGACATTCAATCCATCGGCCGTCCTGCCGCCAATCTGGGAGGATTCGGGCAACGCGCATTGGGGCTTCGTCTTCGCCATCGTCGCCTGCATCCTGCTCTGGTTCATGATGGAATTCATGCTCAAGGGCTATCAGATCAAGGTTCTGGGCCAGTCGTCGCGGGCAGGGCGGTTTGCCGGCTTTTCCGCCTCGGGCATGGTCTGGTTCTCGATGCTGCTCTCCGGCGCGCTGGCCGGCCTTGCCGGCATCTGCGAAGTGTCTGGTGTCATGGGTCAACTGCAGCCGTCGATCTCGCCCGGTTATGGCTTCACCGCCATCATTGTCGCCTTCCTCGGTCGGCTCAATCCGCTGGGTGTGATCGTGTCCGGGCTGATCCTGGCGCTGACCTATCTCGGCGGCGAGGCCGCGCAAACGGCGATCGGCGTTTCCGACAAGGTGACGCGCTTGTTCCAGGGCCTGCTGCTGTTTTTCGTGCTCTCCTGCGATACGCTGATCCAGTACAAGATCCGGATCGTCTGGTCGCGGCTGACCGGCGCCGGGAAGGGAGCCTGATCCGTGTCTCCAGCCGAATCCATCGTCATCACCGTCATCACCGCATCGACGCCGCTGGTCGTCGCCTCGGCCGGCGAACTGGTCACCGAACGCTCGGGTGTGCTCAATCTCGGCGTCGAGGGCATGATGATCATGGGCGCGGTATCGGCCTTTGCTGTCGCGCAGATGACGGGGTCGCCCTATGCCGGCATGCTCGCCGGGATCGCCGTGGGCGCGCTGGTGTCGCTGCTGTTCGGCTTCCTGACCCTGACGCTGGTGGCCAACCAGGTGGCGACGGGCCTGGCATTGACCATTCTCGGCCTTGGCCTGTCCGGCATGATCGGCGAATCCTATACCGGCGTCCAGGGCATCCGCCTGCCGACGCTGGCCATTCCCGGCCTGTCGTCCATTCCGTTCGTCGGACCGGTTCTCTTCAATGAAGACCTGGTCTTCTATGTCTCGATCATCCTGATTTTCGCCACGCAATGGTTCCTGTTCCGCACCCGGGCGGGACTGGTGTTGCGCTCTGTCGGCGACAATCATGCCTCGGCGCATGCGCTCGGCCTCAATGTCATCGGCATACGCTATCTGGCGGTCATGTGGGGCGGCGGCTGCGCCGGGCTTGCCGGGGCGCATCTGTCGCTTGTCTATACGCCGCAATGGGTTGAGAATATGTCGGCCGGCCGCGGCTGGATCGCGCTGGCGCTGGTCGTCTTCGCCTCCTGGCGGCCGATCCGGCTGCTCGCCGGCGGCTATCTGTTCGGCGCGGTGTCGATCGGGCAATTGCATGCCCAGGCCTTCGGCATTGCCGTGCCGGCGCAATTCCTGTCGGCGCTGCCCTATGTGGCAACCGTCGTCGTGCTGATCGCCATTTCGCGCAACCGGCGTCTGACGCTCATCAATACGCCAGCCTCGCTCGGGAGATCCTTCGTTCCCGACCGATAAACAAAAGAGTAAAACCGAGCAACATAACAGGGGTCACCATGAAAAAGCTCATTCTCTCTCTCACCGCCACAGCCGCATTGATCGGCTTCTCGACCACAGCCGATGCCGCCAAGCTCAAGGTCTGCTTCCTCTATGTCGGCTCCAAGACCGATGGCGGCTACACCCAAGGCCATGACATGGGCCGGCAGATGGTCGACAAGGAACTCGGCGACAAGGTAAAGACGCAATATCTGGAAAACGTCGCCGAAGGCGCCGACGCCGAACGCGCCATCGAGCGCTTCGCCCGCTCCGGCTGCGGCCTGGTCTTCACCACCTCGTTCGGCTTCATGGACGCGACAGTCAAGGTGGCGGCAAAATTCCCGAAGGTAAAGTTCGAGCATGCGACCGGCTACAAGACCGGCCCGAACCTGACAACCTATAATGCGCGTTTCTATGAAGGCCGCTATATCCAGGGCCAGATCGCCGCCAAGGTCTCCAAGACGCATACCGCGGTCTATATCGCGTCCTTCCCGATCCCGGAAGTCGTGCAGGGCATCGACTCCTTCGAACTCGGCGCCCGCTCGGTCGATCCGAGCTTCAAGCTGAAGGTCATCTGGGTCAACACCTGGTTCGACCCGGGCAAGGAAGCCGATGCCGCCAAGGCCGCGATCGACCAGGGCATCGACGTCATCACCCAGCACACCGACTCGACCGGCCCGATGCAGGTTGCCGAACAGCGCAAGGTCCACGCCTTCGGCCAGGCCTCCGACATGATCAAGGCCGGCCCGGATGCACAGCTGACCGCCACGGTGGACAATTGGGGCACCTACTACGTCAAGCGCGTCAAGGCGGCACTCGACGGCACCTGGAAGTCGCAGATGAGCTGGGACGGCATGGGCGACGGCATTATCTACATGGCGCCCTACACCAACATGCCCGACGACGTGAAGAAGATGGCTAAGGACACCGAAGCCAAGATCAAGTCCGGCGCGCTGAAGCCGTTCACCGGCCCGATCAACAAGCAGGACGGCACGGCGTGGCTGAAGGCCGGCGAAGTGGCGGGGGATGATAAACTTGGGCCGCTGAACTTTCTCGTGGAGGGGGTTCAGGGGGAACTGCCGAAGTAAGGTTCGGGGTTACGTGTGGAATGGAAACCCTGCTGGTGACGGCAGGGTTTTCTTGTACATCAGGTATGGTGCGTCGCGTGAAATACCACTTGGTAAGATGGTATCCACCGACACTTTTGAGGTGGAAGTCCGCTGGCGGCTAGCAATCCGTGCAAGCTCGCCCTGACGAGCGCGTTCACCCGGGAACAGAAGCCTCCTTTAGGAAGGCGGTCACTGCTTTATTCACGTCTTCAGCCAGCATTTTAGCATTTACCTCGACTTTCAGTTTCTTCAGATGCTCGACCATTGTGTCGACGGTCTTCACCGCTGCCTCAGCAAAGCATTTTTTTAAGTCCGGAAGAGGAACATCTTTCCAGTGCTCCACTGGAACCGCGTAGTCCGCGGTAACGTATGCGTCTTTGCGATTAATTCGAGGCCTTTGAACGCCCTCACCTCCAAATTGATCCAATGAGCCGTCTATCCGGAGGATTATAGCGAATTCTGAAATAGTCGGGCTGTAGGCTTCGGTGCAGTGGCTCGCTAGCTGTTTGCGTAGACGCAGGATTATGGGCTGCGTTACGTCAAAAGCCTCCGGTCCTCCCATTTGAGCACCGAGTGTGATCCTTTCACTGGTCATCTTGATTTGGTCCCTGCTTTTGTAGACGCTTACCCGCCCGATCAACAAGCAGGACGGTACGCAGTGGCTGAAGGCCGGCGAAATGGCGGGGGATGACAAGCTTGGGCCGCTGAATTTCCTGGTTGAGGGTGTCGAGGGCGAACTGCCGAAGTAAGGTTTGGGATTAAGTGTTGAGATGGAAACCCTGCTGGAGACGGCGGGGTTTTCTGTTTGGTGCGGCTAGTGCACCGCGCCGGCAACGAGCCGATGTGACAACAGACAAGCTTAAGATGAAGTGCTAAAGCCGATGTAGGTCAAAATTCCGGGAATAGACAATCGTAGTACAGCTCGGGTTTCACCAGATAGACCTCTTCAAAAAGTAGCTCCTTGAATTGAATCAAGTTAGATAGCTCTTTTAGAGGACTAACTAGTTCGCCCGTATAGATAGGATTGCTTGGTGAAGCACATTTTTCGTACCCTCCTTTCCTGAATTTGATGGGAACATGCAAGTCATGCCAATCAAAAACGAATATTCCTCTTTCGCCGAGTTCAACAAAAGATTCCACAGGATGTGAATAAGGTGATCCATTCACATCCGATAAACCAATCACTGGCAACTCAAGCAAAACGTCTTCGATCAATACGGGTTCTACAAAGATATTCTGAAGAATTTCTTTGGGAATAGGACCCTTGCCGGCAGTTATGAAAGCGCCAAGCTTGCCAGAGGAGTCCGCAGCAATCCAGGCCATTTCGAAACCGGAGGGATACTCTAATCCTACATTCATTGTACGCCCTACTTTTATTTCTGTTGATCGGATTCAAATTGTGCGTCGCTGGGAAACGCTAAGCGAGTGTATCTATCCTCACATCGCGTGCATGCAGGCACATCGTCGCCGGTCCGGGGACGCATCGCTTTCGTGAACCGGATATTCTTTAGGTCGTTACCCAATGCTTTTGCGACCCTATCTTCCGCGCAGTCTCCCCCAGTGCAAGCGGCTGCAGCAAATTTGCCAGTCTCAAGATTCCATCCTCCTGTTATTGTGGGTACTTTGTTCTTATCTTTCTTATTCGCGTTTATGTCATGCGCCAGTTCATTTCGGGCGTTTTCGGCAGCCGCCTTCAGGTCCTCAGGAGTGGGCTTGCCCTCGAGCCTTCCCACTCGAGCTGCCCACGAAGAGGCTGTCCCATTGAAGTTGTCCTTGGCATTTTCAATTGCCTGACGTCGATCCATGCCACTTGCGACCATGGCTTCAACATCAACCGTATCGTACTTTCTGCCATCTGCGTCCACTGTGACAGTTGCAGTGTCGGGCACAACGCATGGACAGTCCCGGTCTCCTGATGTCGTGACGAAAACAAGGTTAATGGCTGTCGCTCCAATAACGAGAGGAGATTTCTCAAAAGCCCAACCCACTGCCGGTGCAACCCAACCTCCTACCTTTGTCAACTGAGCGGCAACTCTGGCGATCACACTCGGCTTTGTTGCCACGTATGTTGATCCGTCTAGATGTCCATTATTGTCCGCGTTGTTAATCGGGTCATCTTCTGCATAGGCGTATCTATTTGTCCCTACGCCCGCTTTGATCGGATCCCAATCATCGGGTGAGATGAACCTTCCCGTATAGGGATTCATGAAGCGGGCGTGCAGGTAGATAAGGTTAGTGTCCTTGTCGAAGAGCTCGCCTATATATTTCTTCTTCGGTGGGGCAACAGTGGTTGAGGGGCTTCCAGTTGTTGAGTCGAAGGGCTGGCCATATGCTTGGTAGACTGTGGATTCGTTGGCGGTTGTTCCACTCGTCAGCATACGGACTGACGCTTGATGATCCCGATGGAGGAATGAAGCGGTTGCACCATCGACCTCGACATCCATATGCGGATAGCGTGTGTATTTCCAAACGCCACCGGAGGCGAGGTCCATTTCCACCTCCGCATCCGGGTAGAGTGTAATTTCGTTGCTCGCTGATACCCGCCTTACCAGTTCGCCATCAGGTCCGTAGAAATATTTAGTTGAAACCGTCGCCCCGCTCTTCGTTGCCGTCGAAAGCCGATTGGCGTCGTCCCAGGTATAGGTGGCCGTGCCGTCGGTGAGGGTGTTGCCATTGGCATCATATGTTACGACCACGCCGTTCAGCGTCGAGATTGCATGTGGCGGCTTGTTGGCGCTGCCGTAGGCCATCGTGACGTTGCTGGCTGTCGCGGAAGTGATGTGCGTCCTCTGTGTGAGGTTACCGGCTGTATCGTAGGTGAAGTCTTCCTTAAGCGGTCCTATATACTTTCCCGAATAGGCCGAGGTTAACCGGTTCGACCCATCATAGGTGTAGGTCCAGGTATTAAAGTCCAGGCCTCCATCGCCGCTTGTCGTGGCGTAGCCGCCATCTATTCCCGTGATCCGGCCAATAGCATCCCGGGTATAGGTGTTGTCGATCAGGTTTGTACCGCTGGACTGCTTGGTGACCAAACTGGTCAGCCAGCGACGATTAGGGTCATAGGTGAAGTTGGTGGTAACGTTGTTCGCATACTTGACCGACGTGGTCTGGCCGTCGAGGTCGTAAGTCAGTGACGGGATATAGCCCGGTATTGTCGTCAGCTGCCCCTTCTTGTTGTAGAGCCAAGGGGTTGCGGTCGTGCCGACTTGCAGGTCGGCGGTGCTCGTAGTGGCGCCGAAATACTCCTTGTAGAGCGGCAATTTCGACGGGCGGTCGTAGGTGGTAGTCGTCGTGCTGACGATTGGCGTATTGGCCGCAGTGTTGATCGTCGAGACCTTTTTGCGCAGCTGCCCATTGTCATTGTAGAAAAAGCGTTGCTCGGCATAGTTCGCGGCGGTGCTGTCGGGTCCGTTGGTCGCTAGGGTCAGCTGCCCCATGCAGTCGGTGTTGGTGTTTTGCGGCACCTCTAGGCAGTCATACGTGTTGATCGCGATATAGGTCCTCGGGCTGCTGCCGGTGAACTTCATCGTCACCCGACCCAGTCCGTCATATTTGATTGTGGTGACGATCTGGCGGGCATCGGTTTGGGTTATCAGCTGATTGGCGGCGTCGTAAGTATATGTCCAGTGCCCCATGTCCGGGTCGTTAGCGTCAGTCCGGTTGCCTGCCTGGTCATAGGCGTAGGACCAGATCGCAGAGCCTGGGTCACGCACCTCCATGAGGTGCTTCAGATCGTCGTAGCTCGCCGAATAGACCTTGTTATAGCTGGCATCGGTGCTCAGCTTTGTCTGCACCAGCGCCACATCGCCATCCGATGTGGTGGTGGTTTGCGTGAGGCGCTTCCGGCTTCCGGCAACGTCTTCCGTCAGAGTCGCTTGTGCTAGAAGCACGTTGGAACTGCCGGGGTCACTGGTGCCGGCCAGCGCATAGGACCACGCCTTCGTCGTACCGTCCGGCATGACCGTTTGCACGACACGGTTCGCCCAATCGTAGCTGTTGACCGTCCAATGATAACTGCCGTTGCTTGAAGACAACAGCGACTGCTTCCACACATTGCCGCGGCCATCGAACAGCGTCTTGGCGTAAGAATCCGGTGAGGTAGTATCGCCATTCACTTTCGCTAGATATGTCCGGCCGAAACCGTCGATATAGTTGATCGTCTTGGTATACGTGCCATCGGGCAACGGTGCGGTCGTCACGACCAGTGGCATTTGTGTCAGATCGGCCTGACTGCGCAGCGCGCTGAAGCTGCCCTCGTTCTGATAATAGGTGTTAACATAGGCGCCGGTGGTCGTGTTCTGCACCGAGGTTTCACGGCAATAGTCATCGGTGGTATGGGTGACGGAGATGTTGTTGGGATCGGTCTCCGTTGCCGGCACCCGGCAGACGGGGTCATTGACAAAATTCGATGTCAGATAGGTCGTGCCCGACACCCACTTCTGCACCTTGGTCGGCAGGACCTTTTGGCTATCGCCATAGGTCCAGAGCGTCTCCGCCAGCTTGGCGGTGCTGGTGTTGTCCGAAGCGAGCACCGTCTGCCGGGTCATGTTGCCGGTGCTGTCATAGTCGAAGGTCGTGAAGCTGAAGGTGCTGGCGTCACGGAAGACCTTCGTCTGCAGARGGTTAGTGCCCGTCGGCAGGACATCATTGGCATTGCCGCTGATCGGAACGCCGGTATACCACATGGCCTTCTTGGCGATGATCGTCCCGCCATTGCCCAATCCGTCATAGGTCGTTTCGACATAGGGCCGCGAGACGATATAGGCCGTGGTGTTTTTGTTGAAACTCCAATCCGTCGTATATTCGTCACCGGGAAAGTCGGTACCGTCCGAGTGGGCCAGGCCGAAATGCCGCTCCTCGGTGATGTTGCCGTAATCGTCCCAGTCGCGGGCGATCTTGAGGTAGCGGGTGACGCTGCCTTCGTTCAATGTGGTCAGCGTCGCGAGCAATTGCGCCCGATAGGGCGGGGCGGCTGCGTTGACGCTCCAGGTATTGTTTTCGACCTTCTTCAGCGTGCCTGCGCCATCCTTGTAATCGATCTCGTCGGGCTGGCCGAAGCTGGCCGTATCCTGGCGATAGGTCGTGACGATGGTTGGATTGCCAGTCTCGCCGTTTGCCATCGGCAGCGTCTTGGTCGCGGTGCGGAAGCCGCGGAACTTTCGGTCGGCCGGAACAAACAGGCCGCCCGCATAGCTGTACTGGGTCACCGCGGTGTTGCCGATCCCGTCATCCGTGGTCACCTTCGACACGGTCGCCACGGCAAATGGCAGGAAGGTGTTTTGATAGGCGGTCGAAGCGGCATAGTCGAAGGTCGAGGTGGCGCCCATCTCCGTGGTCACACGGGTCAGCAGATTGGGAAGGGCGGACGACAGAGCCGACTTGGTCTTGGATCGAGTAAGCCTGTAGGACGTGTTGGCAGCGGCGGTGTCGAGCGACTGGCCGACGGTCGACAGTTGCGGCCGGAAGACGACATCCACCAAGCCATCGCCGTCGAAATCACCCAAAACCGCCGTCGTGCCGGTCACCGAGGCGGTTTGGGTCAGGTTGTACGTGCCCGAATCCAGTGAAAAGCGGAAGAAGGTGAAATTGCGATCGGTGTTGGAATAGGCGATGTCTCGCGCCGGATCGGTCGCGGTACCGGGCTGGGTCAGTCTGGCATCTTCGACAATGACCTCCGCCTTGCCGTCGCCGTCCAGATCCCGCAATTGCAGCGAGCCCAAAGTGACGTAGGGCGTATCGCTGCCCTGCTGCAGCAGCTTGCGATAGATGACATTGGTGAACCGGCTGCCGCTCGAGGTTCCCACATTGAGATAAACGGAAACATAGACGTAGAATGCGCACTGGCACTGGGTCTGGATGCTGTCGTTGTTCAACACCTCGAGCATGACGATGTCATCGAGCCCGTCGCCGTTGACATCGCCGTATTCGCACTTGCCGACACAGGGAAATTGCGACTGCACCTGTTCGAGCGTGGTCTGATCGCTCGACGACTTGATTTTGAGGTTGTCGTCGCGGACAAACAACAGCTGCTGCCTGCCATTGTCGAACAGGTTGGCGGTGCCTTGACCGCCTTGCAAGTTGTTATGCTCGGTCGAATCAAGGTTGTCGGTGCCGTTGCCGTCATAATCGACGACCTGGGTATAGGGAGCCGGTTTGGCGCAGAACGCTGCCAGGCGCGTGTCACTCACGCTCCTGCAAGACTGCCAAATCTGCGCTGAGAAAGTGTCTCCGCTCTTGGTGAAGTAGGCGTCTGCGGTGACGACCGGATCGTTTGTGACAGTTCCATCCGGACCAACAACGCCCAGCCGGTTTCGGAACATTGCATAGGTGTCTTTATAGCTCTGACCGAAATGACCGATATTGTAAGACGGGATCGGCAGATGCTGCAGGCCATAATGGTACCAATTCTGCAGTGCGCAATCTATATTGCCAAGCTGCAAGCGAGAGAATGTATTCGTCGTGCCCGCATTTTGATTGTAGAGGTTATAGGTGCAAGGGGCTGGCGCAAATTCCTGGTTGAACTGAGCCGTATAGCCCGATTGCATTTGCAGCAGTTCGCTTATGCCATCCGAATTAACGTCGACAGTCGCCAGAGGACCGGCGCCCTTCAGACTGGCAATGTCGGCAGCAGCACCGAACCCATCGTAGTCGGCGTAGTCGAAGATGGTGTCCTTGGAACCAAGCCCGCCGCTATTTGTGATCGACACCGCGCCGGTCTGCGAATCCACAGCGACGTCGGATTTCTTGCCGTAGCGCTTGATGTTGAGAAGCCGGGATGAGCCGTCGCCGGGCTGGGTGCCATAGTTGAGCTTGTAAGTCTCGACAGTGAGGCCGGCTTCCTGGACCTTGATGGCCGCCATGCGACGGGCGAGAATCGCCAGATTTTGGCCGGTGGCGACAGCGATATCGTCCGGTCTGTCCTCGTAATAGAAGCTGACTATGGCATCGTTGTAGGTGATGGTTTTGGGATAGCAGACCGGCAAATTGGAACCGGGGCAGCTATAGTCGTAGGTGATCTGATTGCCGTTTGTGTCGGTGATTTTGTACACCAACCACTTGGCATACTTGGCCAACGCGTCATTATTAGCCGTGCCGGATAAGAAATTGTTCGCGGGCCGAAACACCATTTTGGTGCCGTCGCGGCTGGTGACCGACCAGGCGTTGTTCGTCCGGTCGCGCGAGATCTGCAGGTAATTTTCCGTCTGGCTGGTGTAAATGTCGGAGCCCGTCTGGGATTTGCAGGAGGCGCTGACATTCTGGGCGTCCGAGCACTTCAGCAGTTCCTCGCCATTCAGCAGGAAGACATCGGAGCCGTCCTGGTCAGCGGTGGCGCCATCGAAGGCGGGGATGGTGCCCTTGTGACGCGCCCGCTCGATGACATCGAAGCCGCTGACACCCCAGGCATAGCCGAGCCAGCCCTGGTAGAGCCCGCCGATCTTCGATTTGCGCGTGGATGAGTAGCTCAGCGACAGTTTTGGCTCGAGGCCATGAAACGTCGGCATGTCGATGTCATAGCCGTAATCGAGGGTGCCGGCGCCGCCGATATTAGGCGTTTTCAGGCTCGGCGCCGTCTCGCTCTGCTTGGATGGAACATTTTCCGCAGTGCCGGATGCATTGCCAGTGGCCGGAAAAATGAGCGCAAGCAACAGCGCGACGCAAAAGCGAAGTTCAAACGAAATCTTCATAATATCCCCTCGATCCAAGCCCCTTTTGCCGGATCGGGGACACGATTAACATGAGGTTTTTCAGGAGATCAATAAAAAGTAGATGATAGATCAAAAAAAGTTGTATTTTAGCAAATAACTATCAATGGATTCTCTCGCATGACTCAGATGAGTCATGTCAATCCGGCGCACGCCATACGCGTGACAAATTGTCGGACGTATGGCGCACAGATATAGCCCTGCTTCCGACGCAGCCGGGCGCATGAATTTTACTGCGCCTGCGTGCTTTGGACGTCCGACGTTGTTTGATCGACAGGATTGCTGTCGGTTTGTACACTCGTCTGGTCAGTGTTGCTGTCGGCCGATGTCGTGCCATCATCCGCGGGCACGCTGCTGCTATCGGTCGTCGTATCGCTTGCGGTCGGGTCGACAGGCAGTTGCTCAAGCACATCAACTTCTGTCGCGTCCGTCGTCCCGTCGGCATATGTCACCCTGACCACCTGACCCGGCTCAAGCCCGTCCAGCGCGACATATTCCCCAAGGTTCAATTCGGCGCCGCTCTCCAATGTCAGAATGCGCGCATTGGCATCGAGCGACACCAGCTTGCCGTCCACTGTCGCAGACAGTGCGGGAAATGCATAGGCAGCCAGGATCGTTGCGAGAACAGGGTAAAGGCGCATTGGAAATATCTCCGTGGAACAACTCGTAGTTAAAGAGCTGTGCTGCGTTTAGCAAGAGGGTGTTGCCAACGCAGGTCGGGAGCGTTCACGTCTCATTTCCCGTGGGAGGAGGGGCGCCGCAAGCTCCCTCCTATCCGATCGAATGCCTATGCCGAAACCGGTCCTGCCACCGGCTTGCGTTGGAGCCTGTTGGCCGCCCGCCGGCCCCAGGCGATGCCTGGCAGCTCGATGAAACGATAGGCGAGGAAAGCCAGGCCGTAGGTGATCGGGATCGTCAGGGCCAGCGCTGCCCAGAAGCGGGGGAAGGGCTGGAGCGCGGGGAAGGTGGTTGCCAGCCATCCGGTGACCGGCAGCATGACGATCAGATGGATCAGGTAGACGCCATAGGAGAGATCGCCGATCCAGCGGCTGAGCGGGTTGGAAAAGATGAAGTCCAAAGGGCCAACCGTACGGCGCAGCAATACCGGCAGCCTGTCCCTGTAGATCAGCGCGAAGAAGCCGAGGACGATGCCTATCTTGATCGCCCGGTGCAGCGCATCGCGGCCGCCGCCGAGCGGCACGAAGATCACGGCGCAGGCGGCCAGCAGATAGAGCCATTTCGCCTGGCCTTCACCACGGATCGACATGGCGATCAGCATGCCGGCGGCGAAGAGGTGGAATTTCATTGCCAGGATGGAATAGGCGCCGACGACGAAGCCGTTGCGTTCGAGCCAGGCGCCGAGAATCCAGGCGAAACCGACGAGCAGCGGTATGGCGATCTTCCAGCCGATCCGCATGATCAGCAGCATCAGGAAGGGGAAGACGGCGTAGAACTGCATTTCCAGGCCAATCGACCAGTCGGGCAGCGGCGTCCTGAAATTATGCGTGTAGGTCATGCCGAAGACGAAGCTGACATGCATCAGGATATTGGCCAGCGACTGGTCGAGATAGCGGCTGGCATAGGTCAGGGTCTCGGCCATCGAACCGGGCATGACGGCGGCAGAATTCAGCCGCTGCTGCCAGAGTTCCGGGCCGAAATAGAGAGAGACCGCCAGCGCGACATAGTAGAGCGGCGCGATGCGGAAGAAACGCCGGACCCAGAAGATCATCCAGGTCGATGGCTCCGTCCACGGCTCGCGCGCCTCGCGCAGCTGGTAGTGGAAGGCCATGAGGAAGCCGGAGATGATGATGAACAGCTCCACCGCCATGTCCGGCTGATCGAAGACGTCGACCATGTAGCCGGTCAGGAACATGGTATGGCCGACCAGGACCCAGAGCGAGGCAAAGCCGCGCAGGCCGTCGAGAAAGGCGAGCTGATGGCGGCTGTCGGCCATTCAATCATCCCATGTTTCAAGTCGCCGCGGCCCAACTTGATGGGCCGCGTGAAAAAATGTTCAGGCCTTGTTGGCCAGGAACCACTGGTAGACGGCGGTGATGCCGTCGCGCAGGTCGATCTTCGGCGCCCAGCCGGTGGCGCGCAGCTTGTCTGCGCTCATCAGCTTGCGCGGCGTGCCGTCCGGCTTCGAGAGGTCATGGACGATCCGGCCGCGGAAGCCGACGACGTCGCAGACCATCTGCGTCAGTTCGAGGATGGTCAAATCCTCGCCCGAGCCGACATTGACATGGCCGGGTGCCGAATGCGTCTTCATCAGATGCACGCAGGCATCGGCGCAATCATCGACGTGGAGGAACTCGCGTCGCGGCGTACCGGTTCCCCAGACGGTGATGCTATCGGCACTGGTGCGCTTTGCCTCATGCGCCTTGCGGATCAGTGCCGGCATGACATGCGATGAATTGAGGTCGAAATTGTCGCCAGGGCCGTAGAGATTCGTCGGCATGCCGGAAATGAAGTCGGAACCGTGCTGTTTGCGATAGGCGTCGCAGAGCTTGATGCCGGCAATCTTGGCGATCGCATACCATTCGTTGGTCGGCTCGAGAGGACCGGTCAGCAACGCTTCCTCGGTGATCGGCTGGGCTGCGAATTTCGGATAGATGCAGGACGAGCCGAGGAACATCAGCTTTTCGACGCCGACTTTGTGGGCGCCGTGGATGATATTGGCCTCGATCATCAGGTTGTCGTAGAGGAAGTCCGCCGAATAGGTGTCGTTGGCGAGAATGCCACCGACCTTGGCTGCGGCAAGGAAGACGGCATCCGGCCTGGTCTTCTCGATCCAGGCGGTCGTCGCAGCCTGATCGCGCAAGTCTGCATCTTGCCGCGAGGCGGCGATCACCTGGCAATCCTCATTGGCGAGGCGGCGGACGATGGCCGAGCCGACCATGCCGCGGTGGCCCGCGACCCAGACCTTCTTGCCCTGGAGAGCATACATGGATCAGGCCTCTTTCATCACAGTAGCGGTCTGCATGACCTTGAGGTCCTCGTTGACCATTTCGCGGCAGAGGTCGCGGACGGAGGTCTCGTGCTTCCAGCCGAGCCTCTGGTGGGCCTTGGAGGGGTCGCCGATCAGGAGTTCGACTTCGGTCGGGCGGAAATAACGCGGATCGACTTCGACGATGCATCTGCCGGACAGGGTGTCGTAGCCCTTTTCCTCGACGCCTTCGCCGCGCCATTCGAGATGGATGCCGACATCCTCGAAGGCCCAGGTGACGAATTGCCGGACTTCGGTGGTCTCGCCGGTGGCGAGCACATAGTCGCTCGACTCGTCCTGCTGCATCATCAGCCACATGCCGCGCACATATTCGCGTGCATGGCCCCAGTCGCGCTTGGCATCGAGATTGCCGAGGAAGAGCTTTTCCTGCTTGCCGAGCCGGATCGCGGCGGCCGCGCGGGTGATCTTGCGGGTGACGAAGGTTTCGCCGCGTAGCGGGCTCTCATGGTTGAAGAGGATGCCGTTGGAGGCATGCATGCCATAGGCTTCGCGATAATTGACCACGATCCAGTACGCATAGAGCTTGGCGGCGGCATAGGGGCTGCGCGGGTAGAAGGGCGTCGTTTCCCGCTGCGGCACTTCCTGGACAAGGCCGTAAAGCTCCGACGTCGAGGCCTGGTAGAAGCGGGTGGTCTTTTCGAGGCCGAGGATGCGGATGGCTTCCAAGAGCCGTAGCGTGCCGATGCCGTCAGCATTGGCGGTATATTCCGGCGTTTCGAAGGACACGCGCACATGGCTCTGGGCGGCGAGGTTATAGATCTCGTCGGGCTGGCATTCCTGGACGATGCGGATGAGATTGGTCGAATCCGTCATGTCGCCATAGTGCAGGAAGAAGCGCTGGTCCTGTTCGTGCGGATCCTGGTAGATGTTTTCGATGCGGCTGGTGTTGAACGAGGAAGAACGGCGCTTGATGCCGTGGACGATATAGCCCTTGCTCAGCAGAAGCTCTGCGAGATAGGCTCCGTCCTGGCCGGTAATGCCGGTGATCAGCGCTACTTTCTTGTTGTTCTTCAATGCAGTCTCCTGTCGCACACAATCGGATCGGGCATGCCATTCATACCGTCAACCGCGCTAGAGGCGGAATCTGGCGGTAAAATGTCCAATCCGCGGGAACGGCCCAAGCGAGGCGCCGGGAGAGAGTGTCCGGGGACGCCGATCGCATGGAAATTTCAGGACATTGCTGGCTTGCCTTGTTGGTCCGCTGCATAACGGATGTGCTGCAAATATGCAACAAATCCGGGATCATCAGGTTGCGGGAAATTTTTGAAGTGGCACCGTTAACGGTGGAAACCGAAATTGATGCGGCTCAGGTTGCCGTAGCCTGATTTTCCGGTCAAAAAGCCTGTTCGTTGAACTGTTTGGGAGACATCGCATGTGCGGAATCGTCGGGATCGTGGGTGTTCAACCGGTGGCGGGGCGGCTTGTCGATGCCCTGAAGCGGCTCGAATATCGCGGATACGATTCCGCCGGCATCGCCACCATCGTTGAAGGCCGGCTCGAGCGCCGCCGTGCCGAAGGCAAGCTCGGCAATCTTGAAGCGAGGCTCGCGGCTGAACCTTTGGCGGGCAATTCCGGCATTGCCCATACGCGCTGGGCGACGCATGGCGTGCCAAACGAAACCAATGCGCATCCGCATTTTGCCGGCGGCGTTGCCGTCGTCCACAACGGCATCATCGAGAATTTCGCCGAGATCAAGCAGGAGCTGACTGCCAAAGGCGTCAGCTTTGCCAGCCAGACCGATACCGAAGTGGTGGCGCAGATGCTCGCGGATCAGGTCGGGGCAGGGGTCTCGCCGCGGCAGGCCGTGCAGGCGATGCTGAAGCGCGTCACCGGCGCCTATGCGCTGGCGATCATGTTCGAAAGCGAGCCTGAAACGATCTACGCGGCCCGCTCCGGCCCGCCGCTCGCCATCGGCTATGGCAAAGGCGAGATGTATCTTGGCTCCGACGCTATCGCGCTGGCGCCCTTTACCAATCAGGTCTCTTATCTCGTCGATGGCGACTGGGCGGTGATTTCACAGACTGGCGCGGAGATCATGGATATGGAAGGCCGGCCGGTGAGCCGGCCGCGCCAGCAGTCGACGGCGTCGGCCTATGTCATCATCGACAAGGGCAACCATCGGCATTTCATGGAGAAGGAGATCTATGAGCAGCCGGAGGCGATTTCGCATACGCTTGGCCACTATATCGACTTCGCCGAAAAACGCGTCCGTGCTGTGCCCGAGATCGACTTTTCCAAGCTGCAGAGCCTGGCGATTTCCGCCTGCGGCACAGCTTATCTGGCGGGACTGACATCGAAATACTGGTTCGAACGCTATGCGCGCCTGCCGGTCGAAATCGACGTCGCCTCGGAATTCCGCTATCGCGAAGTGCCGCTGGCGCCATCATCCGCCGCCCTGTTCATCTCGCAGTCGGGCGAGACCGCCGATACGCTCGCCTCATTGCGCTATTGCCGGGAGGCGGGGCTGAGAATCGGCGCTGTCGTCAATGTCCGGGAATCGACGATTGCACGGGAATCGGACGCAGTCTTCCCGATCCTTGCCGGGCCGGAAATCGGCGTCGCCTCGACCAAAGCCTTCACCAGTCAGTTGGCTGTACTTGCAGCCCTGGCGATCGCAGCCGGCCGGCAGCGCGGCACACTGTCCGAGGAGCAGGAGCGGACGCTCGTCGGTCATCTCGCCGAGATGCCGCGCGTGATGAGCGCGGTGCTCAACCGCATCCAGCCGATGATGGAGACGTTGTCGCGCGAGCTGTCGCGCTGCAAGGACGTGCTCTATCTCGGCCGCGGCACGAGTTTTCCGCTCGCCATGGAAGGCGCGCTGAAGCTCAAGGAGATTTCCTATATCCACGCGGAAGGCTATGCCGCCGGCGAGCTCAAGCACGGCCCGATCGCGCTGATCGACGAGAACATGCCGGTGATCGTCATCGCCCCGCATGACCGCTTTTTCGAGAAGACGGTGTCGAACATGCAGGAGGTGGCCGCCCGCGGCGGCCGCATCATCCTCGTCACCGATGCACGGGGCGCAGCGGCGACGACGCTGCCGACCATGGCGACGATCACATTGCCGGATGCCGACGAATCGATCCAGCCGATGATCTTTTCACTGCCGATTCAGCTGATTGCCTATCACACGGCCGTATTCATGGGCACCGATGTCGACCAGCCGAGAAACCTGGCGAAATCGGTCACGGTGGAGTGAATGCGACGAAAATGCGCTTGTGCAGCGCAGGAATGCCGCGCTAAGATTCGGGGGTGTTGTAGGACTGGATTGCGCAATGGATGAATTGCCGCTTAAACCCCCGAAGACGCCGCTGGGCGTGCGCTTGCGCAACAATTTTCTCACCGGGCTGATCATCTGTGCCCCGATCGCCATTACCATCTGGCTGACCTGGACCTTCATTCATTGGGCAGACAGCTGGGTCGAGCCCTATATTCCGTCGCCCTTTTCGCCGGAGCATTATACGAAATTCGCCGTGCCCGGTTTTGGCCTGTTGATTGCGGTGATCCTGATCACCCTGATCGGCGTCTTCGCCAAGAACCTGATTGGTCAATCGATCGTCCAGTTTGGCGAATCGATCCTGGCGCGCATGCCGCTGGTGCGATCGCTATACAAGGGCCTGAAGCAGATCTTCGAGACGGTGCTGCGTGAGCGGACGAATTCGTTCAAGAAAGTCGGCATGATCGAATACCCCTCGCCAGGCCTCTGGTCGATGGTGTTCATCGCCACGGACGCGGCGGGCGAAATCGCCTCGCGCTTCAATGACAAGGGCATGGACATGGTGGCGGTGTTCCTGCCGCCGACACCGGTTCCGACCGCGGGCTTCCTGGTTTTCGTCGAGCGCTCCAAGATCATGGAACTCGACATGACGCCGGAAGATGCCGCCAAGCTTTTGATCTCCGGCGGCCTCGTGGCGCCGGAATGGTCGCCAAAAGAAATCGACGTCGAGCCGCCCGTCAGCCCGCGTTCAGAAACCGGATCGCTTCGTCGCGCCGGAACAGATAAAGTAGCGTCCTGACCGCCGCGCCGCGTTCGCTGGTCAATTCGGGATCACGATCGAGCAGATAATGTGCGTCTTTGCGGGCGATCTCCAGGAGGTCGCCATGGGCTTCGAGGCTGGCAATCGCAAAGCCTGGTGTGCCGGACTGACGCGTGCCGAGCAGTTCGCCCTCGCCACGCAGCTTGAGATCCTCCTCGGCGATCAGGAAGCCATCCTCCGTCTCGCGCATGATCTTCAGCCGCGACTGCGCGTTTTCGCTGAGCGGTCCTTTGTAGAGCAGGATACAGCTTGACGCCTCGCTGCCGCGTCCGACGCGGCCGCGCAACTGGTGCAGCTGCGCCAGGCCGAAACGTTCGGCATGTTCGATCACCATGACCGACGCGTCGGGCACGTCGACGCCGACCTCAATCACCGTCGTGGCAACCAGGAGCCGCGTCTCGCTGTTCTTGAAGGCGGACATGATGGCGTCTTTTTCCGGTCCGCTCATGCGTCCATGAATGAGGGTGGCCTGGTCGCCAAAGGTTTGAGCCAGCACGGCATGCCGTTCCTCGACCGAGATCAGGTCCGATTCTTCGGATTCTTCCACCAATGGACAAATCCAGTAGACCTTGCGGCCCTCGGCCACGGCGGCCCGGAGGCGATCGATGATCTCGCCGATCCGTTCGGCGGGCATGATCACTGTCTGGATCGGCTTGCGGCCGGCCGGTTTTTCGGTGAGTTTCGAAACATCCATATCACCGAAGGCAGCGAGGACCAGGGTGCGCGGGATCGGCGTCGCCGTCATCACCAGCATATGCGGCGAGATGCCCTTGGCCGTCAGCCTGAGCCGCTGATGAACGCCGAAACGATGCTGTTCGTCGACGACGGCGAGAAGCAGGTTGCTGTAGCTGACATTGTCCTGGAACAGCGCATGCGTGCCGATGACGATCTGTGCTTCGCCGGATGCGATGCGCTCGATGATATCGTCGCGCTCGCGGCCCTTGGTGCGGCCTGTCAGGATTTCGATACGGATATCGGCCTTGCGGGCCATCTGGCTGATCGTGGCAAAATGCTGCCGGGCGAGGATTTCCGTCGGCGCCATCAGCACGGCCTGGCCGCCGCTCTCGACTGCCGCCAGCATCGAGAGAAGCGCCACCACGGTTTTGCCCGAGCCGACATCGCCCTGCAGCAGCCTGAGCATGCGGTCCTTGCCGGCCATGTCGTGCAGGATATCGTCGATCGCCGCCTGCTGGCTGTTGGTCAACGAGAAGGGCAGGGCATCGACGACTTTCCCGGACAGTTCCCCCGTGGGCGACACGGGCGTGCCGGGCGTCTTGCGCAGCCGCGACCGCACGAGCGCCAGCGACAATTGACCAGCCAGGAATTCGTCATAGGCAAGCCGGCGCCGGGCGGGCGCCTGCGGATCGATGTCATGGGCATCATGTGGATCGTGAACCATCCGAAATGCCGTGGCGACGGGCATGAAGCCCTGCTGCTGGACGAGTGCGACGTCTGCCCATTCCGGCATGTCCGGCACCTTGGCGACGGCCGCCTCGATCGTCTTGCGCAGGATTTTCGGCGAGAGCCCGGCCGTCAGGCCATAGATCGGTTCGATCATCGGCAGCGTCTCGCCTTCGGAGAGGCGCGCGACATGATCGGGATGCACCATCGAGGCGCGGCCGTTGAACCAGTCGATCTTGCCGCTGACCATCACCGTCTCGTCGACGGGAAACTGCTTCTGCAGCCAGTCGCCATAGGAACGGAAATAGGTCAGCGCCAGTTCGCCGGTGTCGTCGTGCAGGAAGATGCGGTAGGGCACATTGCGATTGCCGCGCGGCGGCGGCTGGTGACGGTCGACGCGGGCGGTGACGGTGACGATCGCGCCTGGCGCCGCCAGCGCGATGCCCGGCTGGTTGCGGCGGTCGATCAGGCTGGCGGGCACATGGAAAAGCAGGTCGATGATCCGGCAATCCTCAATCGCTTCGCGGCCGAGCAGCCGCGCATAGAGTTCGCCGGTCTTGGCGCCGATTCCGGGCAGCGACGAGAGCGAAGCGAACAGTGGATCGAGGATGAATGGACGCATGAGCGCAATAGATGCCGTGTCCCGGATGATTTGCAAGGCTGACAAGCCGATTTTCAGGGGATATAGAGTGCCTCTTTCATAGAGGAATCCGCGAACCCCATGACCGGCACGAACCGCACCAGCGCTGAGCTTGATCCCCGTCGCAGGCGCCTGTTGTTTCGCGCCTGGCATCGTGGCATCCGCGAGATGGACCTCATCTTCGGCCAGTTCGCCGATACCGAGCTGCCGCATCTGGCGGACACGGAACTGGATGAATTCGAGCGCATTCTGACCGAAGACGACAATGATCTGTTCAAGTGGATCTGCGGCGGAGAGACCTTGCCGGATCGGCTGACCACGCCGCTCTTTGCGCGAGTCATGGCTTTCCGGCCGGAAGAGGCATTCGCATCTGCGATCGATACAGGCAAGGTTTGATGCTGACAGAAAACAAGACGGGGCAGGTGATCCCCGGTTTCGATCCTCMAAAAGTGCTTGCGGATGCGAAAAGCTTCACGATCGGAAATGTCCCTGCCGGCGTCGACGCGCTGCTGCTTGCCGAACTGGCGCAATCCGGGGCGCCGATCGCCTATGTTCTCTCCGACGGCCAGCATATTTCCGATCTTGAGCAGATGCTCGCCTTCCACGCGCCGGAAATTCCGGTGCTGAGCCTGCCGGGCTGGGACTGCCTGCCCTATGACCGCGTCTCGCCCGGCACCGATGTCTCCGCCCGGAGACTTTCGGCGCTGTCCGGCCTGATCAGCCACGCCAGGAATCCGCATCCGGCGATCCTGCTGACAACGGCCAATGCGCTGCTGCAGAAGCTGCCGCCGCGCGAGGCGATTGCCGCCATGGGCTTTTCGGCCAAGCCCGGCCAGACGATGCGGATGGATGACATTGCCTCGCGGCTGGAACGCAACGGCTTCGACCGTACCGATACCGTGCGCGAAGTCGGCGAATTTGCGGTGCGCGGCGGCATTCTCGACGTGTTCATGCCTGGTGAGGAACAGCCGTTCCGGCTGGATTTCTTCGGCGACACGCTGGAGACGATCCGTTCCTTCGATCCCTTGACGCAGCGCACGACGGGAAAGGTGCGTTCGCTGGAGCTCAATCCAATGAGCGAAGTGTCGCTCAATCCGGACATGATCAGCCGTTTCCGGCGGAACTACCTGACCATGTTCGGCGCGGCGACGCGCGACGATGCGCTCTATCACGCCATTTCCGAAAGCCGCCGCTTTGCTGGCATGGAACATTGGCTGCCGCTCTATTACGAGACGCTCGAAACCCTGTTCGACTATCTCGGCGCCTTCCGTATCCTGACCGACCATACGCTGCAGGAAGCGGCGGTCGAGCGCTTCAAGCTGATCACCGATTATTATGAGGCGCGGCTGGAAAGCGGCAAGCCACACAAGGGCATGACGCAGGGCGCGCCTTACAAACCGGTGCCGCCCGACCAGCTCTATCTTTCCGATGAACAGGTGAAACTGGCGCTCGCCGAAAAGGGCGCGATCCGTGTCACCCCGTTCAACGAGCATGAGGGCGAGGCGCGCAAGGTCGTAGTACTTGAAGCGCGGCCCGGCATGCGCTGGGCGCGCGCCGGCGAGCAGCAGGGCGAAGAGCGGGTCAACGTCTTCACCGCCGCCGTCAAGCACATTGCCGACCATCGCGCCAAGGGCGACAAGGTGGTGATATCAGGCTGGTCCGAAGGTTCGCTCGACCGCCTGCTGCAGGTGCTGGCCGAGCATGGGCTGGAACGCGTCGTTCCAGTCGAGAAACTTGCCGATGCGATAAAGCTCAAAGCCGGCGAGGCGGCCTCGACGGTGCTGTCACTCGAAAGCGGCTTCGAGACGGGAAAACTCATCGTTATCGGCGAGCAGGATATTCTGGGCGACAGACTTGTCCGTCGCGCCAAGCGCAAGCGCCGCTCGGCCGATTTCATCTCCGAAGCCTCGTCGATCGACGAAGGCTCGATCGTCGTTCATGCCGAGCACGGCATCGGCAAGTTCATGGGCCTGGTGACGATCGAGGCGGCCGGCGCGCCCAGAGCCTGCCTGGAAATCCAGTATGCCGGCGGCGACAAGCTGTTCCTGCCGGTGGAAAATATCGAGCTGCTGTCGCGCTTCGGCTCGGACGCGACGGAGGTGCAGCTCGACAAGCTCGGCGGTGTCGCCTGGCAGGCGCGCAAGGCCAAGCTGAAGAAGCGGCTGCTCGACATGGCCGCCGGCCTGATCAAGATCGCGGCCGAACGCACCATGCGGCACGCGCCGGTGCTCGCTTCGCCCGAAGGGCTCTATGACGAGTTCTCCGCCCGCTTCCCCTATGACGAGACGGAAGACCAGGCCAGTGCGATCGAGGCGGCGCGTGAAGATCTTGCCGCTGGTCGGCCCATGGACCGGCTGATCTGCGGCGATGTCGGTTTTGGCAAGACCGAAGTGGCGCTGCGTGCTGCTTTCATCGCTGCGATGAATGGCGCGCAGGTGGCAGTCGTCGTGCCGACGACGCTGCTGTCTCGCCAGCATTTCAAGACGTTCTCCGAGCGCATGCGCGGCTTCCCCATCCGCATTCGCCAGGCCTCGCGGCTGGTCGGAACGAAGGAACTCAACGAGACGAAGAAGGAGCTCGCGGAGGGCAAGGCCGATCTCGTGGTCGGCACGCATGCGCTGCTCGGCTCCGGCATCAAATTCGCCAATCTGGGCCTGCTGATCGTCGACGAAGAGCAGCATTTCGGGGTCAAGCACAAGGAACGCCTCAAGGAGCTGAAATCCGATGTGCACGTGCTGACGCTCTCGGCGACGCCGATTCCCCGCACGCTGCAACTGGCGCTGACAGGCGTTCGCGAACTGTCGCTGATCACCACCGCGCCCGTTGACCGCATGGCGGTGCGCACCTTCATTTCGCCTTTCGATCCGCTGGTGATCCGCGAAACGCTGATGCGCGAGCACTATCGTGGCGGACAAAGCTTTTATGTCTGCCCACGCATTTCCGACCTCGAGGAAATCCAGATCTTCCTGCGCGAGGCGGTGCCGGAACTCAAGGTCGCCACCGCCCATGGCCAGATGCCGGCGGGCGAACTCGACGACATCATGAACGCCTTCTATGACGGCCAGTATGATGTGCTGCTGTCGACCACTATTGTCGAGTCTGGCCTAGACGTGCCGACAGCCAATACGCTGATCGTGCATCGCGCCGATATGTTTGGTCTCGCACAGCTCTACCAGATCCGCGGCCGCGTCGGCCGTTCCAAGGTGCGTGCCTTCGCGCTGCTGACGCTGCCAGTCAACAAGACGCTGACGACCATGGCCGATAAGCGGCTGAAGGTGCTGCAATCACTTGATACGCTCGGCGCCGGCTTCCAGCTCGCCAGCCACGACCTCGACCTGCGCGGCGCCGGCAACCTGCTGGGCGAGGAACAATCCGGCCACATCAAGGAGGTCGGCTTCGAACTCTATCAACAGATGCTCGAAGAAGCGGTGCTGGAGATCAAGGGCGATGAACAATTGCCCGACACCGGCTGGTCGCCGCAGATCGTCATCGGCGTGACGGTGATGATCCCGGAACATTACGTGCCGGACCTGCATCTCAGGATGCAGCTCTATCGGCGTCTCGGCGATCTGGAAAACCTGAAAGAGATCGACGGCTTCGGCGCAGAGCTGATCGACCGCTTCGGCCCGATGCCGCCGGAGGTCGAGGCTCTGCTCAAGGTCGTCTACATAAAGTCGCTCTGCCGCACCGCCAATGTCGAGAAGCTGGAAGCCGGGCCGAAGGGCATCGTCGTGCAGTTCCGCGAAAAGGTGTTTCCGAACCCGGCCGGGCTGGTCGCCTATATCGCCAAGCAGGGGACGCTGGCGAAGATCCGGCCTGATCATTCGATGTTCCTGGCGCGCGACCTGCCGAGCCCGGAAAAGCGGATGACGGCCGCCGCGGTGCTGATGACGCAACTGGCGGAGATTGCGGGGAGCAATTAGCATGCGTTGGAGAGCATTCCTTATCGGCGTTTTGTTGGGGAGTTCGCTTGCACCCGCTAAGCAAGCAACGAGTGCCGAAGTTCTCGATTATGATCGCGTCGTCCATCTTGATGCCGAGGCGCTGACTGAGTTTGGAATGAAGGATGCGTATGAGGAATTGATTCCCCTGTTTGCGGATCGCGGCGTTAAACTTGCTCCGCTAAAGGAGACGATCTCGGACGACCAGAAAACCTATTCCATCGCCGTCAATGATAAGCAATATTCCATATACAGCCCCGAAAACTTTGATCTTCTGTCAATAGATGCTTTGTGGGGAAGGTCGGCAGCCGGATTTTTCAAAGCAATCAATGACCAACTTGGATCAAAGCCGATCCGATTTTATGCCCTGTACGGTGGCAACGATCTTATGGGCATAATCCTGACGCCAGCGGAAGCCGAAGCGGCAAGAGCCGCTCTCGACAAGCCAGATGAGTGGCCTTACCTGCCCGACGAGGTCGGACCTTGGTATGGCCAATATCATGCCGTCACAGAGACGATGCCATGGTGGGTCAAAGTCACCCGTGCTCTGAAGCAATGATGCCTCGGCGTTGCCCGCACACTTCTATTCCGCCGCCTGCGTCTTCATCTCGGCAATCTGCTTGAGTGCATTGGCGAATGCCTCGACCGACTGCGCCCCGGTCACCGCATATTGATGCTCGAAGATGAAGCAGGGCACGCCGGTGACACCCATGCGCTGTGCATGCACGATCTCGCCCTTGATGAGGTCGAGGTCGCTGCCGTCCTCCAGCCGCTTTTCGACGGTGCGACGATCCATGCCCATGTCGGTGGCGATCTGCAGAAGGACGGCACGGTCACCGACATCGAGGCCATCGACGAAATTGGCCTTGAACAACGCCCGGGAAATCTTGTCCTGCATGTCATGACCCAACAGGCCGGCCCAGTGGATCAGCCGGTGGGCGTCAAGCGTATTTGGGAAACGCCTGGCTTTATCGAGCGCGAAGGGCAGGCCGATTTCGGCGCCCATCTTGGTCAGCATTTCATGCGAACGGCGCACCTGGTCGGCACCACCGATCTTCTTGGCAAGGTAGTCGAACGTGTCGAAGCCGCCCGGCGGCACGTTCGGTTCGAGTTGGTAGGGTTTCCAGGTAATATCGGCGCTGATTGTGTCCTTCACCTCGTCCAGCGCAAGCTTCAATCTTCCCTGGCCGAGATAGCACCAGGGACAGACCACGTCGGAGATGATTTCGATATCGATATGCTGCTTGTCCATGAACCCTACTGAACCCTTTTGTCCCACCATGTCTGGAACTGTGCGCCGTATAATGGCAAATAATCCGGATGGCCGATATAGTTCCATCGCGCAACCCACTGTTCACCGATGAAGAAGAGCGGGATGACATAATGGCCGTTGAGCAGCAGGCGGTCGAGCGCGTGGATGGCGGAATTGAAGTCGTCCGTCTCGCGCGCCGCGACGATCGCCTGGATCATCTGGTCGATATCCGGATCGGCGACACCGGCCATGTTTTCTGATCCCTGAAGATCACGTGACGGAGAGCCCCAGCGACCGGCCTGCTCGATGCCCGGCGACAGCGTCGCTGCATAGGTGCGGAAAATCATGTCGAAATCAAACGTCTGGCTGCGCTGCTGATATTGCGCATCCTCGACCGAGCGGATTGAAACTTCAATGCCAAGGGCTGCAAGGGTGCGCTGATAGGTCAGAGCGATGCGAGTCTGATCTGGGCTCTGGCAGAGGATTTCGAAGGTAAGCGGCGTGCCTTTCTGGTCCCGCATCTTACCATCCCTGATGCTGTAGCCGGCGGCGATGATCTGGTCATAGGCGTGTTTGAGCACCTTGCGGTCGCGGCCGGAACCGTCGGTGACCGGCAGCCTGTAGGTGCCTGCGAGGATTGCCGGATCGATCTTGTTCCTGGTTGCGCCGAGAAGAGCAAGTTCCTTGGCGCTGGCCGGGTGATCCTCGCTTGACAGATCGGAATTCTGCCAAAAACTTTCGATGCGCGAATAGGCATTGTCGAACAGCGTTCGGTTCAGCCACTCGAAATCGAAGGCCATCGTCAGACCTTCACGCAGCTTCTCATTGGCGAAGATCGGCCGGCGCGTGTTGAAGACAAGCGAATAGGTATTGGCCGGAAGCCGCAGCTTGAAGGCGTCCTTGACGACATCGCCGTGCTGCGCTGCAGGGAAATTGTAGGCGCCCTGCCAATTGTTCGGAGCGCCTTCCTTGTAGATATCGACTTCACCTTTCTTGAAAGCCTCGAACAGCGTGTTTTCCTCAAGAAAATACTCGATCGAGATCTGGTCGAAATTGTTGAAGCCGACCATCGAGGGCAGATCCTTGCCCCAATAGTTGGGATCGCGCTCGAAGAGGAGCTTTTCACCCGGACGCACCTGTTTGATACGATAAGGGCCGGAGCCCATCAGCGGCGTCAAAATGGTTTGATCAAAGCCGTCGACTTTCGTCGCGTGCTTCGGCAGCACCGGCGACAGTGCCAGAAGCAGCGGCAATTCCCTTGTGGCGTTCTTGGAAAAGGTGAAGCGGACGGAATGTTCGCCGAACTTCTCCATCTTTTCGACCAGCACGGTCTTGCCCGCGACCAGTCGCGTCGAGAAGGGCGGGGCGCCTTTATCGCGCAAGAGCTCGAAGGTGAAGATCACATCATCCGGCGTCACCGGCTGGCCGTCCGACCATTTCGCCTTGGGGTTCAGATTGAATTGGATATAGGTCCGCGCATCGTCCCATTCGACGCTCTCGGCCAGCAGGCCATACATGGTGAAGGGCTCGTCGCGTGACCGCATCAGCAGCGATTCGAACATGAGATTGCCGAGTTCCGGGTCCCAGAGCCCACGTCCCGTAGTGCGCTTGCCCTTGAGGATGAAGGGATTGAGATTATTGAACGTCCCCACCACGCCGAAAGCCAGCCGGCCGCCTTTCTTTACGTGAGGGTTTACGTAAGGGAAGGCTTGGTAACCCGCTGGCAGCGCCGGGTCCCCATGCATGGCGATGCCGTAGAGCGCTTCGCCGGCAAGCACCTGGGCCGGAAGGATCAACAGGAACAGGGCCACAAGCAGTTTCAGCACGGCAATCGACCTTGAAAAACACGAGTCACGCTTCGAGACTAGCAACAGTGCGGCATATATCCAACTTGTGGTGCGGCATTTCTGAAATATTCGTCGCGGCCTCAAAGAAAGGCTGGATATCTTGGAGGCAGCGATGTAACAGGAGCGCCAATAACGCGGGTCATGTATTTGCCTCAATTGACCGGCAGGAGGGCTCCGGCTGAACGGCCGGGAGCACTGGCCTCACAGAGATCAGGAGACGGGATAGAATATGAGCTTCACCATCAAGACCGCCGTGCGCGCGACCATCGGAGCCGTGGCCTTTGCGGCGACTGCGTTCACCATGCCGGGTTACGCTTCCGCTCAGCAGACGCCGCAGGGCTGGTTCAAGCTCTGCGACAAGCAGGATGACAGCACCGTCTGCTCGGTGCGCAACGTCCAGACCGCCAATACCGGACAGTTGATCACCGCCGTGGCGCTGGTCCTGGTCACCGGCAAGATCAACCGCAAGTTCATGCAGGTTTCGGTGCCGACCGCGCGCCTCGTCCCGCCGGGCGTGCTGATGCAGATCGATAACTCGAAGGGCAACAAGCTGGAATACGGCGTCTGCATGCCCGACATGTGCATCGCTGAAATGCCGCTCACCGACGCGATCATCAACAACATGAAAAAGGGCCAGGAAGTCGTGTTCACCTCGGTGAACTTCCAGCGCATGCCGAACCCGATCAAGATGTCGCTCGAAGGCTTCAAGGCGGCCCTCGATGGTCCGGCCATGGAGCAGTCCAAGATGGTCGAGACCCAGAAGAAGCTGCAGGAAGAAATGCAGAAGAAGGCTGAAGAAGCCCGCAAGAAGCTGGAAGAAGCCCAGGACAAGGCCAAGGCGCAGTAATTGCTGCCTGCCGGCAGTCTGCCAGCTTCGGATATTGGAACAGAAAAGGCCGCGATTGCGGCCTTTTCCATTTCAGGCGATATCGGATCTTCGCCCAGGCAACAGACCCGAATTCACATGGCAGTCAAGGAAAAGGGCCACGTCGCTTCCGACACGGCCCTTTCGATTTGCTGGCAGAGCGCTCAGCGCTTGGAGACGTGCACGTAGTCGCGTTGCGGCTCGCCGACATAGAGCTGGCGCGGCCGGCCGATGCGCTGGTCCGGATCCTCGATCATCTCGTTCCACTGGGCGATCCAGCCGACGGTACGGGCGAGCGCGAACAGCACGGTGAACATCTCGGTGGGGAAGCCCAGGGCCTTGAGCGTGATGCCCGAATAGAAGTCGATATTCGGATAGAGCTTCTTCTCGATGAAGTATTCGTCGTGCAGCGCGATCTTTTCGAGCTCCATCGCCACTTCGAGCAACGGATCGTCCTTATGGCCGAGTTCGCCGAGAACTTCATGCGTCGTCTTCTGCATGATCTTGGCGCGTGGGTCGTAGTTCTTGTAGACGCGATGGCCAAAGCCCATCAGACGGAACGGGTCATTCTTGTCCTTTGCCTTGGCGACATATTGCGGGATGCGGTCGACGGTGCCAATCTCGCGCAGCATGTTGAGCGCGGCTTCATTGGCGCCGCCATGCGCCGGGCCCCAGAGGCAGGCGATGCCGGCGGCGATACAGGCGAAGGGATTGGCGCCTGACGAGCCGGCAAGACGCACCGTCGAGGTCGAGGCATTCTGCTCATGGTCGGCATGCAGGATGAAAATGCGGTCCATGGCGCGGGCCAGAACCGGGTTCACCACATATTCCTCGCAAGGAACGGCAAAGCACATGCGCAGGAAGTTCGACGCATAGTCCAGATCGTTCTTCGGATAAACGAAGGGCTGGCCGATATGATACTTATAGGCCATGGCGGCGAGCGTCGGCATCTTGGCGATCATGCGCAGCGAAGCGACCATGCGCTGGTGCGGATCGGTGATGTCGGTGGAGTCGTGATAGAAGGCCGAGAGCGCGCCGACGCAGCCGCACATGACAGCCATCGGATGGGCGTCGCGGCGGAAGCCGGTGAAGAAGCGGCTCATTTGCTCATGCACCATCGTGTGGTGAACGACGCGATAGTCGAAATCCTTCTTCTGGCTGGCGGTCGGCAGTTCGCCGTAGAGCAGGAGATAGCAGACTTCGAGGAAGTCGCCGTGCTCGGCAAGCTGTTCGATCGGATAGCCGCGATGCAGCAACACACCTTCGTCGCCATCGATATAGGTGATCTTGGATTCGCAGGAGGCAGTCGACGTGAAGCCCGGGTCGTAGGTAAAGGCCTTTGCGGTTTTATAAAGGGGCGCAATGTCAATGACGTCAGGGCCGATGGTGCCGGATCGCACTTCGAGATCGACCTGCTTGCCGTCGATTGAGACAGACGCTTTCTTATCAGCCATAATTTCCTCCGTTCAAGGATAGGCAGGCAGCCAAAAGCTGCCATAATTAGAGTGGGCTTTCGCGGACGAATATCTGATAAACACAAAGAATTACCAGAGTCTGTTGTTGCGTTGCCGTAACGAGTTTTGGCACTGCAATAAGCGGAAATCAAAGAGAATCTTCTTCACTAGAATTTTAATCGATTGAACGCGCCGGTCACACCCAGTGCGCGAAAAATCGCATGAATCGCAGTTGCCAATTCCGAATCCGGGCTGCAGTCTCTCTGTTAAGAAATCGGGCGATTTCACGACATTATTATGACAAGCGGGCTCGCAAACGAAGCACAGCGGGAAGATATTGAATCGGTCGACGCGTTCGATCTCGATCTGCTTCCCAGTGCATTGAACCGGCCGGCACCGGTCGTCGATCGACCACCGAGAGCCCGTATAGAACAAGCCGTTGCCGTGGTGGTCATGCGCTCGCGCGCCTTCGCCTCGGATGGTTTCCAGCTGGAACGCGAGTTCGGCCATCTGTTCCACTGGACGCCGGTCTTTCTGGGAGCCGGTGCCGCGTGGTGGTTTGCGCTGGACCGTACGCCAGCCGTGGCGCCGACCTTGCTGCTCTGCATCGGCGCGGCAGTGACATGGTTGATCCTCGGCCCGTGGCGGCCGGCATTGCGTGCAATTGCCGCAGCCGCACTGCTGATGACTGCCGGCGCCTTGCTGGCCGCCTGGCAGACGGCGCGGGCCGACACGGTGATTCTCGACGGGCCGGTGACGACGACGGTCCGCGGGATCGTCATCGCGCGCGAAGTGGATTCCCGCGGTCGCTGGCGCTATGAGATCAACCTGGCCGAGACGGAAAAGCCGCGGCTGAAGCGGGCGCCGCAAACCATCCGGGTGACCTCGCTCGGCCATGATCCGCCATTGGCGATCGGTGCGACGATCGAGGGCAGGGCGCGTCTTTCACCGCCTTCCGGCCCGGCTCTGGCGGGCCTCAATGATTTCGCCTTCGACAGTTATTTCGATGGGCTCGGTGCGTCCGGCTTCTTCTACGGCAAGCCGAAAGCGTGGGCAAACGCGCCGCCCATCTCGCAGTCGCTGACCGACAAGACAATGCAGGTGATCGACTCGGTGCAGATCGACATCAGCGCGCGAATCCGGTCCATCCTGCCCGGAGACACAGGCGCTTTCGCGGCGTCGATGGTCACTGACGACCGGCACGCCATGTCGCAGGAAACGACAGAGGCACTGAGGCTCGCCGGCCTGACGCATATTATTGCTATTTCCGGGCTCAACATGGCGCTTGCGGCCGGTCTTTGCTTTGTCGGGCTGAGGCTTCTGCTCAGCCTGTCCCAGGAATTCTCGCATCGATGGCCGGTCAAGAAGATCGCGGCAGCCGGCGCGTTGGTGACGGTGACGCTTTATTATCTGATCTCCGGCTTTTCGGTATCGGCCGAGCGCGCCTATATCATGATGGCGATCATGCTCACGGCGGTATTTTTCGACCGGCCGTCGATCAGCCTGCGCAACATAGCGCTTTCCGCCATCGTCATCGCAGTCGCCTCGCCATCTGCGATGATCGGGCCGGGTTTCCAGATGTCCTATGCCGCCACGCTGGCACTTGTGACCGGATATTCCACGCTGCAGCGGCGAATGCAGTCCGTGACGCCGATCAGCGGAATTCCGCTGTTGCGCCGGCTGATGCCGGCTGCCCGCTTCATGGCCGGCGTGTTCATGACCTCATTGATCGGTGGACTGTCGACCGCCCTGTTTTCAATCGAATATTTCAATCGCATCGCCACCTGGGGACTGCCGGCGAACCTGCTTGCCATGCCCATCATCTCGCTCATCGTCATGCCGGCAGCGATTGTCGCGCTCTTTGCCTTGCCTTTCGGGCTCGAATGGCTGCCGGTTAAGGTGATGGGCTATGGGCTGGATTTCGTCATCGCCATGGCGAAATGGATCGCCGCCCAGCGTGGAGAATGGATCACCGGACAAATTCCCGCCTGGCTGTTTGTCGGCATGACTTTCGGCCTGATCACGCTGGCCATCATGCGCTCGCATCTGTGCTATGCCGGCGCCGTCGTCTGCATCGTCTTGCTGGCAGTGCATCTGGCACTTCCCGCTGCGCCGAAGCCAAGTCTCATCATCTTCGAAGACGGCAGCCTTGCCGGCATCGTCGACGGCGAAACGGCGGCCGTCAGCGAGAGCAGGCCCTCAGACTTCATCCTTCAACAGTGGCAAAGGGCGTTGAAAGTCAACACCGTGGTAAAGCCCGATGCGATTGCTGCCTCGAAAATAGGCGCGCCGACCACGAAGGCCGACAAGCGCCAACGACTGACTCAGGATGAGATCAACCAAGCCAAAAAAGATATTGCAAAGGCACTCGCCAAAACACCGGCCGGCCGCTTCGCCTGTGCGCAGAAACAGTGGTGCGTCGCGACGACCGCCAGCGGGCTGGTGATCATCATCGCGACCAATGCCGGCTTGACCGGGGCCGCCTGTGACCTCGCCGATATCGTTGTCACGCCGGCGCGGCTGAAATGGTCGGATTGCCGGTCGGGAGCTCAACTCTTCACCGGCCAGACACTACGCAAAACCGGTTCGCTCGAAGTCTATGTGGTTGAAAAAGGCGATGAACCGCCGACCGTCACTGTCGTCGGCGCCATGGACGGCAAATCGCGGGCCTGGATGCGGCATCGCCGTTATGACTGGCATACCGATACGTTCGCGGAAAACTGATGCCTGGGCGTCCAGACTCGCTTAGATTTCACGGAGCATCATCACGTCGCATTCCGCACCAGCCGGCAGCGATGTCGCCTTCGGCGGACGAATGACGAGCGCGTCGGAAAGCGCAAAAATCTTCATCTGCGAGGAATCCTGCTTGCCGAAGGACGTGACGCTGAGGACGCCGTCTGCGTTGCGGCTGGCTGTGGCGCGCAGATAGTCCTGGCGGTGGTCGTTGGCCGACAGGGGAGTCGTTGTCATTGCCATGCGACGCCTTGATGGCGCCTGGCGATGCGCCAGCTTGGCGATCAGCGGTTCGAGAAAGAGGAGGGCACAGACCATGCTCGATACCGGATTGCCCGGCAGTCCCAGCACATGCATCGGTCCAAGCGAGCCGACCATCAGGGGTTTGCCAGGCCGCATGGCGATGCGCCAGAAATCGAGCTGCATGCCGATATTCTTGAGCGCCGGCTGCACGAGGTCGTAATCGCCGACGGAGGCGCCGCCGAGCGTCACCAGCACATCCGCACCCGCTTCCACCGCCGTGCGCGCCGCACCGGCAATCGCCTCGGGTTGATCCGGCACGATGCCGAGATTGATCACCTCGGCACCAGCCGCCCGCGCGAGCGGCGTAATGGCGTGAATGCTCGACGCGACGATCTGGTGCTCGCCAAGTGCGCTGCCGGGCGGCAGGAGTTCGTCGCCGGTGGCGACGATGGCGACCAGCGGCTTGCGATAGACATCGAGGGCAGGGTGGTTCATCCCGGCTGCGACCAGGAGCCGGCCGGGATCAAGCACCAGCCCGGCCCGCAGCACGACGTCGCCTTCGGCAAAATCCTGGCCGCGCGGCCGGACATGCCGGCCCGCTTCGGGCGAAAAATTGTTTTCGATGAAGCCGCCGTCGATGACAGTGGCGTCTTCCTGCAGAAGCACGACATCCGCGCCCGCCGGCATCGGTGCGCCGGTGAAGATGCGGACGGCCTCACCAACTGCGACCTGTCCGGAAAAACCATGTCCCGCCGCCGATTCGCCGATCACCTTGAGCTTTTGTCCGACCGTCGTCACATCTGCCGAGCGAAGCGCGTAGCCATCCATGGCCGATCCATCAAAGGGCGGCTGCGTCAGCAGGGCCGCGACCGGTCTCGCCAAAACGCGGCCTTCGGCCGCCTTCAGTGGCACCGATTCGCTCGCCTCGGTAGGACGGGCCTTGTCGAGCAGGCGCCGCAGTGCATCTTCGACAGGCAGCAGAGTCATCAGTTTTCCAAGTCCGTGCGTGAAAAATCGCCTGACTTGCCTCCCGTCTTGCTCTTCAGCCGGATGTCGATGATTTCCATGCCTTTGTCGGCCGCCTTAGCCATGTCGTAGATGGTCAGACAGGCCACCGTGACGGCGGTCAGCGCTTCCATTTCGACGCCGGTCTTGCCTGTGAGTTTTGCCATTGCCTCGACCCGCAGTCCCGGCAAGGCCGGGTCGGGGACGATGTCGACCGAGACTTTTGACAGCATCAGCGGATGGCAAAGGGGAATCAGATCCGACGTCTTCTTGGCGGCCATGATGCCGGCGATGCGAGCCGTGGCGAGCACATCGCCTTTCTTGGCATTACCGGACAGTATCAGATCGAGGGTCTTGGGCTGCATGCGGACCGCGCCTTCGGCAACTGCCGTGCGGACCGTTTCGGCCTTGTCACCAACGTCGACCATATTTGCTTCCCCGCCGGCGTCGATATGGGTCAGGCGGGGCTCCATCGTCATTCCGCGGCAGCAGCGCGATCGAGGCCAAGAAGCGCGCGTGTCGCCGCCGTCACATCATCCTTGCGCATCAGGCTTTCGCCGACCAGGAAAGTGGTGATGCCGGAACGGCTGAGCCGGGCGCAATCGTCATTGGTGAAGATGCCGCTTTCACCGACCAGCAGCCGGTCGTCCGGCACCAGTTTCGCCAGCCGTTCGGACGTCGCGAGATCGACCTCGAAGCTGCGGAGATTGCGGTTGTTGACGCCGAGCATCTTCGAATTGAGCTTCAAAGCCCGCTCCGTTTCCTCTTCGTCATGCACTTCGACCAGCACATCCATGCCGAGTTCAAAGGCGGCATCCTCCAGCGCCTTCGCTTCGTCATCGGAGAGCGAGGCCATGATGATCAGGATGCAGTCGCCACCCCAGGCCCGGGCCTCGTAGACTTGGTAGGGGACGAACAGGAAATCCTTGCGCAAAGCCGGCAGCGCACAGGCGGCACGGGCTCGGGTGAGGAATTCCGGCGCACCCTGGAAACTCGGCCCATCTGTCAGCACCGAGAGGCAGGCTGCGCCGCCGGCCTCGTAAGCGTTCGCCAGTGCTGGCGGGTCGAAATCGGGGCGAATCAAACCCTTGGAAGGGCTCGCCTTCTTGATCTCGGCGATCAGGCCATAGTCGCCAGCCGCCTTTTTCGCCTGCAACGACTTCAGGAAACCGCGCGGCGGTTCGACGCCGGCGATCCTAGCCTTGAGCTCGGCGAGTGATACCGTCGCCATCGCGGCGGCGATTTCTTCGCGCTTATAGGCTTCGATCTTCTTGAGGATATCGGTCATGACAATCCCTCACGCATTCGAAACGACGATCAACCGCTCCAGCGCGGCCTTGGCAGCACCAGTTTCCAGCGAATGCTTTGCCATGGCGACACCTTCCATCAGGTTGGCAGCCCTGCCGGCAATGACGAGGGAAGCCGCGGCATTGGCGACAGAGATGTCGCGATAGGCATTCTCGGCGCCTTCGAGCACGCCCATCAGGGCGGCTGCGTTGTGGACACCATCGCCGCCGCGGATTTCCGCGAGGTCGATCTGCTGCATGCCAAAATCCGCGGGCGTCAGCGTGAATTCGCGGATATTGCCATTCTCCAGCGCTACCACGGTGGTCGGGCCGGTCAGCGTGATCTCGTCAAGGCCGGAACCATGCACGGCCCAGATATGCGTGGAGCCGAGGTTCTTCAGCGCTTCGGCGATCGGCCGCAGCCATTGCTCGGAATAGACGCCGAGCAGTTGCCGCCTGACGCCGGCCGGATTGGAGAGCGGTCCGAGCAGGTTGAAGATCGTGCGCGTGCCGAGTTCGATTCGGCTGGGTGCCACGAAGCGGATCGCCGTGTGGTGCCCCTGCGCGAACATGAAGCCGATGCCGGCATCGCGGATGCAGCTGCCGATCTGCTCGGCCGAAATATCAAGCTTGACGCCGAGCGCCGAAAGCGCGTCCGCCGTCCCCGATTTGGAACTCTGCGCCCGGTTGCCATGCTTGGCTACCGGCACGCCGCAGCCTGCGACGATGATCGAGGCGAGCGTCGAGATATTGTAGGTATGGGCGCCGTCGCCGCCGGTGCCGACGATGTCGACGGCATTTTCGGGCGCCTCGACGCGCAACATCTTCGAACGCATTGTGGTCACAGCGCCGAGAATCTCGTCGACGGTCTCACCGCGCACGCGCAGACCCATCAGCAGCGCACCGATCTGGCTTGGCGTCGCCTCGCCGGACATCATGATGTCGAAAGCCTGACAGGCTTCTTCGTAGGAGAGCGGATTGCCTGCGGCAACCTTGGCGAGGAAGGGCTTTATGTCCGCCATCGTTCCTCCTACCGGACCATGAGCTGGTTGACGAGCTGCCGGTTGACGCGGGAGCTGTATTCCAGTGCGAGTTCACTCACCATCTGATCGAAAATATCCTGACCGGCGCTGGCAGCGCTCTGCTTCACCTGGCTCGTCGTGTCGTCGAGCGCGTCGCTCTGCGGCGTGTCGTTGACCTCCGTGACCTGCAGCACGATCTGGCCGTCGCGGCCGGGCGCATTCGTGACGAAGCTATCCGGGCCGCCGAAAGCGGCGTTGACAGCCGCCGTGCCGAGCACGTCGTCCTGCGTGGTGCGCTTGATGTCGGATTTGTGCTCGACCGCAAGCTTGAGGCCGGTCGCAACATCGGCGATCTTGGCGCCGCCGGTGATCTGCTTGGTAACTTCCTCGGCCTTCTTTGCCAGCGCGAGCTTGACCTGTTCGGCGGTCCAGTCGGCGACGACCTTGTCCTTGACCTCTTCGATCTTGCGGTCCCGGGCCTGTGTGACGCTGTCGACCTGGAACCAGACATAACCGCCATCATCGAGCGTGAGCGGCAGAGGCTCGACGCCTTCATCCGTCTTGAAGGCTTCCGGCAGCAGCTTCGCCGGAACATCCTTGATCTCGTTGCCCTTCATGTCCTGGCCCTCGGAATCAACCGCTTCCAGAGTCACAGTCTTCAATTTCAGCTTCTTGGCCACTTCCGGCAGGGTAGAACCGGAGGCACGATCATCCTCGAACTTGTCATAGACGCTCTGGATGTCGTCATTGGCCTGGACCAGCGCCAGCTGCTTGCGGATGTCATCCTTGACATCATCCAGGGACTTGACCACTTCCGGGCGAATATTGGTGACGCGCAAGATGACCGGACCGAGGAGGCCGTCGACGACGGGCGTAACGCCGCCATCCTTGGCCACTGCGAAAGCGGCTTCGCCCATTTTCGGGCTCGGCATCTTGTCCTTGGTGAAGTCGCCGAGCAGCACGTCGGTCGGGGTCTTGCCCTGTTCAGTGACCAACTGGTCGAAGGTCGCGCTGCCCGCTGTCAGCTTTGCCTCAGCAGCTTCGGCCGAGGCCTTGTCTGAGAAGGAAAGCTGCTCGATGGTGCGCGTCGCCGGCGTGCGGTAGCTATCCTTGCGCTTGTCGTAGTCATCCTTGACCTGCGCGTCCGAGATTGCTGTTGGATCGGAAATATCCGCTGGTTCGAGCTTGACATAGGTGATCTTGCGAAATTCCGGCGCCTTGTATTTCGCCTTGTTGGCCTCGAACCACTTGTTCAGCACGTCGGTGGCCGGCGGCTTGATCGGGTCGATATTGTCCTTGGTCAGCATCAGATAATCGATGCCACGGCGCTCATTGGCATAGGTCTGCAGCGCATCGACGAGTGTCTTCGGAGGTTCGAAATCCTTGGTCAGCGCATCAGCGATCTGGGTACGGACCGCTTGCTTGTTGGCGATCTGGATCCAGTCGTTGACAGGGATCCCAACATTCCGCAACACCCCTTCCATCTGATTGCGACTGAAGGCACCGGTTTCGTCGTGGAAGGCCGGCTCCTGTTGGATCACCTGCAGCAGCCGTTCCTGGGACTGTCCGAGTTTCATATTGCTCGCCAGTTGATCGAGTGTGGCACCGGATATGAGCTGGCTGAGCACGTTGTTTTCAGCGCCGAGAGCTCTGGCCTGATCCGCCGTCAGGCGCATTCCGAACTGCTGTGACAGCCGTCCAAGTTCGTTCCTGAACGCGAACGCGAACTCGATATTCGAGACCTTCTGATCGCCCACGACGACCACGGCGTCAGAAGCAGAATTGAAGATCGAACTGTGGACGCCCCAGATACCGAACGCGCCGACGAGGAGGAGCATCAGCCCCTTGGCGACCCAGGTTTTCGCGGCCTTACGCAGTAGTTCGAGCATCTCTTCCCAAAACCTTTGTTCCTGGCGCGCGACAATCGCGCACGACAACATCGCCGTTCCCAGAGGAGCGGCGGCAGAGACAGTGCTTTTAGCGATTGGCGGGCAGGGGTGGCAAGCGCAAAGTTCCGATGTCGACAGGAAGCCGGCGAATAAAAAAGTATGACTTTTCAAAAATATCAGCTTTACAAAAATAATATCGTATGATTTTTCTTGAACTCGCTGCAGCTCGCAGCGATTTTTGGGAGGAAATCCATGACTTTCTTGAAAGCACTCGCGGGTGCTACGGCGCTCGCTGTCACCATGTTCGCGGCGTCTCAGGCGGCGGCCTTGACCGTTGGCTTCTCGCAGATCGGCTMGGAATCGGGCTGGCGCGCCGCCGAAACCACCGTCACCAAGCAGGAAGCAAAGAAGCGCGGCGTCGACCTGAAATTCTCCGACGCGCAGCAGAAGCAGGAAAACCAGATCAAGGCGATCCGCTCCTTCATCGCCCAGGGCGTCGACGCAATCTTCCTCGCCCCGGTGGTCGCCACCGGCTGGGATGACGTGCTCTCCGAAGCCAAGGACGCCAATATTCCCGTCATCCTGCTCGACCGCAAGGTCGACAGCAAACCCGACCTCTACCTGACCGCCGTGACCTCCGACACCGTCTATGAAGGCAAGGTCGCCGGCAAGTGGCTGGTCGACAATGTCGGAGCCAAGAAGTGCAACATCGTCGAACTGCAGGGCACGACCGGCTCGTCGCCGGCCATCGACCGCAAGAAGGGTTTTGAAGAAGCGATTGCCGGCCACGACAACTTCAAGATCATTCGCAGCCAGACGGGCGACTTCACCCGCACCAAGGGCAAGGAAGTGATGGAAAGCTTCCTCAAGGCCGAGAACGGCGGCAAGAATATCTGCGCGCTCTATGCCCATAACGACGACATGGCTGTCGGCGGCATCGAAGCGATCAAGGAAGCCGGCCTGAAGCCGGGCAAGGATATCATCGTCGTGTCGATCGACTCGATCCCGGATATCTTCAAGGCGATGGCAGCCGGCGAATCCAACGCCACAGTCGAACTGACGCCGAACATGGCCGGCCCGGCCTTCGATGCCCTCAATGCCTATCTGAAGGACAAGAAGGTTCCGCCGAAGTGGATCCAGACGGAATCGCACCTCTATACGCAGAAGGACGATCCGATGAAGATCTACAATGCCAAGAAAGACCTCGGCTATTGATCAGCCCTGATCGGCGTTTCGCCGGCGCTCTGTCGCCGGCGAAACGTGAAGACTTGCCATGACCGGCGCGCCGCGACGTCGAGCACATTTTATGCTATGAGTCCGGTCGGCGGGGGGAGCCATATCATGCCTGAAGGCCAAGCTATTTCATCCGCGCCGGTCCTGGAAGCGCGCGGTATTTCCAAGCAGTTCCTGGCCTCCAAGGCGCTCGATGGCGTCGATTTCTCGCTGATGGGCGGAGAGGTTCACGCATTGCTGGGCGAAAACGGCGCCGGCAAATCGACGCTGATCAAATGCCTTACGGGTGCCTATCACCGCGACGGCGGCGAGATTCTGCTTGCCGGACAGCCTGTCGATCCGCGCAACACGTTCCATGCCCAAAAGCTCGGCATCGGTACGGTTTATCAGGAGGTCAACCTCCTGCCCAATCTGTCGGTCGCGGAGAACCTCTATCTCGGGCGCCAGCCCGTCCGCTTCGGCATGACCCGGACTGGCGAGATGGTACGTCTGTCACGCGCGCTGCTGTCCGAATACGGCCTGGATATCGATGTCAGGCTGCCGCTTTCAAGCTTTTCCGTCGCCGTGCAGCAGATTGTCGCGATCGCCCGCGCGGTGGACCTTTCCGGCAAGGTGCTGATCCTCGACGAACCGACCGCCAGCCTCGACGCCCATGAAGTCGAGGTGCTGTTTTCCATCGTCCGCCGACTGAAGAGCCGCGGCCTCGGCATCATCTTCATCACCCACTTCCTCGAACAGGTCTATGCGATCTCGGACAGCATCACCGTGCTGCGCAATGGCCGGCTGGTGGGCACGCGCAGCACCGCCGAACTGCCGCGCAAGGATCTGGTGGCGATGATGCTCGGCCGCGAACTTGCGGAACAGGAAAAGCACGATCCGGCCGAAGTGCGGAAGGGCGGCGCCGTTCGTTTCCGCTTCAAGCAGATCGGCCGTCGCGGCAGGGTGTCGCCTTTTGACCTCGATATCGCCGAAGGCGAGGTCGTCGGGCTCGCCGGCCTTCTCGGTTCGGGGCGGACGGAAAGCGCGGAAGTCATGTTCGGCGCCCGGCCGGCCGACCAGGGCACGATCGAGATCGACGGCAAGCAGGAGCGGATCGGTTCGCCGGAAGCCGCGATCGCGCATGGCTTCGGCTTTTGCCCCGAAGACCGCAAGACCGACGGCATCATTGGCGATCTTTCGGTTCGTGAAAATATCATTTTGGCGCTGCAGGCACGCCGTGGCTGGGCGAGGCCCTTGCCTCGCTCCGAACAGAATGCGCTTGCCGACCGCTACATCAAGGCTCTGGATATCCGCACAGATGGCCGTGAAAAGCCGATCAAGCTGCTTTCCGGCGGCAACCAGCAGAAGGCGATCCTGGCCCGCTGGCTCGCCACCGATCCGCGCCTGCTGATCCTCGACGAGCCGACCCGCGGCATCGATGTCGGCGCGCATGCGGAGATCATCAAACTGATCCGCGATCTCTGCAGCCGCGGCATGTCGCTGGCAGTCATCTCGTCGGAAATCGAGGAACTGATCGCCTATAGTTCACGCATCCGCGTGCTGCGCGACCGGCAACATGTCGCCGAACTCAGCGGCAGCGAGATGACGGCGGCCGGCATTGTCGACGCCATTGCCGCCACGCATGAAAAAGGACAGGTTGCATGAAGGACGGCGCCCTACTGCGGCGATTGTTGCCACAAATCCTGACGCTCGCGGTCGTGCTTCTGCTGAACGTCATTCTGTTTCCGGATTTTTTCAATATTTCCATTCAGAACGGCCGGCTTTACGGCAGCATTATCGACGTGCTCAACCGCGGCGCGCCCGTTGCGCTGATCGCCATCGGCATGACACTGGTGATTGCCACGCGCGGCATCGATCTGTCGGTCGGCGCAGTGATCGCCATTTGCGGTGCGGTGGCCGCCGCCGCGATCACCGCAGGCTATTCGCTCTTCGCCACGATCGCGTTTGCTTTGCTGCTGGGTCTGGCCTGCGGCCTATGGAACGGGTTCCTTGTCTCGATCCTCAACATCCAGCCGATTGTCGCCACACTGGTGCTGATGGTCGCGGGTCGAGGCATCGCTCAATTGATCACCGCCGGTGCCATCCTGACTTTTGACGATGACGGACTGATCTTCGTCGGCAGCGGCTCGGTCTTCGGCCTGCCCATGCCGGTGGTGATCTGGATTGTCTTCGGCCTGCTAGTGACGCTGCTTGTGCGCAAGACGGCGCTTGGGCTGCTGGTCGAGGCGATCGGTGTCAATCGCCAGGCAAGCCAGCTCTCCGGCGTCAAGACAACAGCGCTGCTGATCGCGGCCTATGTGCTGACCGGGCTTTGCGCCGCGATTGCCGGCCTGATCGTCGCCGCCGACATCAAGGGCGCCGATGCCAACAATGCCGGTCTCTGGCTTGAGCTCGATGCGATCCTGGCGGTCGTCGTCGGCGGCAATTCGCTGCTTGGCGGCCGGTTCAGCATCCTTGGTTCGCTGCTGGGCGCCATGATCATTCAATCGGTCAATACCGGCATCCTCACGTCCGGCTTTCCGCCGGAATACAACCTGATCATCAAGGCCATCATTATCGTGATCATCCTGGTCATCCAGTCGCCGCGCATGTCCGAAATCTCGCAGTTCATTGCCTCTCGCCGCCGCGGGGAGGGCACGCGATGAGGGCGAAATACCTGCCATTGATTGCCACCGTCCTGATCTTCCTGGTGGCTTATGCTCTTTGCATCGCACAATATCCCAACATGCTGTCGACCCGCGTGATCGGCAACCTGCTGACCGACAACGCTTTCCTGGGCATCGCCGCCGTTGGCATGACTTTCGTGATCCTGTCTGGCGGCATCGACCTGTCGATCGGCTCGGTGATCGCCTTCACCGGCGTGGTGATTGCGGTGCTGCTGCGCGACACCGGCATCCATCCGCTTGTCGCCTTTCTGATCGCGCTTGTCATTTCGACCCTGTTCGGCGCGGCGATGGGCGCGATCATCCACTATCTCGAGATGCCGCCTTTCATCGTCACGCTGGCCGGCATGTTCCTGGCCCGAGGCTCCTGTTACCTGCTGACGAACGATTCGATCCCCGTCGAGCATCCTTTCTATAAGGAACTGAAATCCTTCTATTTCAAACTGCCCGGCGGCGGGCGGCTGACCCTGATCGGCATGGTCATGCTGGCAGTCTTCGTTTTCGGCATCATCATTGCGCACCGGACGCGATTTGGTACCAATGTCTATGCCTTGGGCGGCGGCGCGCAGACGGCCAAGCTGATGGGTGTTCCTGTCGGCAGGACCACGATTGAGATCTACGCACTGTCCGGTTTTCTCGCCGGCCTGTCGGGCATCGTCTTCTCTCTCTACACCTCGGCCGGCTATTCGTTGGCGACTGTAGGAGTCGAACTCGATGCGATTGCGGCAGTCGTCATCGGCGGCACGCTGCTGACAGGCGGGGCAGGCTTTGTGGCCGGCACGCTGGTCGGCATCCTGATCCAGGGGCTGATCCAGACCTACATTACTTTCGACGGAACGCTATCGAGCTGGTGGACGAAAATCGCCATCGGATTCTTGCTATTCGCCTTTATCCTCATGCAAAAAGGAATATTGCTGGTGTCGAGGATAAAAAAAGAAACCTGAGGAGGGGTCACATTGCGCAGGGGGGTGCTTGAAGCCGCCATATCCGGCAAACGGACGAGGACGAGCCATTCACAGGTGGTCGACGAGCTCGGCCGGGCGATTATTGCCGGAGAATATCCGGTCGGCGCGACGCTGCCGGGTGACGTCGACCTGGCACAGCGGTTCAAGGTGTCGCGCACTGTTTTGCGCGAAGCAATGAAGACGCTCGCCGCCAAAGGCCTGATCGTGCCGCGGGCCCGCATTGGCACGCGCGTCACCCCCAAGACGCAGTGGAACCTCTTCGACAGCGACGTGCTGAGCTGGCATTTCGACCGCGGTGCCGATCAGGAATTCCTCGATCACCTGAGCGAGATCCGGCTCGCCTTCGAGCCCTTCGCGGCATCGCTGGCAGCCCAGAACGCCACCGAGGATGACATCAAGGAACTCTATCGATTTGCCGAAGAAATGGGCGCCGCCCATCACACGCCGGAGACGCTCGCCGTCGCCGACCTTAAATTCCATCTCTCCATCGCCGAGGCGTCACGCAACCCCTTCATGCGCACCGTCGGCAGTCTGATCGAGGCGGCACTGGTCGGCGTCTTCAAACTGTCGTCGCCGGCCGAGGCGGGCAGCCGCCGCGAGGAAGTGTCGGAAGCGCATACGCAGATCGTCGACGCAATCGCGGCACGCGATGCCGAAGGCGCGGCGGAGGCCATGCGCAAGGTTATCCTCACCGGTCGCAACCGGGTCCGCAGCGCCATCCAGGCGCTCAACACGGATAGCTTTCCGCCGCTGTCGAGCGGCTAATTCCCAGACGCGTCTTGAAGATTAAGCGCCACCGCTTTAGTTTATGGTCCAATTGCAATTGGCGCCCCCCTTGTGACTGAAATCATCGTCATCTTCGTCTTGTTCGTCATCAATGCGTTTTTCGCGATGTCGGAACTGGCCATCGTCTCCTCGAGCAGGCCGCTCCTCCGCCAGATGGCCAAGCAGGGAAACGAGCGCGCGGCAACTGCGCTCAAGCTCGCCGAGGATTCCGGCACCTTTCTATCGACCGTGCAGGTGGGCATCACGCTGGTCGGCATCGTCGCCGGCACATATGGCGGCGCCTCGGCCACCGAGCGGCTCGGACCGGTCCTCAATCAATACCCGCTCATTGCGCCTTATGGCCATGTACTGGCCGGCATTGTCGTCGTTACAGTGATCACTTATTTTTCGGTGATCATCGGCGAACTACTGCCGAAGCAACTGGCGCTGCGCAATCCCGAGCGCATTGCTGTCGCGGTCGCTGGCCCGATGTCTGTGCTCTCGAAGATCACCGCTCCCTTCGTCTACCTGTTCGAAATGTCGGCACGGCTGGTGCTGAAGCTGTTCGGCATGGCAGCCGGTGATAACGAGGAGGTCACCGAGGCGGAAGTGCACGCCGTGCTGGCCGAGGGCGCGGAGAGCGGCGTATTCGAGAAATCCGAACATGAAATGCTCCGTCGCATCATCTCGCTCGCCGACCGGTCGGTGAAATCGATCATGACGCACCGGACGGAGATGGTCTCGCTCGACATCAAGGACACGCTCGACGACGTGGTCGAAGTGGTGCGCGAAGCCGGCCATTCGCGCTACCCGGTCATCGACGGCAGCCCTGACAAGGTGGTCGGCGCGGTGCGCGCCAAGGACATCCTGCGCGCTTCGCTGTCGCCGCGCAGCTTTCTGATGAAAAATTACATGCAGGAGATACCGACGATTCCGGAAATGACGAATTGCCTCAGGGCGTTCGAAATGTTTAAGGCGTCGAACGTGCATATGGCTGTTATCGTCGATGAATACGGCTCGACCGAGGGCATCGTTACGTCTGCCGATCTGCTCGAAGCGATCGTCGGCATTCTGCCGTCCAACTACGACGATGTGGATGACATTCAGATCCGTGAACGCGATGACGGCTCATGGCTGATCGACGGTCGCACGCCCGTCCATGAGATCAAACTGGCTTTCGGCCTCGACGATCTCTCCACCGAGGACGGCTACGAGACGATTGCCGGCTTTGTCGTCCAGAATCTCCGCAAGAATCCGGAGGAGGGCGACAAGCTCGATCAGTATGGCTACCGCTTCGAAGTGATCGACATGGACGGCCGCAGGATCGATAAGATCCTGATGATGAAGATTGGTCGTCCGACTGCTGCGCAAGAAGCCAGTTGATCGATTTTCACACGCTCTGATATTCCGTCGCAAACAACCCGGGAGAATCAACATGGCCGATCGCGTCCTGGCAGTGGTGCTGGCGGCAGGCGAGAGCAAGCGGATGAACTCCGCCAAGTCGAAGGTGCTGCACACGATCGGCAACCTGCCGATGATCTCGCACGTGATGCTGGCGCTCGGCCGCAGCGGTGCTGACTGCATCGCGCTGGTCGTTGGCCGCGATGCGGAGCCGGTCGTGGCCGCAGCGTCCGGGTCCGGTATCGAGGTCCGCGCCTTTGAACAGACCGAGCGGCTCGGCACAGGCCACGCTGTGCTGGCGGCGCGCGGCGAAATCGAAAAGGACTACGATCAGATCCTGGTCGCCTATGGCGACGGGCCTCTGATCGAACCCGCACCGCTGATCGAAGCGCTGGAGAAAGTGCGCGCCGGCTATGATGTCGCGGTCGTCGGCTTCGAAACCGACAAACCCACGGGCTATGGACGCCTGCTTACCAAGGACGGCGAGCTCGTCGCCATCCGCGAGGAAAAGGACGCGACAGAGGCCGAGCGGAAGGTCACCTTCTGCAATAGCGGCATCATGGCGATCGATGGCCGCAAGGCTTTGTCGCTGCTGACGAAAATCACCAACAACAATGTCAAGGGCGAGTATTACGTCACCGACATCATCGAAATCCTCCACCGCGAAGGCGGCAGGGCGGTGACGGTCGAAGCGCCGAGCGACATGGTTGCCGGCTGCAACAACCGGGCGGAACTCGCCGAACTCGAAGCGATCTGGCAGAAGAAGCGCCGCCATCAGTTGATGCTCTCCGGCGTCACGATGATCGCGCCGGAAACCGTCTTCCTGTCGCACGATACGCGGATCGGCCGCGACACCGTGATCGAACCGAATGTCTGGTTCGGCCCCGGCGTCACCATCGACAGTGACGTCGTCATCCACGCCTTCTCGCATATCGAGGGCGCCCATATTGCACCGGGCGCCAGCGTTGGTCCGTATGCACGGCTGCGGCCTGGCGCAGACCTGGGCGAAAAAGCCAAGGTCGGCAATTTCTGCGAAGTGAAGAATGCCGCGATCGGCGAGGGCGCCAAGGTCAATCATCTGAGCTATATCGGCGATGCGATCATCGGCGCGCGGGCGAATATCGGCGCCGGCACGATCACCTGCAATTATGATGGCTTCAACAAGTTCGAAACCCGGATCGGCGCCGACGCTTTCATCGGCTCGAACAGTGCGCTTGTCGCACCGGTGACGATCGGGGCAGGGGCGCTGACCGCCTCCGGCAGCGTGATCACCGAGGATGTTCCGGATGGCGCCGCCGGCTTCGGCCGCGCCCGTCAGGTCAACAAGGAGGGCTATGCGATCGTGATCATGGCACGCAACAAGGCGCTCAAGGAATCAAAGAAGAAGAAATGATATTAGCCGACGCAGGCGAGGCTGCTCGCCGCGCGTCAACCGATCGGCTTGTCAGTGATAGCGGCGAATGAGCCCGACCAGCTTGCCCTGGACCTTGACGCGATCCGGCCCGAAGATGCGGGTCTCGTAAGCCGGATTCGCGGCCTCAAGCGCAATGGAAGCCCCCTTGCGGCGGAAGCGCTTGAGCGTCGCCTCTTCGTCGTCGACGAGCGCCACGACGATGTCGCCCGGGCTGGCCGTGCTGCCGTTGCGGATGATGACTGTGTCGCCGTCGAGGATGCCGGCCTCGATCATCGAATCGCCCTTGACCTCGAGCGCATAATGTTCGCCGCCGCCGAGCATGCCGGCAGGGACTGAAATATCGTGGGTAATGTTCTGGATCGCCGAGATTGGCACGCCGGCAGCAATGCGGCCCATGACCGGGATTGACACCGCGTCACCGCTGTTCTCATTTGCAGCCGGCTTCGGCGCAGGCGCTGGCTGGACCTTGCCGAGCGAGCCTTCGATAACGCTCGGATTGAAACCCTTCTGCGGCGGCTTGATGCTCGGCGAATAGGCCTCGGGCAGCTTGATGACTTCGAGCGCCCGGGCACGGTTGGGAAGCCGGCGAATGAAACCGCGTTCCTCCAATGCCGTGATCAACCGGTGGATGCCGGACTTAGAGGCCAAATCGAGCGCATCCTTCATCTCATCGAACGAAGGGGGCACGCCGGACTCCTTCATCCGCTCATGGATGAACAGTAGAAGTTCCTGTTGTTTTCTCGTCAGCATGGACGTCCCCTTGGGAATCGTGAAACAAATCTCGAACAAACACTATATGTTCCATGTATGTTCCGCAAGGGTTTTAAATATGGTTAACGCGGAGGCCGATAAGCGGCTTTTGCTTATATGCCGGGAACCGCCCACCCACGTTCAATCCGCCGGTCTAAGCCGGCTCGCCCGAGGCATCGGATCTTTGCTTAGGTGGCTATGGCAGGGTCGCACAACGAAAAACCGGACGGCAGGGGAGCCGTCCGGTTTTTACACATGAGCGCGGGCTTGCGGGGAGGGGGTGGGGAGGGGACGCCCGCGCGTCTGGAACTTAGAACTGGAGGGCGGCACTGTGGGAAAGTGCATCCCGTGTGGCGTTGTTTTCACGCACTGCGTTAATGATCGAGGAAACTGCGGTCGCCACGAACATGACGGAAATCAGGCCTGCCATCAGGGTCAGCGTCATGTACATCATCGTCGTCGTCCTTTTCGTCTCTCGTCCGGGTGCGCTGTCGATGGAACCTTTATCCCACATCGCGCACCCGGTTGCTGTTTCCTTGGGAACATGCGCTTCTTGTTATCATTGCGCTGTCCTCCGAACTTGACGCCATATAACCATTGATGATCCGAACCGGCCGTGAATGGGGCGTTCATCCGCCGTTCAGGTTTCTGGCTCACCCGGAAACCATGGATTTTCGGTTGCGCCGATACCACATCCATGACAAAAGGCGGGACCATTTTCGGCAGCGCGCGCAATGACAACAGCCTTCTATCCCGGTTCATTCGATCCCCTGACCAACGGGCATCTGGACGTGCTGATCCAGGCACTCAACATCGCCTCCAAGGTCATCGTCGGCATCGGCGTCCATCCCGGCAAGGCACCGCTGTTCTCCTTCGAGGATCGCGCCTCGCTGATCCGCCTGTCGCTCGAAGACGTGTTGCCGGACCGGATCGGCGACATCCAGGTGATCTCCTTCGACAATCTCGTCGTCGATGCGGCGCGCGCGCATGGAACCAAAGTGCTGATCCGCGGTTTGCGCGACGGAACCGATCTCGACTACGAAATGCAGATGGCCGGCATGAACCGGCAGATGGCGCCGGATATCCAGACGGTGTTCCTGCCGGCCGGCACGGCGTCCAGGCCCATAACCGCCACATTGGTGCGCCAGATCGCCGCGATGGGCGGCGATGTCAGTGCTTTCGTGCCGAAGCCGGTGCTCGCCGCGCTCGAGGAAAAACGCCAACGCTGAGCCCAAAAACAACGGAGCTTCCATGATCTTCCTGAAATCCATCGCCGCGGCCGCATTGCTGCTGTTCGCCGGCCTTGCCGCCCAGGCATATGCCAATCCCAACCAGATCACCATCCAGCTCAAGAACGGTCCGGTCGTGATCCAGCTGATGCCGGATATCGCGCCGCAGCACGTCAAGCGCATCGAGGAACTGGCTGCCAAGCACCAATATGACAATGTCGCCTTCCACCGCGTCATCGACGGCTTCATGGCCCAGACCGGCGACGTCAAGTTCGGCAATCTGAAGAAGGGTTTCGATCCGAACGCGGTTGGCACCGGTGGCTCCGACCTGCCAGACCTGCCGGCCGAGTTTTCGCAAGTGCCGTTCGAGCGCGGCACGATCGGCATGGCCCGTTCGCAGGATCCCAATTCGGCCAATTCGCAGTTCTTCATCATGTTCGCGCCGGGCGATTTCCTCAACGGCCAGTACACGGTGGTCGGCAAGGTCGTTTCCGGCATGGAATTCGTCGACAAGATCAAGCGCGGCGACCCGAACAATAACGGTTCAGTCAGCGATCCCGACCGGATGATCAAGGTCACGGTCGGTAAATAACACCAGGCATTTACGGAGGGTTGCTGAGCAGCCCACGTTCAGAATGCGTCGAGACAACAAGCAAGGAGAAAACCCATGGCCGAGATCAAGGATCCGGAAAACACGCTCATCATGGAAACCACCAAGGGCAAGGTCGTCATCGAGTTGATGCCGAACGCCGCGCCCGGCCATGTGGCGCGCATCAAGGAACTGACCCGCGAAGGCGCCTATGACGGTGTCGTCTTCCACCGCGTCATCAATGAATTCATGGCCCAGACGGGCGATGTCGAATATGGCAAGAAGGGCGGCAAGTCCTTCGATCCGCGCCGCGCCGGCATGGGCGGTTCGGAAAAGCCGGATCTGAAGGCGGAATTCTCGGCGATCAGCCATGTGCGCGGCACCTGCTCGATGGCCCGCTCGCAGAACCCGAATTCTGCCAATTCGCAGTTCTTCATCTGCTTCACCGATGCGCCGTGGCTCAACAAGCAATATTCGGTCTGGGGCCAGGTGATCGAAGGCATGGACAATGTCGACAAGATCAAAAAGGGCGAACCAGTGGTCGACCCTGACGAGATCGTGTCGATGAAGGTCGCCGCGGACGTCAAGTAATCCGTTTTCGATGGACATCGGCCGCTCCGGGGCTTATGCGCCGGGGCGGTTTTCTTTTGTGGCTATACTCCCTGAGCAGGGGAGCGCCTTCGAGTTTCTCATGCGTGTTGACCTTTTCGATTTCGAGCTTCCCGAGGAGCGGATTGCCTTACGGCCGGCGAACCCGCGCGATTCTGCGCGCCTGCTGGCGGTCGATCCGAACACCGAAACGCAGTTCTCGGACCTCGTCGTCCGCGACCTGCCGGATCTGCTGAATCCCGGTGACGTTCTGGTCTTCAACGATACCAAGGTCATCCCTGCGCAGCTTGAAGGCACGCGCATTCGTGATGAAGGGACGGCGTCCGTCTCCGTCACCCTGCACATGCGCGTCGGCCCGAACGCATGGAAGGCCTTTGCCCGCCCAGGCAAGCGTATCAAACAAGGTGACCGGCTGCAGTTCGGCCATTCCGGCAATGCCTGCCTGCTCGGCGCACTCGACGCCTCCGTGACGGAAAAGGGCGAGGCGGGCGAGGTGACGCTTTCCTTCGATCTGTCCGGCCCTGCGCTGGACGAGGCGATCGCCACGGTCGGCCATATTCCGCTGCCTCCTTACATCGCTTCGAAGCGCCCCGAGGACGACCGGGATCGCGCTGACTATCAGACGATTTACGCTAGGGAAGAGGGCGCCGTCGCAGCCCCCACCGCCGGCCTTCACTTCACGCCGCAACTGTTTGAAAGGCTGGATGAAAAGGGCATTGAGCGCTGCTTCGTCACGCTGCATGTCGGGGCAGGGACCTTCCTGCCGGTCAAGGCCGACGATACGACCGAGCATCACATGCATCACGAGATCGGCCACATCGATGGCGCCACCGCTGCAGCGCTCAATGCCGCCAAGGCGCGTGGCAATAAGGTGATCTGCGTCGGTACGACGTCGCTGCGGCTGCTGGAAAGCGCGGCGGACGATAACGGGCGTCTCGCCGCATGGTCCGGCAGCACCGACATCTTCATCACGCCAGGTCACCGCTTCAAAATCGTCGACCGGTTGATGACCAATTTCCACCTGCCGCGCTCGACGCTGTTCATGCTGGTCTCGGCTTTTTCCGGCCTCGAGACGATGTGCAGCGCCTACGATCACGCCATCCAATCCGGCTACCGCTTCTACTCCTATGGCGATGCCAGCCTGCTGACACGGAAAGACTGATGTCCGAAAAATTCGAATTCAAGCTGATCAAGACCGACGGCAAGGCACGGCGAGGGGAGGTGCGCATGCCACGCGGCACCATCCGCACGCCTGCCTTCATGCCCGTCGGCACGGTCGGCACGGTCAAGGCCATGTATCTCGATCAGGTGCGCGACACCGGCGCCGACATCATCCTGGGCAACACCTATCACCTGATGCTGCGGCCCGGCCCGGAGCGCGTCGCGCGCCTCGGCGGCCTGCATGAGCTGATCCGCTGGCCGTATCCGATCCTCACCGATTCCGGCGGCTTCCAGGTCATGTCGCTGTCGGGCCTGCGCAAACTCGACGAAAAGGGCGTGACCTTCAAAAGCCATGTCGACGGCTCGCTGCATTTCATGTCGCCGGAGCGTTCGATCGAAATCCAGGGCATGCTCGATTCCGATATCCAGATGCAGCTCGACGAATGCATAGCGCTGCCCGCGGAATCCAAAGAGATCGAGCGCGCCATGGAAATGTCGGTGCGCTGGGCCGAGCGCTGCAAGGTGGCCTTCGGCGACCAGCCAGGCAAGGCCATGTTCGGCATCGTCCAGGGTGGCGACCAGGCCGGCCTGCGGGTGAAAAGCGCGCAGGCGCTCGCAGCACTGGACCTCAAGGGCTATGCGATCGGTGGTCTCGCTGTCGGTGAGCCGCAGGATGTGATGCTGGAGATGATCGACACGCTCAACCCGCATCTGCCGACCGAAAAGCCGCGTTACCTGATGGGCGTCGGCACGCCCGACGATATCCTGAAATCGGTGGCGCGCGGCATCGACATGTTCGATTGCGTGATGCCGACGCGTTCCGGCCGCCACGGCCTGGCCTTCACCCGCCGCGGCAAGATCAACATCCGCAATGCCCGCCACGCCGAAGATATGCGGCCGCTCGACGAGGAATCATCCTGCCCGGCAGCGCGCGACTATTCCCGCGCCTATCTGCACCATCTCGTGCGCTCCAACGAGGCGCTGGGCGGCATGCTGCTGACGTGGAACAATCTGAGCTATTATCAGGATTTGATGAACGGCATCCGCACAGCTATCGAGCAGGGCCGGTTCGCGGAATTCGCGGCGGAGACCCAGGAAAACTGGGCGAGGGGCGATCTGGCTCCGGTGTAAGGGCCGGGTCTGCATCGGCATCCTTATAAAGCCAAGGACGAGAGCAATTACCTCGCCCTCGCCCCAGTTGTTTCCCTGCAATCGGGAAGAATGATCCCGCTTATTCCTGGAATGTCCCGGCGTTCTTGGCGGCAACTGTCGCCAGATAGTCCATCAGCGGTGGGTTGAGGCAATCATAGGGCTCGAGGCCAAGTTCCTTGAACCGGGCGCGGATGCCATCCATTTTCGATGGGCTGACGCCGGCTTCGATCACCGACGAGACGAATGCCGCAAAGCCCGGTGCGGACCAGCCGCTCTCTGCAAACCGCTCCGGATGAATGAAGCTCAGGCCCTTGAAGGCATGTTCGCGCTCGACCGGGCCATACATGTGCACGCCGCATTCCGTGCAGGCATGACGCTGGATCAGCGCCGAGGGATCGACGACCTTGAGCTTGTCGCCATTCTCGATCACTTCGACATTTTCCGTGCCGGTCACGGCGACGACGGAGAAGGTGGCGCCCGCCGGCTTCCAGCACTTGGTGCAGCCGCAGGCATGGTTATGAGCGACGTCACCCTTGATCTTCAGCCGCACGGTGCGCGTCGTGCAGAGGCAGGAAAGCGTGCCGCCGGCGAAAGAGCCGCTGCCGGCCTTGACGCCGCCGTCGATAGAGGGATGCAATGCTACGGATGCCATGGAAAATCCTCCCAGATTTGCTTTTGAATATACCGTCCCGACAGGCACTCTTTCATGAGAGCCGATGTTTGGCAACATCATCCTCAGCACCAAAAAGGATGGCATGACGTCGCGCATAGACAAAATTCTCGGCAAGCGTTGTCGGGCAGGGTGCTTCGCCACCGTCCTTGAGCCGTGAACGGTCGAGACGGGCCGGAAAAGGAGAAACAAGATGCGTAGAATTGTTGCAGCGACATTCGTCAGCCTCGACGGCGTCATGCAGGCGCCCGGTGGGCCGGAGGAAGACCCGACAGGCGACTTCAGGTTCGGCGGCTGGACGTTCCCCATCTTCGATGAGGAGACGGGCGTCGCGCTCGGCGGCATATTCGAAAAACCGTTCGACCTGCTGCTTGGCCGCAAGACCTATGACATTTTCGCCGTCCATTGGCCGCATGCCGGCGACGACCCGATCGCGACCGCGTTCAACAGCGTGACGAAATATGTCGCAACCCATTCGCACGCCACGCTTGCCTGGCAGAACAGCAAGTCACTGGGTGATGACATTGTAGCTACACTCAAATCAATCAAACAGAGCGATGGTCCGGACCTGCTGATCCAAGGTTCAAGCAATCTCATCCAGACGCTGCTGCAGCATGCCCTGATCGACGAGTTCACACTTTTGATCTTTCCCGTCGTGCTGGGTAACGGCAAGCGGCTGTTCGGCAACGGCACCACGCCGTCGGCAATGAAGCTCACCAAATCGCGAAGCTTCGGCAGCGGCGTGATCGTGGCCACCTACGAACCTGACGGCGAGGTCAAGACCGGCTCGTTCCAGCTCACCGATCCGTCGCCCGAAGAAATTGAGCGACGCAAGAATTTGGCCTGAACAGCGCAAGGATCGGCATCCGGTCTCAAATATCCTTGCTGACCGTGTCCGCCACGATGGCGACGCCGTCGATCTTATAGCTGCCATCCGGCTGGCGCGACAGCTTATAGAGCGCGCGCCAGTTCCTGCCGTCCGTGCCGGTGATCAAAAGTTCATGGATGACGGTCGCACCGTCATCGACGGACTTGCTGCGGCCGAAAGCATAGTTGCCGGGATGATAGACCGGCGCGTAGCTCTTCTTGACCATGTCGAAGAAGACGGTCTTGTCGGGGAACTTTGTCTTGATGCCGGGCGCGGCAAAGGAATAGGCCGTGTCGGCATCATTCTTCAGAAAGGCATCGATCTGGGCTTCGATCACCTTGCGCGATGCGGTGATGGCAAGGTCTTCGGCGTGGAGCGGCACAGCAGCCAGTGAAAGGGTGAAAGCGATGAGACAGGCAGGCATTGCACGCATGGCGGACCTCCAAATCATTTGCTCGTCGAAACCAGATCACAGGGAGCCGGCGAGCATTGTATACGGAGAGGCGGATATTCAAGATCACTGTCGCGTGATTGGAGAATCGACGCCGAGTGCCACAGCCTATACGCAGGGTAGGGGATCAGCCACCGTCCTGCAAATGTATCACGAACACTTCGGTTGGCGTCCTATAGCCAACGCATTTTGGTGACAACGCGTTGAGATAAGGCGCCTCCAAATAAATAGCTGCCAAAATAGCTATTTGTGGTCACCATCGCTCGCAAGTGTAGCCTCCCTCGCCATCGAATTTTCCTTGACTGGCTTTCTGAAATCGACTGCACTTTACTACTGAGGTGCCAGTCGAGACGTGGTGGGATTACTCAGCCAAAACACAATCAAGAAGCGACAATAACTATTTTTTCGCGCCTGTACTCTCGATCTGGACATTGGGGCGGTCATGGTGCGATAGTTAAGCATTAGCTAACTTACCGACCAGCCGCCTTGAGCTGCATCATCGGTTTGCGGCGGTCGCGCTGGAGGGTTCCAACCTGGGAGGATTGGAGCATGACCGCTAGGAGCATCGGAGGGCATATCCACCTCGGCAGTGGCTTTACGCCAGAGGAAAAGGCAAAGATCAGGACCGTAATCAAGGACGCCTATGAGAATTCGGCGAGCGCCAAGGCCATGTTTAACCGCCTGGGTGTCTCGGAGCCGGATCTTACGATCAAGAAGGGCGACGGTTTCCATGGCAACCCTGATACCAACATCGTTACCATCGATCTCGGTAACTATCTCACGGATCGCACCGTCATCGATGCACATGGAAAGGCGGTAAACTATACTCTGCAATTCGCGCTGCTTCATGAAATCTCGCACGCGCTGAACAATCTTCATGATCCGACGCCGCAGCAATTGGCAGCACACGATTATGTCGGGGACAATGTGCGCTTCGAGAATCACATGCGCGACGAACTCGGCAAGGACGCGAGAACGTCCTACTACAATATCATGAAGAACAATGAATTTGCCGACCGTCCACCCGGTTTCGACAACGGCTACACGCACGGAGCGAAGATCGACCTCGGGGTTATTTCCAATCACACGACCGGTGCAGTTATCGATACAACGAGCCTGGGATCGTCCAGCGACCTCCTGATAGGCGGAAGCGTGGCGAACAACGCGTTCACGTCCGGCGCAGGCGCAGATTTCCTATATGGTTTCAAAGGCTTGGACAAGTTGGACGGAGGCGACGGAGACGACTTTCTGTTCGGCGGCGACGACAACGATATCCTGATCGCCGGCACGGGCAGCAACACGCTCGATGGCGGCACCGGCAAGGACGTGGCCGAACTCACCGGCTTCAAGTTCACCAATACGCTCACCGTGGCCGGTGACACGCGCACCTTCGTCAATCAGATCACTGGCGAGCAAAATGTCCTCAAGAACGTGGAAACGGTTCGCTTCACGGCATCGAGCTTACCGTTGCCCACGGCAATCACGTCCACCTTCGTCGCCCCCGACAGTGCAACAACGCTTGTGCAGAACGATGACGGCTCACAGGAAGCCTCTTTGACGCAAGCGTTCGAAAAGGGGTTCAACTTCTTTGGCACGAAATACACGTCGGTCTTCGTCAACAACAATGGCAATCTCACATTCGGCGGCGCGCTGAGCGGCTACACGCCCGGTACGATCGGCGGGAATTCGGGTTTGCCGATCATCGCCGCTTTCTGGGCGGACGTAGATACCCGCGGCGGCGGCGGGACTGTGTCTTACGGCTACAACGCTTCCCATGACAGCTTCGTCGCCACATGGAGCAATGTCGACTATTTCAACGCGACGGCCACGGACCATGCCAGCCTCAAAAACTCCTATCAAATTGAGATCTTCGACCAAGGGGCCGGCGATGCCGAAATCGTCATCCGCTATGGCGACCTCAATTGGACGACCGGCGATGCCTCCGGCGGCTCGGGCGGCCATGGTGGCACGGTCGCACGTGCTGGCGTCAATTCCGGCAACGCGGCCTTCCAATATGAAATGCCCGGGTCGGGGACTGAGGCTGCAATGCTCCAGCTGAACACCACGACCAATTGCGACCGCGCCGGTGTCTGGCGATTCTCCGTTCACAATGGCACGATCATAGAGGATGCGGGCGCGCCCGACGCCCACCACAGTGCGGATATGGACTGGGCCATTCTCTGAGCCTCTCGCTGCCGTTAGCAGCGGTTATGCCTCAGACCACGAGAGCGTTGTACCGCGTCACTCAAATGCGGGGAGTGTGACATTCTTACTTTGCTGAGTCAGGACATTCTAACTTTGCGCCACATCCAAACGATGTCAAAGCTGATTAGAGGTGCGATGCGTCTGGCCAGTTAGGAATGCGACATTGTCTCAGCTGGTCAGCCCCGCTTCGACCGGCTGGTCGGGGTTGCAAGGGAGGAGCGGGGCGGGTGAGGCGCACCGGCCAGCGATGTCTCGCTAACGCTTCAACTGCATAACATGAATGTGCAGATCGTGGGGGCTATCGGCGCAAATGGCATGCCATGCCTGCTTGGCCTGAACGTCTTTCTCCAACCCAAGACGCATAATGTCGTCAGCCCGTCTGGAGAAAATTTCTGGATATGACGATCGCACGGCTTCAAACAACCAACCCTGTGGGTTGCTTTTCCGAAGCTCAACAGTCTTCGTTTCGTTCCCCAGCTTCAGAGTGTAGCGGAACAACGGCACGACGACCTCCATCGCGTTATCTTCATGCACGCGCGTTATCTAACGCATTTACTCTGCGGCTTCCATCCTCGCTATGGCCTGCTGACGCCTGGCAATGACTTCCGGATCGTTCATGAAATCCGTCCTAGGACCGGGCTTGCGACCGCGCTTTTGATAGCCGTTGCTCTGGCTGCCATCGGCGATCCCAAACATATGATCCGTCTGGCCGGTGCGACGCGGTCCGCTCTTGCTGCGTTGTTGTTCCCGTCCAGCCTGAAGTTCAGCCACGGCTGAGAGCATATCGTCCAGCCGCTTGTTGTCGACGATCTCGGCCCGGTGCACTGACCGCAAGGTGTCGAAGGTTCTGTAGGGCAGGGCATAACTCTCGTGCATGATCTCAAGACGACCATCCGGATAATCGCAGACAATAACCTTCTGGCCCGCCAATGACTTGGAAAGTTCGGTCGGGTCGAGAATGAATAGCACCTTGTCGTAGCGTAACGTCAGGGATTGCGACAGCGTGCGAACTTCCTTCCGGCACATGGCGCCATCGAGGTTCTCATGCTCGGCCAACGGTCGGTGCATGTCTTTCGGATTGCGCGGTTGCTTGCCGAAACGAGCGTTGAAAGCGGCAATGAATTCAGGCGCATAGGCATTGGCAGCCTCGATCGTGTCGATGCCGCGAAGCCGCATCTCCTTCACCAACCGATCTTGCAACGTCTGATTGGCGCGTTCCACCCGGCCCTTGGCTTGCGGTGTGTTGGCGCAGATAAGGAAATTTCGAGGAATAACTGCATCGACTTTTGGCTTAGAAATCCGCGTGCAGACTGCCTGCCATCGAAAAAGCGATTCACTTATTTCCCCACGCCGCCTAATGTCGATGTTCAGCTCATAGAGCGCCCGCCCGAACTGGGTCAGGCCACTCGTCCGGTCCTTCTCCGAGGCATGGGTCGAACGGAAGACGCCGTGCTTGTCGCTGTAGAACGCCAGCGGCTTGCCCCATTGCTGAAGATAAGCCTTCGTCGCATGCAGATAGTCGAACGTGTTCTCCGATCCGGCAAACCGAAGATGCAACAGCCTGCCAGTGGCGTCATCGATGTAGACGAGCAGAGCGCATTTTGGGCCGCGGTTCTCAAACCACCAGTGATGCGAGCCATCGATCTGCACGAGCTCGCCGAAACAATCGCGACGGCCACGCGGCTGGAAAACTCGCTTCTTGCGCTCGCGCCGCGAGATCCAGATGCCGGCTTCGGTCATCCATTGCCGCAACGTCTCCTTGGCGACCGAGATATGGTGCAGCTCGATTAGTTTCTCGCGCGCCAGTGTCGGACCGAAATCCAGATAACGCTCGCGGATCAAATCCAGCGCCGCATTGCGGAAATCTTCGCTGTGGCGTCGATTGCTGGGCCGCGATCGCTTCTTCGAAACCAGACCGGCCGCACCGGAATGGTCATAGGCCTGCAAAAGCCTATGCACCTGACTGCGGCTGAGATCGAGCAACTCGGCCGCCTGGACGACGCTTAGGCGTTGGTCGCGTATCTTCTGGATGACCTCGAGGCGATGCAATTCTTTCTGCGACATGGTGATCAAACAAGGCATGACGACTCCGACCGCTCATGGTCTCGACCAGGCTGAAGGTCGTCATCCTTGCTCCCAACGTTGGCATTGACCAGCACGTCGAGAGGCGAGACTGTCGCATCTCTAACTGGCCCAACTGTCGCATTACTAAATAGCCTCTACATCCGATGATCGCATAAGATAGATTATGGAACTTGCGGATGGTTCTGATCCCGTTGCTTTTTCACCTGAGCCGCCGTTTGCAACGTTGTGAATGTCTTCAGGGTTCGTATTGGCATCTCAACACGGGTCATCACAGTTTCGCGATAAACCTATCCGGGCCTCTCGCGTTCTGCGTTATCATGATCGCGGAGCCCAAAACGGCACACCCGGAAATTTTTGCTTCACGACTATTCAATTCTTTTGCCGCAGACTAGCCGGAAATAACGGGGCCATTTCATGCTCGGTTTCATTTTCGGCTTCAATGCCCGTCTTGGACGCCTGGCCTATTTTCTCAGCTGCATTGCCTTCGGCGTCGGCGTGACCGTCCTTGCCATTCTTCTTGTTGTGGGTCTTTCTCGCGACGGCGCCGCGGGCGCCGCACACCATCCAGACATGGCAGTGGCGATCGCCATCATCGTCCTCGTCATACCGGCGATATGGCTGGGAACTTGCCTTGTGTCCATGCGCGTCCGGGACATTGGCTGGAACCCGGCAATCATCCTGCCGGCCGTGTGGGCGATCATTGCTGCCGACGCCTATGTTGCCGTGATTGTCCCCGATTGGGCCTTGCCCGGCGAGCGATTTGGAACAGTCTTCGGCGCGGCGATCAACTTCGTGTTCAATCTTACAGTGACCTTCTGGCCGGGTGCCGGCTATGACGCATCGGCAGTCACCGTCCCCGACGCATTCAAGCCGCGCAGCGAGCCCGCCATGCACCCCTCCGCCGCCGCAGCAAAGCCGGCGCAGCAGCCCGCACCGGCGACGCGACAAGCACCAGCCGGCAGGAAAACCTTCGGCCGCCTCGGGCTGCAGCACTGAGACGGCGTCAGGACGCCATTGGCAGCGGTCCATATTTGGCTGGCGCGACGATCACCTGTTCGCTTGCCATTTCAGCCGTCGTCGACTCGTTTTGTCGCCGGGCCGTCCGATAGCGGTTCGGCGCCACGCCGACCACGCGCTTGAAGGCGTTGCTGAACGCGCTTTCCGATGTGTAGCCGAGCTGGAAGGCCAACGCCGAGACCGGCAGGCTCGCATCGCGCAAGGCGCGTTCTGCAAGCCGCATCCTCCAGGCGATCAGATAGCTGAGCGGCGCCACGCCGGTGACCGACTTGAAGCGCAGCGCAAATGTCGTGCGCGACATGCCGACAGCCTTGGCGAGCTCGCCGAGTTGCCAATTGCGGCCGGGATCGCCATGCAACATTCTCAGCGCCGGCGCAATCTGCCTGTCGCCGATGGCTCTCAACCAACCGACCGGCAGCTCGGCCGCTTCGATATATGTCCTGAGAACCTGCACGAACATCAGTTGCGCTAGCTGCCGCGACGCCACGACCGACCCCGGCTGGTCGGCGACCATTTCACGATAGAGCTGGTCGAGGATCCAGCGTAGCGCCACCGCTTCGATCGAGCCCGCGCGGACGTGGATCATGGCCGGCAACATGTCGAGCAGCAGATCGCTGGCATCTGCATCGACCGCGACATGGCCGCCGAGATAAAAGAAATCCTCGCCCTCGCCGACCCGCGCGATCCGGTCGACACGATTGCGGAATAGCGTGACAGCATCTGCAGGCGGAAGCGCAAGATCGCTCGCGAGACGGAACGGATGGCGGCCGTCGAACAGCACGACATCGCCCGCTTCAAGCCGGACCGGCTCCGCCTGGCCGTGAATCTGCAGCCAGCAGCTGCCCTTGACGATCGCGCCGCATTTGATGGCGCTCGGCTTTGGAAATTGCAGTGACCAGTTCTGCCCGGCGAAGAAACCGCCGGACATCAGGCAGCGCGCGTCGAGAAGCGTGAGCATGTCGGAAAGTGGATCGGACATCATAAGCTGAACGATGGCGCAAGTAATTCGGATTTACAAGCATTCAGAATCCCGACGCGGAGGCGTAAACAGGCTCCCAGGACGAAAGGAGACCAATTCATGACCACACCACGGGCGCCTATCGGTTCCGGTTTCGGAGCCGCCTCGACCGCAGAAGAAGTGATCCGTGGCATCGATCTGACCGGCAAGACGGTGATCGTCACAGGCGGCTATTCCGGCATAGGACTGGAAGCAGCCCGCGTCTTCCTGGCGGCAGGCGCCGAAGTGATCGTACCGGCGCGCGACCAGCAGAAGGCTAGGGCGGCTTTAGCCCCCTTCCCTGCGATCAAGCTCGAAACGCTCGACCTGATGGACCCATTGTCGATTGATGCGTTTGCCGCCCGCTTCCTCGCGTCGGGCCGACCGCTGCATATCCTGCTCAACAACGCCGCCGTGATGATGAACCCATTGACGCGCGACGCTCGCGGCTATGAATCGCAGTTTTCGACCAATCATCTCGGCCATTTCCAGCTGACGGCGCGGCTTTGGCCGGCGTTGAAGAAGGCATACAAGGCGCGCGTCATTGCCGTTTCATCACGCGGCCATGTCTTCTCGCCGGTCGATTTCGACGATCCGAATTTCGAGCGCCGCGCCTATGATCCACGCGTCTCCTACGGCCAGTCGAAGACCGCCAATGCCTTGTTTGCGCTGAAACTTGCCAGCATCGGCCTGCCCTATGATGTCAGCGCCTTTTCGCTGCATCCGGGCGGTATTCTTGCCACAAACCTGGCGCGGCATCTGCCGCCCGAGGCGATCAAGGCGTCGGGCTATGTCGATGAAGAAGGCAATTTCATCATCGATCCTGAGCGCAACATGAAGACGATCGAACAGGGCGCTGCGACCAGCGTCTGGTGCGCGACGAACCCGATGCTCGAAGGCAGGGGTGGCGTCTATTGCGAGAATTGCGATATCTCCGCCGCCCACCCGGCCGACTCCACCGACTTGCTCCGCGTCCGGCCCTGGGCCATTGATCCGGTCGCAGCCGATCGGCTATGGACGTTGAGCGAGCAGATGACTGGTGCGCGCTTCGACTAGAGTTCGCTGGCCGGCGCCGTCATTGCGACGGCACTGGCTTTCTGTTCGCGAGAAGATCGAGGACAATGCCGGCGCCATGCAGGCCCGGCGGTTCGATCGTCGACATGCGCTCGAAGATCGTGTCGAAGCCGGAGAGCATGGCGGCGCGTTCCGGCGTATCCGTGCTCAGGCGCTCCATCCAGCGAGCCAGCGCCGTCGGGCGGATGAACTCGTCGAAATATTCCGGCACGACCGGATAGTCTGCGATCAGGTTCGGCAGCGCGCCGCTCCACGCCTTGATTCGGTTCAGGACCATGCGGATGAGCACATCGGTCTTGTAGGTGGAGATCGTCGGGATGCCGGTGAGCGCCAGTTCGAGCAGCACGGTGCCGGATGCCGCGAGCGCAGCGTCTGCCTGCTCGAACACCTGCCACTTCGCGGCTTCGCCGACGAAAATCTCCGGCTTTTCGGACCAATCGGCGGTGATATCGCGGACATTGCGTTCCTGGTGCGGCACGGTCGCGAGCAGAAGCCGGAAGCGATCGCCCCTCTCCCGCATGATCCGCACCGTTTCGCCGAACAGCGGCAGCAGACGCTTGACCTCGTGGTTGCGCGAGCCAGGCAATAGCAGGATGTTCTTTTCTGCAGGCAACGCCTTGCGACGCTCGATCAGCGTTGTCCGCGCCGCCAGCAGTGACGGCAGCGCGCGCAAGCGGTGGCCGATATAGGTGGTTGGCGGTCCACCAAGCCGCACCATGGCCTCGGGCTCGAAGGGCAGCACGGCCAGCACATGGTCGACATAGCCGCGCATGCGCGGCGCGCGATATTCCTTCCAGGCCCAGACGCTCGGACAGACATAATCGACCACAAGCAGGTCCGGCAGCGTTTCCCGGACCTTCTTCGCGACGCGATGGGTGAAGTCGGGGCTGTCGATGATCAGCAGCATGTCGGGCCGCGCCGCGATGATCGCATCGGCTGTCTTGCGGATGAGCGATAGAAGCCGCGGCAGGTTCCTGACCACGGCGACGAAGCCCATGATGTTGATCTCTGCGAAATCGAAGAGCGACACCAAGCCCTGCTCGGCCAGCGCCGGCCCACCGACGCCAACAAGCGCGACTTCCCGCCCGGTCCTGGCTTTAAGCGCTGCAATCAGGTCGGCGCCCAGCAGGTCGCCCGAGGATTCGCCGGCAACCACGGCAACCTTCAGCGCCGGCCCAGTCATGGCTCACCGCCGATCGATGCCGGATCGATGCCAGTGACGAACATGCCATGGCTATCCGCGAAGGCCCTCACCTCCTGAGCGTCGAGCAGCAGCGATCGCCCAGCCTCGAGCGCCACGCCAGCCAGTCCGGCAGCCTCGGCATTGCGGATGGTCGCCAGACCGGCTGAGGGCAGGTCGACACGCACATCCTGTTGCAGCTTGCAGAGTTTTACCAGCACCCCGCGGCGACTGGCCGAAATGCGTCCCGCCGCCTTGAGATCAGCGACACGCCCCACCATGGCGTCGGTGCCTTCCGGCCCTTCGAGCGCCACCACCCTGCCCCCGACGGCGACGGCCCCCTGCCCTATGTCGAGGCTGCCGATCATTCGCGCCGCTTTCACGGCGGCAGCGATGTCCCTGGCGTCGGCATCGGACGGCGCAATCTTTCCAACGGGCCCGATTTCGGCGAGCAGCGACGGTGCCACGTCCTGGACGCTGATCACCTTGCGCTTGCCGTTTTCGAGCAGCGCGATCACCGCGGTGAGCACGGCATTGTCGCCGCCGCCGGCAAGCAGCCGGATCATTCGCGGGATCCTGAACAGGCTGCCGATGCCGAGCCGCATTTCGCGGAGTGGCGGGCGACGCGATACGCCGCCGGACATTATGATCCGGTCGACGCCAAGCCTGTCTGCTTGTTGCTTGAAATGCGAGATTTCGCCGATGCCGATCTTCATGTGGTCGAAACCAGACCAGTCCACTGCCGGTTCGCCCTTGAGCACGAAGATAAAAGGATTGTCGTCCCTGTCGCGCGCCGCTTCGGCGACATAAAGCGGCAGCTTGCCGCTGCCCGCGATGATCGCCAGCCGGCCGCGTTCAACCTGCTGGCCCATCAGGTTCTCCGGTCAGGGTTTCGGCCGGTTGGGTGACGACAGCGCCCGCTCGGCGTCAGCCGCGATGAAGTCGAGGATTTCAAGCACTTCCTTGCAATCGAGATATTTTTCTCGGATCGCGGCTGCGGCGACACGAACGGCTTCCTCGCCCTCGAATATCTCCTTATAGGCCTTGCGGACCTTGTGAATCGTCTCGCGCGAAATGCCGGCGCGGCTCATGCCGACAACGTTCAGGCCGCTCAGCACGCCCGGATTGCCGTTCAGAATGCCGTAGGGGATCACGTCATAGGCCACGCCGGTCAAGCCGCCGATGAAGGCCTGGCGGCCGACGCGGCTGAACTGATGCACGGCCGAACCGCCGCCGAAGATCGCCCTGTCCTCGACCGTCACATGGCCGGCAAGCAGGACATTGTTTGAGAGGATGATGTGATTGCCGAGCTTGCAGTCATGGGCGACGTGGCTATAGGCGAGAAACAGGTTGTTGTCGCCCACGGTCGTGATGCCGCCGCCATCAACCGTGCCGGTGTTCATCGTCACACCTTCACGGATCGTATTGTTGCTGCCGATGACAAGGCGCGTTTCCTCACCACTGTGATGGACGCTTTGCGGATCGGCGCCGATCACTGCATTCGGGAAAATCCTGTTGCTGTTGCCCAGCGTCGTCAGGCCGGTGACAACGACATGGCTCACGAGCTCCACATCATTGCCGAGCACGACTTTCGGGCCGACATGACAGAAAGGGCCGATCGTCACATTGTCACCGATCACCGCGCCGTCTTCGACGATCGACAGCGGATGAATACGCGCCGACTGAGATATAGTGGTCATTCTTTGCCCTTGGCCATCATCATGGCACCGACATCAGCCTCGGCGACGAGCTGTCCGTCGACCTTCGCGTCGCAATGATACTTCCAGATATTGCCGCGCTGCTTCTGCTTCGTCACATGGAATTCGACGCGGTCGCCGGGAACGACCGGCCTGCGGAAGCGGGCATTGTCAATGGTCATGAAATAGACGAGATCGGAACCGCCGCCGCGTTTGAGTGCGCAAATCGCGCCCGCTGTCTGCGCCATGGCCTCGACGAGCAAGACGCCGGGCATGATCGGCTGATCCGGAAAGTGGCCGGTGAATTGCGGCTCGTTGAAAGTGACGTTCTTGATCCCAATCGCAGAATCATCGCCGTTGATCTCGATGATCCTGTCGATCATGAGAAACGGATAGCGATGCGGCAACAATTTCATGATTGCGGTAATATCCAATGCGGTGAGGACTTTGCCGTTTTCCTCGCTCATTTGGTCCGTTCCCCCTTACCCTTGTAATCCGATCTCTGCATGATCTCCGCGATGTCGCGCATGAAACTCTTGTACGGCCGCGCCGGAATGCCTCCGTATTGCTGTCCAGCCGGAATGTCGGTGATCACGCCGCTCATCGCCGCGATCTGCACGCCCGAGCCGATGGTGATATGGCCCTTGATGGCGCAGGCGCCGCCGATCTGTACCCCATCGCCGATGATGGCGCTACCGGCAATTCCGACACCGGAAACAATGGCGCAATGCCTGCCAATCCGGACGTTGTGCGCGATCTGCACCTGATTGTCGATCTTCGTGCCTTCGCCGATGACGGTGTCATCCATGGTGCCGCGGTCGATGGTGGTGTTGGCGCCGACCTCGACATTGTCCTGAATGATGACCCGGCCGATCTGGACGATCTTCTCCATGCCAGCACGGCCCGGCGCATAGCCATAACCGTCCTGGCCGATGCGGGCACCGTTGTGGATAATAACGCCGTTTCCAAGATAAGCGCAGATGACGCTGGCACCTGCAGCGATCGAACAATTCCGGCCGATCTTGACGTCATGGCCGATCACGGCCGCAGCCCCGATCCTAGTTCCCGAACCGATCCTGGCATGAGCGCCGATGACAGCCATCGGTTCGACCGTGACATTTTCCTCGAGCACAGCCGTCGGGTCGACAAAGGCGCTCGGATGAACGCCCTCGCCGCTGACATTCGGCTTTGGCTGCATGGCATCGGGATGCAGCAGCGCCCCAGCCTTGGCAAAGGCGGTATGCGGATCGACGCCAATGAGCACGGTCACATGCGACGGGATCCGCGCAGCCAGTGCTTCGGCGCAGATCACCGCCGTAGCCTCGCAGGTATCGAACTCGCCGAGGCCGCGCTTGGAAAGGATATAGCAGATATCGCCGTCCTTGGCGCGATAAACGGGAGCGACGGCTCTGACCTGCCTGCTGGCCGCATCCGGATTCATCAAGCGCAGATCGAGGGCATGGGCAAAATCATCAAGCCGCATGCCCCCATGAGGCGGAAAGAACTCCGAATGGGTCATCACATACCATTCCAGAGCGCGCCTCTAAAGCCGCCCTGGACCGAATTGTTAGAACGAGGTCGAGATGCCGAACTTCAGACGCTGCTGAATGTCGAAGTCCTGCTTCATGAAGGGAATGGCATAGTCGACACGCAGCGGGCCGAACGGCGACGCCCAGATCAAGCTCGCACCGGCCGAAGCGCGCAGGTTCATATCCACACCCTGCGGATCCTTGCCCTTGACCTTTACATCGTTGCCATAAAGCGTGCCGGCATCCATGAACAAGCCGCCGCGGAAGCCGGAATCCACCGAAACACCCGGCAGCGGGAACGTCACTTCGGCCGAAGCCACAAAGTAGGTCGTGCCGCCAAGCGGGTCCTGGTTGCGAATCATGCGCGGACCGATACCGGTATCGGCAAAGCCACGGATATCGTTGGAGTCCAGGCTGAACTGGTCGAAGACATGCAACTGGCCGCCATTGAGCGCGGTCACGTAGCCGGCCGAACCTGACAGCGATCCGACCATGTCCCAATCATCCGACATCGTGTAATAACCGCGCACCTTGCCGCTGACTTTGTAGAAACGCGAATCTCCACCAAGGCCGGCGATTTCGTTGGTCAGCGAGGCGACGATACCTTCATGCGGCAGCGTCTGCGTGTCCAGCGTATTGTAGTTCAAGGAGTTGGAAACCGACGAGGTGACCCACGGGCTCCGGTGCACCAAATGACGATAGGGTTCGGACAGAGCACGTATGTTGTCCGAGGTATAATCCATCGATTTATAGTTGTAGCGGAACGTGGTCGTCAGATCGTTGTTGATCGGCGCCGTGACGCGCAGCGAGAAACCATTGTCCTGATAGTCGTAGTTGTCGTAAATCTGGCTTTCCGACCTGAAGATATCGAAGCCCGCCGCGAGCCGGTAACCGAGGAAATACGGCTCGGTGAACGAGAGCGTATAGTTGCGCGTCAGCGCACCGCCGCTTGCCGACACGCGAATATACTGACCGCGGCCGAGGAAGTTCTTTTCTTCGATCGAAGCTTCGACGATGAAGCCTTCGCCGCCGGTCGCATAACCGGCGCCAATACCGAAATTGCCGGTCGACTGATCGGCGACATCGACGATGACGACGACGCGGTCCGGCGCGCTGCCCGGCTGGGTGGTGATATTGACCGAGCTGAAATAACCCAGACGCTCAAGCCGGCGCTTGGCCTCTGCGAGCTCCTGTTGATTGAACGCATCACCTTCGCTGATATCGAATTCGCGACGGATGACGTAATCGCGCGTCGACGTATTGCCGCGAATTTCGATACGCTCGACATAGCCGCGCTCGCCCTGGTCGACGAGATAATCGACGGCGATCGTCTTGTTGGCCATGTCGCGGTTGCCGCGCGGCGTGACGCGTGCAAACGGATAGCCCGCCGCGGCAACACGCTTCGAAATCGCATCCAGAGAATCCTGGACGTCGCGTGCACGATAGGTGCTGCCTTCCTGGCTGTCCGCAAGGCTCTTCAGATCGTCGGCATTGACACCTTCGACCGTGCTCTCGACCTGAACCGGCCCGAACTTGTAACGCTCGCCTTCGTCGACGACAAAATTGATCGTGTACTTGTTGGTCGACGGATCAAGCTGTGCATTGGACGAGATGACGCGGAAATCCGGATAGCCGTGGTTATAGTAGAACTGGCGCAGCGCCTCTTCGTCGGCACGCAGCTTGTCCGCGTCATAAATGTCCGTGCGGGTGATGAACGAGAACCAACCGGTCTGCTTCGTCGCGATCACGGCGCGCAACCGGAAGCCGCTATAGTGCGTATTGCCGGTGAAGTTGATGTCTTCGATCTTGGTGCGATCGCCCTCATTGATGACGAAAGCGAGGTTGACGCGGCCATTGCCGACCGGCGCGGTCTGCGTGGTGATCTGCACGTCGGAGCGGCCGATCGCGGCATAGGCGCGACGAATGGACTGAATATCAGCCTCGACGATGGCCTCGCTGTATGGGCCAAGCGGCTGAGTCTTCACCAAAGTGACGAGCTTGTCGTCCTTGATCTTGCGGTTGCCGTTGAAGACCACCTGATTGATCAGCATGTTCTCGTTGACGGTGACCACCAGCGTGCTGCCGGAGACATTGATGCGCACGTCGGAGAAGAAGCCCGTCGCATAGAGCCGCTTGATCGACATATCGATATCGGCGGCCGAGAAATTCTTGCCAGGCGTGATCGTCAGGTTGGCGCGGACCGTGTCAGCGCCGACGCGCTGGGCGCCCTTCACCTCGATATTGCGGATGACCGCAGCCTCAGAAATGGTCGGCGTCACCAGCACCATGGTTCCAGCAGAAGTCAAGACGCTGGCCGTAATCGCCAGGATCGATACCGCGTTCCGAAATCTAGAACTACCATTCATTTTAACGTCTTACCTTTTCCGTTACACGGCTACCGGCATGCGGCCGCAGAGGGCCACTTTTGCCGTTTTACCTGCTTTTTCCTTACAAGCAAGTGAGTTGGTTAAATTCTATTTACTTCGTTTCAATGCGTGGCCTATCGGCCACTTTAGCATCGAAACAAGGTAAATTTTCCCTTGCTTATCCGAAACTTCCCCTTACCCGAGCGAAGCGGCTATATCGTTCCAGGTTGCAAAAACCATCAGACACAACACAAGCGCAAGCCCCACCTTGAATGCAACACCCTGCGCCATTTCTCCGAGGGGCCGTCCCCTCAGCGCCTCGATCGCATAAAACAATAAATGGCCGCCATCAAGTACCGGTATCGGCATCAGATTAAGTAACCCGATCGATACCGACAGGAACGCTGCCAAGCTCATCAGCGGGACAAATCCAAGCGTGGCAACCTGTCCCGAAACTTGGGCGACGCGGATCGGACCGCCGATCTGGTCCGGTTTCAGCCGCGCGGTAAGCAGATTGCCGATATAATCGAAGGTCCCTGTGACAATATTCCACGTCTCCATGGTCGCCTGGGCGACCGCTTCCAAAGGCGAATACCGAATCAGATGCCGGCTACCGTCAGCCGCGCCTCCCTCGACTCCGATCGTTGGCACGTCGATCTTGTTGCCAAAGGGATCCTTGCGCGCCATCACTTTCGGCACGACACGCAGGCTGACATCCTTGTCCATGCGTTTGACGGTCAGCACGATCGGGATATCAGGGCGTGCCGTGACATAGCGGACCAGGTCATCGAAGGTGTCGATCGACCGGCCGTCGGCAGCGAGGATATAATCGCCCTTCTGTATACCGGCGACCGCGGCCGGCGAGTTCTGCTCGACTCCAGTGACCACCGGATCGACGATATAGCGGCCGACAGTCATGAAGATCAGCGACAGGATGAAGATCGACAGGACGAAATTGGCGATCGGCCCAGCGGCGACCGTGGCCGCCCGTTTCCACAGTGCTGCGCCGAGAAAAGTCTTGGCGCGCTCCTCCGGCGGCAGTTCCTCGACCGCATCGAAATCGGGCCGGCTCGATGCATCCTCATCGCCATAGAATCGCACATAGCCGCCAAGCGGCACGGCCGAGACCTTCCAGCGCGTTCCACGGCGATCGGTAAAGCCGACAAGCTCTGGGCCGAATCCGAGCGAGAAGGCCATGATCTTGATGCCGCACCAGCGGCCGACCAGGTAGTGGCCCATCTCGTGAATGACGACGATGATCGAGATGACCAGGACAAACGCCGGTATCATCAGCACCAACGGGTTTTCAGCCAAACCGCTCATCATCCCAACCCTTTATTCCCCTGTCCGACGCCTGGAGATCATTGACCGATCACCAGGCTGCCGGCGTCCTTCACCAGGCTGCCGCTTGCGACAGCCAGGGCCAACCCGCCTAGAAATGCCACAAAGCAGGCAAAAACAAGTCCGTCAACCCGGTCCATCACACCGCCATGGCCGGGAATCAGGCGACTCGAATCCTTGACGCGAAAGCGTCGCTTGATCCAGGATTCGAAGAGATCGCCAATCTGCGAGGCGACCGACAGCAGAAGGCAGATGGCGGCAAGCCCCAGACTGACCGGCTGATGCGCCAAAAAGATCACCAACAACCCGCCCGCGACACCCGCCACCGCGCCACCGATCGCGCCGGACCAGGTCTTTCCCGGCGAAATGGGGGGCGCCAGCTTTGGCCCGCCAATGGCACGGCCGACGAAATAGGCCAGAATATCGGTCGACCAGACAATCCCGAACAGAAAGAGAATTGTGATCAGACCGCCGCCCGTCGTTCCGCGCAATGCCGCCAGCGACAGGCCGGAAAGACCAGAATAGWACAGGCCGCCGGCCAGCCAGTAGCCGCGCCGCCGGATCGCGGCAATGATGATCGCAACAACTGTAAAGCCAATGAGCAAGACCAGGCTCGATATGTAGCCGCTTCCGGCGCCGTGAAAGATATATTCGACGGCAACCACGACGACCCCGGCAAAGCCGAAAGCAGTGAGCCGGCTTCTGCGCGACTGGCCGGTGATCGTCACCCATTCATAGAAGATCAGGATGGAAATCAGCGCCGCCAGCAGGCTGAACACCATGCCGCCGATCCAGGTCGCGGCAAGCACCACGACAGCGAGCACGATGCCGGAAATGATGCGTAGCCTGAGCTCTGGGCTCATTATGACACCGCGGCGGCGAGACCGCCGAATCGCCGTTCGCGCCCAGAATATTTGGCGATTGCAGCATAGAAGGTCTCGCGGCTGAAATCCGGCCAGAATTCCGGCACGAACAGAAGTTCGGTATAAGCCGACTGCCAGAGCAGGAAATTGGAAAGCCGTTCCTCGCCGGAGGTCCGGATCAAGAGGTCGGGATCGGGCATGCCATAGGTGTCGAGCTCGCGATCGAGCGCCACCGCATCGATTTGCTCGGGCCGCATCGCGCCGCTCTGCACCTTCAATGCAAGCTTCCGGGCGGCGCGTGCGATCTCGTCGCGCGAACCGTAATTGAAGGCGATGACGAGCGTCAGCCCGGTATTGTCGCGGGTGGTTTCCTCCGCTTCCAGGAGAAGCGGCAGGATATCGCCCCTGAGATTGTCGCGCGAACCGATCACGCGGATGCGGACGTTTTGCGCATGCAATTCGGCGAGGTCGCGGCGGAYGAAGGCTTTCAACAGACCCATGAGGTCGTTGACCTCCGTCTCCGGCCGGGTCCAATTCTCCGAAGAGAAGGCGAAAAGCGTCAGATAGGAAATACCGACGTCACCTGCGACCCTCACCGCCTCGCGGACAGCTTCCACGCCCTTGCGGTGGCCCATGGTGCGCGGCAGGCCGCGTTGTTTGGCCCAGCGGCCATTGCCATCCATGATGATGGCGACATGAGCAGGGACCTTCGCGGTCAGATTTGCATCCATCTGTAGCTTCTGCCTCCTGATCGAGGAACGATCCCCGACATTAAACCTGCATGATTTCCTTTTCCTTATCGTGAAGCAAGCGATCGATCTCTGAAATCGTCTCGTCCGTCATCTTCTGCACTTTTTCGGAATTGGAACGGCTGTCATCCTGGCTCATATCGCCGTCCTTTTCGGCTTTTTTAAAGCCGTCCATGCCGTCGCGACGAACATTTCGCACCGCGATCTTGGCCTTTTCGGCATAGTCATGCGCGACCTTCACCAGCGACTTGCGGCGCTCTTCGTTGAGCTCCGGCAGCGGGATGCGCATGTTCTGACCTTCGATGATCGGGTTGAGACCGAGATTGGACTCACGGATCGCCGTTTCTACCGCCTTGACCATCGAGCGGTCCCAGACATTGACGGCCAGCATACGCGGCTCGGGCACGGTGATATTGGCCACCTGGTTGAGCGGCACACGCGAGCCGTAGGCCTCGACCTGCACCGGATCAAGGACATTGGCGGAGGCACGGCCGGTTCTCAGCGAGGCGATGTCAGCCTTGAACGCGGCGACGCCGCCTTCCATGCGGCGCTTCAGCTCTTTGAGATCGATATTGGAATTCGTAGCCATTTTCTGTCTCCCTGGCCGGCGCCCGACCGCCGGCACACTTCTTTAGTTGTCTTTAACGATCGTCCTGCGGCCACCGCCGGTCAGGATCTTCGCGAATTCGCCCTTCTCATGGATCGAAAAGACGATGATCGGGATGTGATTTTCGCGCGCAAGAGCGACGGCTGCAACATCCATGACAGCCAGGCCTTTTTCAAGCATTTCCGTGTGCGTGAGCGTATCGAAACGGGTCGCATCCGGCACTTTCTTCGGATCGGCGGAATAGATGCCGTCGACCTGGGTCGCCTTGAAGATCGCCTCTGCCCCCATTTCAGCGCCGCGCAGGGCGGCAGCCGAATCGGTGGTGAAGAACGGATTGCCGGTGCCGCCGGCGAAGATCACCACGCGGCCGAGCGACAGATGATAGAGCGTTGCCCGCTGCGAGAAGCTCTCGCAGATTTCTGGCATGGCGATGGCCGAGAGCACGACGGTGTCGATGTCGAGCTTGCGCAGCGAGGTGGCAAGCGCCAGCGCGTTGATCACGGTCGCCAGCATGCCCATATGGTCGCCGGTCACGCGGTCTCCGCCCTTGGACGCCACCGCCACGCCGCGGAAAATGTTGCCGCCGCCGACCACGACGCCGACTTCCACCCCGAGCGCCCGCGCTTCGGCGATATCGCCGGCAATGCGGTCGGCCACCGTCACATCGATGCCGAAGCCCTGCGAACCCATGAGGGCTTCACCGGATGCCTTGAGCAGAACCCGTTTGTAGATCGCTTCTGATGTCATGTTTTCCCCGTTTCGCCGGACCTGGTTGCCGCGCGCCCGATGCTTCAGGCGGGCGTGGCCAATCTCAGTGCTGCCAGTTGCGGCGAGATTGGAGCTTAGACGCGAGAGTCTTGAAGTTCTTCGAGCCGGATACACGAAGGGCATCGCGTTGTCACGCGATGCCCGACTTATTTGCACGGTTCTTGATGAACCTAATGTTACTTCTTCACCGCAGCCGCGACTTCGGCGGCGAAATCGGTCTGTTCCTTCTCGACGCCTTCGCCGAGCTGCAGGCGAACCATGCCGGTGACTTCGATCTTCTCGCCGGCGAGCTCCTCGGCATCCTTGACAGCCTGGCCGACAGTGATGTCGGGATTGATGACGAAAGCCTGCGACAGCAGCGCCACTTCCTCGAAGAACTTGCGCATGCGGCCATCCACCATCTTTTCGATGATGTTGTCCGGCTTGCCGGAGGCGCGGGACTGTTCGATGAACACGTTGCGCTCACGTTCTGCGACGGCCGGGTCGACTTCTTCCGGGCGGATGGCCAGCGGATTGGTCGCGGCAATGTGCATGGCGATCTGGCGGCCGAGCGAGTAGAGCACTTCCTTGTCGCCCAGCGACTTCAGGGCTACGAGCACGCCGAGCTTGCCGATGCCGTCGCCGGCAGCATTGTGGATATAGGTGGCGACAAGGCCATGCTCGACATGCAGCAGGGCGGAGCGGCGCAGCTGCATATTCTCGCCGATCGTGGCGACAGCGTCCTTGATCGTGTCCTCGACGGTCTTGCCGGTGGCCGGGTAGATCGCCTGGGCGACCGCCTCGACGGTGCCGTCGGTGCCGATGGCGACATTGGCAACGCCGCGGACGAGTTCCTGGAAGGCTTCGTTGCGGGCAACGAAGTCGGTTTCGGAATTGACTTCGACAGCCACGGCCTTGGTGCCGGCGCTGACGACGCCGATCAGGCCTTCCGCAGCGGTGCGGCCGGACTTCTTGTCGGCCTTGGCGATGCCCTTGGCGCGCAGCCAGTCGATGGCTGCTTCGATGTCGCCGTCGGTCTCAGTCAGCGCCTTCTTGCAATCCATCATGCCGGCGCCGGACTTTTCGCGCAGGGTCTTGACCAGGTCAGCGGTAATAGCAGTCATTTTGAACCTCTTTATTTGGCGAAGCGCGGTTCATTTCGGGTGGAACGACGCGGACTTCGCGCATGCGGACGGAGTTTAGCCAAACGCGTGACAGGCATGTGACAGGCTGGGAAGCGGCCTTTGGATATCAACACCATGCGGCAAGCGCCGGATAAGGGAAGGGCAAAGGCCATAGTCGCGAAATGCGTCATGGCC